>JALZJF010000085.1 GCA_030859905.1 Acidobacteriota bacterium
TAATCTCCGTTACAAGCAACTGAGCCGGAAGAGGGGAAGGCTTTTCATTTTTGCTATAGACGCCTCTGGAAGTATGGCAATCAACCGCATCCGCCAGGCGAAAGGAGCAGCGCTCAGCCTGCTGAAGCAGTCGTACATTAAGCGTGACCGCGTGGCGATCGTAGGGTTTCGCGGTACATCAGCGGAAGTGCTGTTACCGCCGTCAAGGAGCATGCTTCGGGCACGTCGAGTTCTCGATTCACTGGGAGTCGGCGGCGGAACGCCACTCACCGCCGGCCTGATCCGATCGCTGGAGGTAGCAAAACAAGATCGAGGCGAAAGTGAAATCGTTCTTTTGATTTTCACTGACGGCAACGCGAATGTTCCCTCCGGATCAAACGGAAGTCCGTTTGTCTCTAAAAATCCGCGTGAACTTCGGGCTGAACGTCGTAAGATGATCGAGAGAGAGTTAGCCGGCCTGGGTTCAGCGTTAGAAAAGGCAGGCGTAAGAACCTTTGTCGTGGACAGTCAAAACGAATATATCTCAAACGGTGATGCTCGGGTTCTGGCGGATAAATTGGGAGGGAACTACCTAACTGTCATACGGGGTAACTAGTGCAGGGTCTCTCAATTGACTCTTCCGTTTGTTTATTTTCGTGTGGCTTCGTGTGATTTCGTGGATCGTTCGTTCCGCCGACAATACATACGATCCACGAAATAACACGAAACATCACGAAACTCAAAGCGCTTTTCTATCATTCATGAACGCAGCGAACGTGCTTGACTGTTGTAATGTTACATTCCTGAAATCATCGCGCTCAAATGTCGAGTCAACCTGATAAATCACTGTCGGAAGCTGAACGCGATCGGCGTGTGCTGGAACTTTACGATCAACTGATCGAGGTCGAGCAGCGGCTGATACCGACCGGCCTACATGTGTTTGGACGTCCGTCCGAAACCGCAGAGCGAGCAGACATGCTCAGAATGATCGCTTCGTTTGACCGGCCTGAGGCGGGTGTACACGCATTGCCCGATCTGGTGAGCGAGAGTCTCGGCCTCGGAAGTTATGACGCACTGCTCAAGACCGCATCGTTGGACCAGGCGCGATTGTCAGACCGGGAGCGGATTGATAACGTAGTCACCGCGGCGATTAAGGAGTTTCTCCGGGGGGGTGCCAAGGCCGCAGCATCTTTGCTGGAGCGTACCTCGAATATTGATCGGGAGGATTCGCTTCCGGTGTTCGCTCTGTTGGGAGAGATCTCGAAGCAACTCGAAACTAATACCGAAGTCGAAGCTTTACTCCGCGCGTTGCGTGGTGAATTCATCGCACCCGGTCCAGGCGCCGACATCGTTCAAAACCCTGCCATCCTTCCCACCGGAAGAAACACACACGCTGTTAATCCCTACACCATTCCTTCGACGATGGCTTTTGCCCGCGCCGAAGCGGTTGCCGGGAGTCTGCTTGAACGTTACCTGGCCGAGAATGGACGCTATCCCCGAGCGATGGCGCTGGTGTTGTGGGGTCTGGATAACATCAAGACTCAAGGTGAAGGAGTGGCCCAGGCATTTTGGTTGCTGGGTGTGCGTCCGGTGCGCGATTCCCTGAACCGGGTTACGGAAGTGGAAGTGATTCCGCTCGAGGAATTGAAACGACCGCGGATTGACGTGGTCATGACTATCTCCGGAATCTTCCGCGATTTGTTTAGTCCCACTGTGTTGTTGCTCGACAAAGCTGTTCGACTCGTTGCCCAACTGGACGAGCCGCTTGATATGAATTACTTGCGGCGACACGTGATGGAGCAAGTGAGCAACGATGTCTGCTCCTTTGACGACGCTGTGGCCCGTGTGTTTTCCAACGCGCCCGGCAACTACGGAACTAACGTCAACTTTATGGTGATGGGCTCGCAGTGGGACCGCGACCAGACTCTTGGGGATCTGTTCGTGACACGCAAGTGTTTTGCCTATGGCCGAGACTCCGAGGGGCGCGCGGTTGAAGGACGTGAAGCTCGAGTTGCGTTGGATCAAGTTTTGGGACGGGTGGAAGCCACGTATCAGAACATCGACACGTTTGAGATCGGGATTACGGATGTCGATCATTACTTTGAGTACCTGGGCGGGATTTCCAAAGCCGTCGAGACACGCGCTCAGGCCCGGCCAGCAATCTATCTGTCAGACTCTCTTTCGCGCGATGCCAGAATTAGATCACTGGAGGAGACCGTGCGTCTGGAATCACGCACGAAAACGCTCAACCCGAAATGGTACGAGGGAATGCTGAATCACGGATTCCGCGGGGTCGCCGAAATAGAGAGCCACGTTTCTAATACTTTCGGCTGGAGCGCTACCGCAGACGCCGTTGACGACTGGATATATACAGAAGTCGCAAATACGTTTGTATTTGACGAAACCATGCTTGAGCGCCTGCGCACGCTTAATCCGTATTCCGCACATTCCTTGGTGGGTCGCTTGCTTGAAGCGCAGGGACGCGGCTACTGGGAACCAGACTCAGCTTTATTGGACAGATTGCGCGAGATCAGTTGTAGTCTTGAAGACCAACTCGAGGGCGTTGCTTGAAAAGTATTTGAATGACCGAGTCTTTCGTGTGATTTCGTGGATCGTTGTATTTTCCGCCACAGGTGACAAACGATCCACGAAATGACACGAAGTAGCACGAAGTAAGAAATCCAAAGTAGAAACCAACCCTAACTAAGGAGGTCCTCCTCATGACCGAATTAGTCCTCAAGGAAGAAGTCTATGAAATCATAGGCGCAGCGATGGATGTTTACTATCAGCTTGGCCGCGGCTTCCTCGAACCGCTTTATCAGGAGGCATTCGAGATTGAATTGAGCAGAAGAGGCCTGCCGTTTGAGCATCAGAAGGAGCTTACCATTCTCTACAAGGGCCACCCGTTAGAGAAAAAATATGTCGCCGACATAGTCTGCTTTAGTCAAATCATTGTTGAACTGAAAGCAATGGAAAGACTAACTGGAATCGACGAAGCGCAACTGCTTAACTATTTGAAAATGACACGGATGAGAGTTGGGTTGTTAATTAACTTTGGCAGCAAAGTCAAACTCGAGTGGAAAAGGTACGTAATCTGACCCGCTAATCAATCCCCGGCAACAACGGTGACGACTCTGTTCGTGTCAGTTCGTGTCATTTAGTGGATCGTGTGTCAGTTGCGGAAAACCAACGATCCACGAAATGACACGAACGAATACGAAATCAAAACACTCGAGAATCCCAGCATTGGGTGATGAAGTCGATTGTTTCAAAAATGAAGGCAGTTAAATGCAAGTAACGGTTCTCTATGTCGGGTCTAGTTTGCTGGCGCCGCTTAAGAATGCGGAGCGGGAAATCAATCGCGAGTACCAGCTTGACCTGCGTGTGGCTGCGCATAACTTCGGCTCGCCGCTAAATCAAATCGAGTGGACCGAGGTCGATCACGATCTCGCTGCGTCGGATGTTGTATTTATCATTCACGTTATGGATGGCGAGAATGCTGCGCGGCTGCTTCCTGCTCTTGAACGTTACAGAAAACGCCATCACGCAGTAATCGTTATCAACTGCATGCCAGAGTTGATGCGAAGGACGCGCATGGGAAGTTTGGACGTCGGCCGGTTCTTTGGAAACGAATCCACGGATGCGGAGAGGAGAAAGGAGAAAGGAACATTTAAGCGCGCCATCCGCCTCCTTGGCACCGCCGGCTCATGGATTGGGAGGCAGGCCCGTGGAAACTTTTCAAACGGTGATTCCAACAGGCGGCGACGCGGGCACGGGCAATACCTGAAGCTTGTCGACAGGTTGCCGGGCATTCTCAGGTTTGTGCCTACAGCGGGAAAACTCCGTGACGTCAAAAACTATCTCTACATCTTCTGCTATTTTCTGCAACCTACGTCAGGCAACATTCGCTTAATGATCCTGTTCGCGCTGAAGCACTACCTGCCGGACGGGCGATTGCGCAAACTGAGAATTGATATTCCAGCGCCCGAAGCTATGCCCTCGGTCGCGATCTACCATCCGGATGCGCCAAAGTTATTTGAAACATTTGAGGCATATCGAAAGTGGTACTCCAGGCGGAGTCCAGAGTCCAAAGTCCAAGGTCCAAAGTCGAAGGAATTACCCCTTGATGTTGAATCAACAATAGGTCTGCTTCTAATGCGGCCGCAGGTGGTCAGCAAAACAACCAAGCATTACGACGCACTCATTCATGCAATCGAGGACGAAGGCTTGAGCGTCATCCCGGCAATCGCGACGCTCATGGATAACCGGGAAGCGTGTCAGAGATTCTTTATAGATACCAACCCGAGTCCAAAGTTCAAAGTCCAAAGTCCAAAGTCCAACCTCCGAACAACCGACAACGGACAACTTACCACTGACAGCCAGCAATCCCGCGTCAGCCAGATCCTTTCGCTAACCGGCTTCAGCTTTGTGGGCGGACCCGCGATGAACGACAGCCTGGCGGCCTCGGAATATCTGACCAGCTTAAATCGTCCTTATCGATCCGCGGTTAGTTTGGATACCCAGAGTATTGAAGCCTGGCAGGAGTCGCTTACGGGATTAAATCCGATTCAAGCAGGAATGCAGATCGCCATTCCTGAGATCGATGGCGCCACTGAACCTTTTGTCTATGGCGGAATTTCATCCTGGGATGTTGAACCGGTGGCGCTGGAAGATCGCTGCCAACGTCTTGCACGACGATTGCGGCGCGCAAACCGCCTGCGCCGCGCGCCTCGCAGGGAACTCAAGCTCGCCCTGGTCCTGTTTTGCTTTCCTCCGAACAAGGGCAACATCGGAACCGCCGCCGATCTCGATGTCTTCCCCAGCGTTTGGGACACAATTAAGAAACTGAAAGCGGACGGCTACGATGTAGAACTCCCTCCCTCATCGGAGGAACTGCGGGAGAGACTGCTGGGTGGGAACTCTGAAACTTTTGGAGCGACGGCTAACGTTGCCTATCGAATGGACACCGGCGAGTATCGTCGACTTTGTCCTTATGTGGATGAGGTTGAGCCAGAGTGGGGACGAGCGCCGGGCAGCATTAATATGTTCGGAAACGAGTTATTGATTCAGGGTCTCATGCTAGGCAACATCTTTATTGGTGTGCAGCCGACGTTTGGATATGAAGGCGACCCGATGCGGTTGATGATGGCTAGAGGAGGCGCGCCGCATCACGGATTCATGGCTTTCTATACTTATCTTTCCACCGTGCTCAATGTGGATGCGGTGATTCACTTTGGTACCCACGGATCTCTGGAATTCATGCCGGGGAAGCAAGTGGGACTTTCCGGATCGTGCTGGCCGGACAGACTTGTGGGCGAACTGCCAAACATGTACATCTACAGCGTCAACAACCCTTCCGAAGGTTCAATCGCCAAGCGCCGCTCCTATGCCGAACTCATCTCCTACCTGACACCACCAATGGAGAATGCGGGACTCTACCGGGAATTAGCCTCTCTGAAAGACTTGGTGTTGACTTACCGGCAGGCGACGGACGAGCGCGAGCGAGCGAGATTGTTTGAAGCAATCTCGGACTCAAGCCGAAGGTTGAACTTTGCAGACGCTAGGAGTGGCTGTTAGGACGACGCTGTCTTGCTTCGTGTGATTTCCTGGATCGTTGTGGTTTTCCGCAGACAACACACGATCCACGAAATCACACGAACCAACAGGAAAAAGCCTCCGTAACGGTACGAGGTCAACGTGTCGGTGAGATGTTAGCGACAGTGAGGCCCCAGGAGACGTCTGCGAAATTCTGCCGCAGTTACCCGGCGCCTAAACGCCTCGACACCATTAACTGTGATCACCGGAATATCATCCTTATAGCGTTCAGATAGCTCAGGATCGTTTTCGATATTCACTTCGTCGAGCGTGTATTCACCCTCGCAGCCGGCGGCGCGCATCGCCGCCTTCGCTTCTACGCAGAGATGACAACCCGGTCGCGAGTAGATGATAACTTTGGTTTTCACGGCTGAGGTCATGCCAGTCCTATTACCGATTTCCAATTGCCAATTGACCATTGCGATTTCAAGACGCTTTATGCCCGCCTTCGACAAATCGGCAATCGGCAATCGGCAATCGGCAATGGGCTCAATCGGCAATCAATTGACAGCCCGGTCACGGTACGGAATCCCATAAATACTGCTTGCCCTCGAATCAGAAAACAGGTTATAAATATCGCCACCGGGCCAATTATAAATCTTAACGGGCGCGGCGCTCTTAATGATTACGCAAATAATTCGGGCAATTTTGCAGAGAGTGATCCCTGCTTTTCGGGGAGTTGTATAGTTCAGGCTCTGCTGTTGAAGTATAAGTGTACCTGCGACCACGGTTTTGATCTGGTTGCAAATTCCAATCGACGGAGGTACGTAGTGGATAGTCCGGCCGATGAAGAGCTATCCCCCAAGCTATCCACTGCCACGCCTCCTGTAGCCGGAGCGGCTGCTCCTCCGCCACCGTCCGTGCCGGCAAAAGCGTTACCACGAGCGGCAGGCCCCGCCCCAAAGGCTGCCGGTGCAGTCGTTCAAAGCGCTCCCGATCCGCCAGTTAACAAAATGCGGCGGCGGATTGTTTGGGCAGCAGTGGTCGGATTTTTAACCACGTGCTTCCTGATGTTCCTGCGGTTCTTTTTGCCGCGAGCGATTTTTGAGCCTTCGAGTACTTTCCGCATCGGTTCTCCGGGTGATTACGCGCTGGGCGTCGATACAAAATGGCAACAGCAGTATCGCATTTGGGTAACCAAGACTTCTGACCGGCTCTTTGTGATCTACGCCGTCTGTACGCATCTCGGTTGTACACCCGATTGGAAGGCAAGCGAGAACAAATTCAAATGCCCATGCCATGGCAGTGGCTACGACAGCGAGGGCATTAACTTTGAAGGTCCGGCTCCCCGGCCAATGGACCGCGCTCATGTTGAACTGGATCCCGAGGGTCAGATCGTAGTGGATATTGCCAAGCTTTACGATTGGCCTAAGGGTGAAATAACCGAGTTTGATGAGCCCGGCGCTTACATTCCTTTGTGAGTATCGGGAGGTTGAGGGCGCGTCGGATTCACCCCGCTTCTTCAGAAACGAGTCACACAGAGAGGTTATGGAACCAGAACGTCCGGATCAACCGGAACATAAAGAGACTAAGCAGCTAACTGGCGGCGAGAAGGCCAGCTCAAGCCTGGTGGAAAAGGCTCGTGAGAGCGGGATGGCGCTTAAAGAGCGGGCCGTTGAGGAAGCTAAATCTTACCAGGACCCGCAGAATACGCAGCTCTGGAAATCGATCTTTCGCGTATCTCACGATCGCTCCGACCCCCGCAACCGTTCTCTGGCAATCCTCTCGAACGTCTTTCTGCATCTTCATCCGGCAAAAATTAATCGCGACGCCGTGCGTTATCCGTTTACCTGGGGCATGGGCGGCATCACCTTCTATCTGTTCATCGTGCTTACCTTCACCGGTGTGCTCTTGATGTTCTATTACCACCCCACGAAGGCTGACGCTTTTAAGGACATCCTTTATTTGGAGCACGACGTTCCCTTCGGAAAGCTCCTGCGCAATATGCATCGTTGGGCGGCCCACTTGATGGTGATAACCACCTGGCTGCACATGTTTCGGGTCGTGCTTACTGGTTCGTACAAGAGACCACGCGAGTTTAATTGGGGCGTCGGCGTGGTGTTACTGGTGCTGACTCTGCTGCTTTCATTTACGGGGTATCTCTTGCCCGATGATCAGCTAGGTTTCTGGGCCGTGACCGTTGGTACCAACATGGCTCGTGCCACTCCCATGCTGGGATCCGAAGGACCATTTGGAGTTCAGCTCGGAATGACTCCTTTCAACGACGTTCGTTTTGGACTGCTGGGTGGATCGATCGTTGACTCGAATGCGTTGTTGCGTTCCTACATCTGGCATTGCATTGGTATACCCCTCGTCGCCTCGATTTTCATGGCTGTGCATTTTTGGCGCATACGCAAGGATGGAGGCATCTCCGGTCCTGCACCCGTGATGCTTGAATCAGAGATGAAGGCGGTGAAGAAAAAGTAGCTAGTGGTAGTGTCTCTCAAGTGACGTTACAGTCTGTTTTTCGTGATTTTTCGTGTGATTTCGTGGATAGTTGTAGTTTCCGCAGCAGACGACAAACGATCCACGAAATCGACCGAAAAATCACGAAACTCAAAGCGCCTTTCTACCGATCGCTATGGCGAAACGCAGATTCAGATTGAGCAAAGGTAAGTTGATAGCCCTGGCGATGCTGGTGGCCGTGGTGGTCCTTGCTGTGCTGCAGGTTGAAGATTGGAACCAACTCTGGAAAATCTCCTCGGCGCCGGACAACGTTCCCATCGTGGCGATGCTGTTCCTGGTTCCTTTTTTCACCTGGATGGGAATTAGGCAGTCCCTGGCGAATGATAGGCTTATCAAGGAGCTGGAACAGGATCCCAAACTCGCGAAAACCCACCATCGGAAGGCGGAACCGTGGCGACCGGGATGGGCGCGTGAGCTACATGTTTGGCCTTATCTGGTGCGCATCGAGTTCCTGGTGGCAGTAATCGTTACGGTGATCCTATTTGTCTGGTCGATCACCCTCAACGCGCCGCTGGAAGAGCCTGCCAATCCTAACTTGACTATGAACCCGTCGAAGGCGCCCTGGTACTTCCTCGGATTGCAAGAGATGCTGGTCTATTTCGATCCTTGGATTGCCGGCGTCGTAATGCCATCGCTGATCATGGTAGGCTTGATGGTCTTCCCATACGTCGATTCAAACCCGCTCGGCAACGGCTACTACACACTAAGACAGCGCAGATTTGCGGTGGGAATGTTTGCCGTCGGGTTTCTGCAGTGGATCCTGCTGATCGTAATTGGGACTTTTATTCGTGGCCCTGGCTGGATCTGGTTCTGGCCAGGTCAGACCTGGGATCACAACGCGGTGGTGTTCGATAAGAACATAGACCTGCACGACCTGATCGCCGCAAGCTGGATCGGCAAAACGCTGCATCTCGGATTTCTCCAGAGCAACTGGGGCAAGTGGATCTTTGGCGCCCTGGTTGTAGGTGGTTTCTACATTGTCGGGGCGCTGTTTTTCCATTGGCTGATGACGGTCGATTTTAAACGAATCTCGCTGCGGCCGCTCCGTTTGTTCCCGCGCGACCCTTTTGAGCAAAAGCTGCTAGAGCGAACCAGCATTCTGCAGTACGTGACTTTTCAGTTTTTTGCGATCAGTGTGCTGTTGGCGATGCCGGTGAAACTTATCCTGCGGCTGGCGCTAACGATTAAGTATGTCTGGGTGACGCCCTGGTTCAATATCTGAGGGGTCTAAAATTTGACGACCGCGGAGGAATGATTCTGAGTGGCCGACTCTCCCGAAGCTAGTGAATCGTTGGTGAGGAAAGAGCCTGAGGTGCCGGCACCCGATCCGATCGTCAGCCGCTCTACCAGCGGCATTCTGCTGGTTTGCGCCCTGCTTCTCACCGGTTCTCTCGTATGGGCGCTTTGGGATGAAACTTTCGGTCAGCGTCCCTGGAAGGGCATTCAACAGGAGTTTGTCAGCCGTTACACGCGTTACCTGAAGAGTATTAAACCGCAAGCCGGCAAGACTGAAGCGGAAGTTAAAGAGAGCGCCGAGTATCAGACGCTGGACGCCGAAGCAAAAGCTGCGCAGGAACTAATTAGGCCGGAAACTGCTGAGATTGATCGAAAGGTCGCGCAGATTCAAAGGCAGCTCGACGCGGTAACCGATCCCTTCCAGAATCAACGCGGCCGTCTCACAGTCATCAACTACAATATTGAAACTGCTAAAGGATCCGCTAAAGAGAAGTATCGGAATCAGGCGCAGGAGAAGCGGCAGGAAGTAGTCGAAGTCGAGTTACCGGCTGCTGATGGCGCCGGCAAGCCCACTACGCAGAAGATGAATTACGAGCAACTGGAGAAGTTTTACAACGACCTGAGGGAAGAGAAGGCAAGGCGCCTGGGTCGGAAAGCTGAGTTGCTCAAGGAGCCTACAGAACTGGCAACCAAGCGGGACGACTATCTGCGGCACCACATGACCGGATTGGGCCCTGGCCAGATCGACGGGCTCATCCGGAAGATGGAGAACTTCGACTACTCCATCCTCGGTCACCAGATTAGCGCGAATGAGTCAGACATCGTCGACCGCTGCCAAGTGTGTCATGTCGGTATTCGCGAGCCGCTGGATATCAGACCGGCGGACCTGGCGCCAGAAGGGCCGGGCAAAACGCCTGACAGTTTGGCGCGCGCATTCGTTAGCCATCCCAACCGGGAACTCCTCCAGATTCATAACCCGGATCGATTTGGGTGCTCAGGTTGTCACTGGGGCAACGGTCGCGCCACCACCGGCGAAGTTAAGGGACACGGTCGGCACAGATTTTGGCTGTGGCCGTTGTTTGAGCGCGAGAACATCGAGGCCGGCTGTCAGCAATGCCATGCCAAAGATCGGGTTACTGAAGGCGCAGAGACGTTGAACCTTGGTCGAGATCTTTTCGACCAGCGTGGTTGCGTGGGCTGCCACCGTTACGAAGGTTTTGATCGAGAAACGGATGCTCTTTCCAGCACCCGGCAGAACACTGCTCAACTCGAGGATCAAATCATCGGTAACGAGAAACAGATCCGCCAGGATACCGAGGCAGCTAATCAGGCTGCCGATGATGCTGAAGCGCAACGGCTGTTGGCGCATGCGGAATCATTGCGCGTCTCAAATAGCCTGCTCGCCGCGCGCATTGATCAGTTGAACCTGCAGTCGAAGTATTTGATGCAGGACCAGAAGAGGATCGGGCCGAACCTGAAGGACATTAGGCTCAAGCTGCGCAAGGAATGGGTCCCAGTCTGGCTTAAGGATCCTCAAGGTTTTCGCCCGGGGACTAAAATGCCGACGTTCTGGCGATTCGGGGTTGATCGAGATGGTGACGAGCAGATTAGAGCGATCTCGGCTTATCTCTGGCAGGAGAGCTTCAGCGGCAAAGTTGCAGATCAGGCTCGCGGCGATGCAGCCAACGGTAAAGAGTTGTTTGAAACTCGGGGTTGCCTCGGCTGCCACGCAATCGGCGATGGCGAAAACTCGATAGGCGGAACGT
This sequence comes from Acidobacteriota bacterium, assembly GCA_030859905.1. Lineage (GTDB taxonomy): Bacteria > Acidobacteriota > Blastocatellia > Pyrinomonadales > Pyrinomonadaceae > PSRF01. Next base: position 11,043 of record JALZJF010000085.1, read on the forward strand.
TTGCCGCAAATCTTCAGCGGGTGGGTGAAAAGTCAAACTACGAATACATCGTGCGCTGGATTCATAACCCACGCGAACGCTGGGCGCCGTATTGCCCGAAAGAAAAGCGAGATCTTACGGCAGAGGATTACAACAAAAACGGTAAGCCTTACGTGTTTGATACTGAGTTGAATTCTCGCTGCCCGAATGACGGCGCCGAGCTGCAAGTTCAGAACATGACCGTGATGCCAAACTTCCGGTTGACTGAACCGGACACTCGAGACATCGCCAGTTACTTGTTCTCGCTTTCTTCGGCTTCTGCTTATCCCGATGCCTCTTTCATGGACGATCCGAGTTTGAAAGAGAAAGGACATGGCTTGATCAAGCAGTACGGTTGCGCCAGTTGCCACGAAATCAAGGGGTTTGAAGAGGAACAACGGATCGGCAAGGAGCTCACGGTTGAAGGGGCTACCCCTATTGAGAGATTAGACTTTGCTCTGCTGACTCACGATGCGGAGAAGGGACACGATCCGCTCAAGTTACGTGGCGAACATTCGGAGAAACCCTGGTACAACCACAAAGGGTTTTTCGAGCGCAAGCTGGCCGAACCATCGATCTACGATCAGGGCAAAGAGAAGGATCCTAAGGATCGGCTGCGAATGCCCAAGGCTTATCTGACGCCGGAATGGCGGAATGCTCTGACCACCTTTCTGTTAGGGAGTGTTGGCACAGAAGGATCGAACGTGCCTGCATCGCTCTTCTATAACCCTCAGGATCAGCGCCGGCAGGATGTGCAGAACGGCTGGTGGGTTATTAAGAAGTACAACTGCATGGGCTGCCACGAGATTCAAGTCGGTCAGCGTTCGGTCTTGATGGACGTGCCATCTTACCTAACGCCAGAGGGCAAGGATTTGCTACCACCAATATTGACCAGCGAGGGAGCGCGTGTAGATCCGAACTGGCTATTGCGCTTCCTCAACGATCCTTCGCTGAGCGACCAGCAAGCTCCGGTAGCGCCCGGTATGGCAACCCTTGAAAGAACCAGCAGCGGCGCAAGCGCTAGTGGCAGCCAAAGCGAGAGTACAAACGGAAGTACCTGTGCGAATGACGACGGAAAGCTAAAGCCGCAACCGGGTCTGGATCGAAATGGCGTGCGAGTCTATCTAAAAGCACGCATGCCTACGTTTAGTTTTTCCCCAAACGAACTGCAGACACTGGTGCGGTTTTTCATGGCTATGTCTGGCCAGCAAGAGCCTTACATCAAGCAACCTCTGCAGCCGTTGAGCGAACAGGAGAAGCTTGTTGCGCGACAAATGTTCACCTCGGGTACGCCTTGCTTGAAATGTCACATTACCGGCGACCCAGCACACGACGCTCAAGCTATCGCCCCAAACTTCCTGCTTGCCGGCGAGCGTCTTAAGCCGGACTGGACGTTCAGATGGCTGCTGGATCCCGCGCAGATCGATCCAGGAACGGCCATGCCTAGTGGCTTATTCAGAAAGGAAGGGGACCGCTGGGTCATAAATCTTCCGAATCCACCGGCCAGCGCAAATGAGTATAAACATGATCATGCTGACTTGCTCGTGCGCTATATGTTGTTGCTGACGCCGGAAGAGCAAAGACGGTTGCTCGCCACTTCTCCCGTACAACCTGCTGCCGGCGCAAGCTCTCAGATACAGGGAAGGTTGCGCAAGCAGAACAGAAATAATCTGGCGAAGAAAATTCGCAAGAACCAGCGCGTGCCGACTGTGGCTGGCACAGGTGGTCGAGCTAAAACACGTGACCCCGGAATGTAAATCGTCTGGTGTGCTTCGTGGGTCTACTTCTGGGGAGGCCCGTGCTAGAGTTGCACCGAAAGTTATCTTAATTTGGAGGAATTGATTATGTTTAAACAGATGAGGGTCTGGTTTGTTCTGACAATTATTCTTTCGCTCGTCGCGCTGGGTTCGTCTTGCGGCGGGTCGGGGACAAACGATGCTGGTCCGGATACAAACTCAACTGCGTCGACCAAGACTTACGCAAGCAAAGGTGATGAGGGAACGGTAATGGGAGCCATCGCGTACAATGGCACTCCACCGGCCCCAAAGAGGATAGACACTTCTGCCGATCCGGTCTGCGGGCAGAGCAACCCTAACCTCGTGACCGAAGACACTCTCGTTACCGACGGGAAACTCGCGAATTCTTTTGTCTACATTAAGGATGGCGCAACAGCCGACGGCACCAAGGTTGGGGACTATGCTTTCGCAACGCCGACAGATGCAGTCACGCTTGACCAAAAAGGATGCCACTACGTCCCGCATGTCCTGGGAGTCCAGGCGAATCAGAAGCTGAGAATCACCAACAGCGATCCGACTCAGCACAATGTTCACCCGACGCCAAAGTTTAACCCGGAATGGAATCAAACCCAGGCAAACGGCGCCGCGCCAATCGAGAAGACTTTCGCGCGCCCTGAAGTTCTGATCCCGGTTAAGTGCAATCAGCATCCGTGGATGAAGGCGTATGTCGGCGTTCTCAGGCATCCGTTCTACGCTGTAAGTGCTGAAGATGGGACTTTCACAATCAAGGGTGTGCCCCCCGGAACTTACACCGTTGCCGCATGGCATGAAAAAGGTGGTCCAAACGGCACTGAGAAGACGATGCAGGTCACAGTGCCCGCCAATGGCAGTGGCAAGGCCGACTTCGCATTCGGCGACGCCGCAACGGTCTCATCACGGTCAGGTGGGCTGCAGATGATGCCGGCGCTGGAACTGCCCATGCTTGGACGACACTGAGGAACACTGCCGATTGCCAATTTTAAGATAGTTAGTATCTTGCCAAGCGCTTCAGGGGGAATCGGCAATTGGCAATTGGCAATCGGCAATTGAGATGGGATGGCGTAAAAGATACGGACGACGGTGAACAAAGGTCTCCATTGGTTTTCTTTGCTCGTGGCGGGCGCGACGTTCTTTTTGATCATTGCCGGTGCGCTTGTTACAAGTAATGACGCGGGGTTGGCTACGGAAGATTGGCCACTCTCAAATGGACAGTTCTTCCCCGCAATGGTGGGAAACCTGTTCTGGGAGCACGGTCACCGCATGGTTGCCACTTCGGTCGGCTTACTGACAATCGGCTTGGTGGTCTTTCTCTTCTGGAAAGAACCGCGACGATGGGTGCGCCGGTTGGGTTTGCTCGCGCTGTTCGGTGTCATTGTTCAGGGCCTCCTGGGCGGGCTGACGGTAAAACTCATGTTGCCGCTGGCCGTGTCCACGGCTCATGCGACGCTAGCCCAACTCTTTTTTTGCACCACGGTGGCCCTGGCGGTCTTTACGTCAAGGAGTTGGACCAGCCAGCAGCCGACCCTGGAAGAAAAAGGCACGTTGCCGGTTCGTTATGCTTGTATCGCGGCAACGACAACGATATTTCTGCAACTCATTGTCGGTGCTACGCTGCGACATTCCGCCACCTGGGATAAGCATTTGCCGACCGACCTACTCCTGGCTCATATTGGCGGAGCGATCGCAGTAACCCTCGTATTGGCCAGCACGGCGATTATGATTTTGCGTCGATATGGTGGCGAAACGTTTTTGACCAGACCCGCGGTAATCACACTTGCTTTGCTTACAGTACAACTAACGCTCGGCGTTGCGGCCTACATGACTCGGCTCGCATCCCCTAACGATCCGCAACCGTTGCATCCCATGATAGCTATTACGGTGGCGCACGTTGCCTGCGGCGCTTTGGTCTTTGCTACGACCATCGTACTAACTTTGAGAGCATTTAAGGCTTTGCGCGCGGCCGATTCGGAGTTTGAATTGGCAACATCGCCGCAGCGCGGTTTGAGTATTAGTTCAGGGTTCAAGCTTTAGCTTGCAGGCGCGAAAGCGACAATCTAAGGGTTGAACTCTGAACCTCCGCCGCGGTGCCTGATGCGGGCTCTGAGCCTTTAGGATAGTCAATGGAAGAAATTGCCGTAGAACTTCATCCCGGAATTTCCTCGTCAGTGGTCGATCGCTTCACTCTTCGCGAACGTGTGGCGGCTTATACCGAACTCACCAAACCGCGCATCACCTTTCTAATCGTCTTAACCGCCGCCGCTGGTTTCGCTCTGGCGACGAGGGGAAGGATCGATTACCTGCGATTGATCAGCGCCATGATTGGCATCGGTCTTCTTTCGTCGGGAATTGCGACGCTCAATCAGTACCTGGAGCGGGACCTTGACGCTCTGATGCGGCGCACGGCTGATCGACCTTTACCATCCGGCAAACTTTTGCCATGGGAAGCGTTGGTTTTTGGCGCCGGCTTAACGGTACTGGCTGAGGTGTATCTTGCTGTCCTGGTGAATCCGCTCACCGCCTTGCTCGGATTGACGGTTATTGCCGGCTACCTCTTTGCTTACACTCCGCTAAAAACGAAAACATCGCTTTCAACTTTGGTCGGCGCGTTCCCGGGGGCGGTGCCGCCGTTAATCGGATGGACCGCCGCGCGCGGCGAGCTGAGCCTGGAAGCGTGGGTGCTATTCGCTATCCTTTTTCTGTGGCAGTTCCCACATTTTTTGGCCATCGCCTGGATGTATCGAGAAGATTATGCCCGCGCTGGAATACTGATGTTACCCGTGGTTGAGCGAGACGGGCGGATTACAGGTCAGCAGATAGTTGTCTATACTTTGATGCTCTTGCCAGTGAGCTTGCTGCCGACTGCGTTGGGAGTTTCGGGCAAGGTGTATTTCTTCGGGGCGATCATTCTAGGTTTGGTGTTTCTCTACAGCAGCGTTCGGGCTGCGTTTTCGCAATCGCGGCAGGAGGCCCGACGACTCTTGCTGGCTTCGGTTCTTTATCTGCCGCTTCTGTTCATACTAATGGTGGTAAATAGTAAATGGTAAATCATAAAGTCCAGAAATCAGGAGCCAGGAGTCAGGATTCAGAAGTCAGAAGTCAGAAGATGTCTGACGTCGAAACAGAAATGAACTCTTATCCTTCTCTTCTTACTTCTGACTCCTGGCTTCTGACTTCTAGGTCACCATTCACCATTTACCAAAAGGAGTAACCGATGGGACGAGCTCTGGCGGTTATTATCTGGATCCTGACGCTCCTGTCAGTGTCTCTCTTTTTTGTCGACAAGTGGTGGTTCCCCACGGCCATCTCATCGCACGCGGCGGCGCTTGATCGCCAGTTCCTGATAACCATCATTGTCGTTGGCATTGCTTTCACAGCAGCCCAGGTTGGCCTCGGGTACATGGTCTGGAAATATCGGGAGGACGCCGCTTACAGTCGGGCTACCTACACCCACGGAAGCAGCAAGCTGGAAGTTATCTGGACGGTCGTCACTGCCGTTATTTTCATCGGCCTGGCGGTGATGGGCCAGAGCGTGTGGGCGTCGCTGCGTTTCAATGATGCGCCCCCAGGCTCATTTCAGGTTGAAGTTGTGGCGCAACAGTTTCAATGGAACTTTCATTATCCCGGAACCGATCGTGTCTTCGGTCGTACTGATCCAAAATTGATTGACGACGCATCACTCAACTTCATCGGCCTCGACGAGGCGGATCCGAATGCCAGGGACGACGCGGTACATACCGTGCTCGCGATCCCCGCCGGTCGTCCGGTCGAATTGCTGTTGAGATCGAAGGACGTGATTCATAACATCTGGGTCCCGCAGCTACGTTTTAAGCAGGATCTGGTTCCAGGCATGGTGATTCGCGTGCACTTCACGGCGAACACGCCCGGAAAGTATGAACTTGCCTGCGCCGAACTCTGCGGGCAGCTCCACTTCCAGATGAAGAGTTACCTGCTGGTCCTTCCTGACGATGAACTGGGCGCGCTGACCGCCCTGCCTCAGGACCAGTTTCAGACCCGGATGACGGAGTTGTTGGCCAAATACAAACTGCCGACCCAGGATTACTAAAGCGCTTGGCTGCTCTACGCTGCGGTTAATTAGCTTAGCCACGAGGAGATTAAAGATGTCAGGTGAAACTCACGAAGCCGTGCACCGCCACCCGGCCCCAACCGGCTTCATCCGCAAGTATATCTTTAGCCTGGACCATAAGGTGATCGGAATCCAGTACATCATCCTTGCGCTGGTAGCCGTTTTGGTCGGGATGGCGATGTCAGTGCTGATGCGTATGAACTTGTCATGGCCCGGAACGAATTGGCCCATTCTCGGCACGTTGTTTCCGGGTGGCGCTCCGGACGGCATGATGACTCCTGAGTTCTACTTGTCGCTGGTAACGATGCACGGAACTATCATGGTCTTCTTCGTGCTGACTACGGCGCCGCAGGGCGGCTTTGGCAACTATTTTCTCCCCATTCAAATCGGCGCCGAAGATATGGCTTTCCCGGTGCTGAATATGCTTTCGTTTTGGGTCACGCTGGTCGGATTCATCGTCATCCTTTCTGCAATTTTCTTCTCCGGCGCGGATTCCACAGTAGGACCAATCGGGGGATGGACGGGTTACGCGCCGCTTAGCGCCTTACCGAACGCTGGGCCCGGACAAGGCATGGGCATGAACTTGTGGATCATCAGTATTGCAATTTTTTGCGTTGGTTCCTTGCTGGGCGCGCTTAATTTTATTACCACGCTGCTCAACATGCGCACGCGCGGAATGTCCTTAATGCGCATGCCTCTGACGTGCTGGGCGTGGTTTACCACGGCAGTGTTGGCGTTGCTCTCATTCCCAGTGCTGCTGGGCGGCGGCGTTCTTTTACTGCTCGACCGGGTAGCTGGTACGAGCTTCTTTATTCCTGGTGGGCTGTATCTCAGCGGCATCCTCTCAGGCACAGACGAAAGGTTCCCACTCCATACCGGCGGCTCGCCAATTCTCTGGCAGCATCTTTTCTGGTTCTTTGGGCACCCTGAGGTCTATATCGCGATCCTGCCGGGCATGGGCGCCACTTCGCACATCCTGGCGACCTTCGCTCGCAAGCCCGTCTTTGGTTACCGGGCAATGGTCTTCGCAATTTTTGCCATCGGGCTGCTAGGATTCTTTGTTTGGGGCCACCATATGTTCATCAGTGGTATGAGCCCCTATACGGCAATGACTTTCTCGATACTGACGTTGGCGATAGGCGTGCCCTCCGCGGTCAAGACGTTTAACTGGCTGGGAACGCTCTGGGGCGCCAGAATCCGTTTCACAACCGCCATGCTGTTCGCAATTGGGTTCGTTTCGCTGTTCGTAGCTGGAGGAATCACCGGCCTGGTGCTGGGGCAAACATCTCTAGATCTCCCGATGCACGACACCTATTTCGTGACCGCGCACTTCCACCTGGTAATGGGGGTGGCTTCGATCTTCGGCATGTTCGCGGCAACTTACTTCTGGTTCCCAAAGATGTTCGGACGTCTCATGAATGAGAGTTTGGGGAAGTTTCACTTCTGGATAACCTTCATCGGCGTCTATTGCATCTTCGTCCCCATGCACACGATGGGAATAGTAGGTATGCCAAGGCGGTTCGCGCAGTTTACGGAGTATGAATATCTCAAGACCCTTCATCCGCTGGTGGTGTTAGTAACAATTGCGGCCATCACCACCGTGTTGGTCCAGATCGTGTTCTACTTTAATTTGATCTGGAGCATCTTCAAGGGCAAGAGGGCCAGCGACAATCCCTGGGATGCGACCACGCTCGAGTGGACTACGGCTTCGCCTCCGCCACATGACAACTTTGCCGGCCACCTGCCGGTAGTTTACCGGGGCCCCTACGAGTTTGCGGTGCCCGGAGCTGCGAATGATTTTGTGATGCAGACAGAACCTGAAGTGATTCAACAAGCGGTCGGATCAGGGAGGGAGGGAACCAGTGGGAATGGCCACGACGGTCACCGGCACTAAGTCGATCACCAGGAAAGGCAAGAGCCTCGGTGGGGGACCAAAATTTCCCGGCGGGAATGGTGGGGGCGCGCGCAAACGCAACGGGCACGACGGACATTTCTCCCAGTTTGAGTCGTCAGCTAACCGTTACCGGATCGGCATGTGGGTTGCCCTAGCGGCGATCTTGATGATGTTTACAGCGCTGACGAGCGCTTACATCGTGCGCGCTGCTTCCAGTAACGACTGGCGGCCCATCGCAATGCCGCACATTCTACTGCTAAGCACCGCACTTATTATTGCCAGCAGCGGCGCGCTCGAAGTTGCGAGACGGAACCTCAAAGCAGCGGTAGAAGGTTCTTACAATCGTTGGCTGCTGGTGACCACCGCTCTGGGTGTCGCCTTTGTCGGATCGCAGTTGCTCGCATGGCGCCAACTGGTGCGCCAAGGCGTTTACGTCGCCAGCAGCCCGCACAGCTCCTTCTTCTATCTTTTGACTGCTACACACGGGGTTCACTTGCTGGGCGGTCTCATAGCCCTCTTTTACCTGCTGTTGCGCACTCGCAGGACCGGGCTCGACGAGCAAGCTCAGGAAAAGCGGCACGCGGTCGCCGATGCTGTGACACTCTACTGGCATTTTATGGACGGTTTGTGGATTTACTTGTTTCTGCTCCTGTTCTTTTGGAGATGATCGTTGAATGTAGGGGCGTCCCTCCGTGGGCGCC
>JALZJF010000107.1 GCA_030859905.1 Acidobacteriota bacterium
CGCGGTATTGCACGAGTTCGCGGATCAGTGGATTGACCTGGTGCAAGCTGAGTGGGAGTGGCGGTTGCCGCTCGAGATAGCGCCGCACAAAGTGGTACTCGTGCACGCCCATTTCCAGAGCCGCCGCGCAGGCCTCATCAACCACGGCCGCACCGAACTTCTTAGCCAGGGAAAGCACGCCCAGGACGCGACGTACCCCCACCTGCCCCTGGCGCGCATGGATAGCCCGGCAGAGGGTGCCGATGTTTGCGCCAGCGTGACCGGCGCGTATCAGTAACTGGTTGGTAGATAAGGGCGTCCGCGGCGGTCGGTCCTCTTCTTTGATGCGATGCCAGCCTCGTTTCTGGCGCAGATGCTCGCGTAGCAGTTGCCCGGTTCTGGGGTCAATCAAACGTACCTGCAGCCCGTCCCACTGCACCTGAACTCGCCGCCCAATCCAGCCGGGTGGCGCACCGTAGTAAGCGGCCTCGACTTCCACACAACCATCCAGATGCACGGCGCGTTCGCCGTATTGATAACCGCGGAAAGGTTCCAATGGCAGCGGCAGCAAGTGTGGTTTCTCTTCAGCAAACATGGCGGCCACCTGCCGTTTAGTAGTGCCGTGGATGCGCGTATCGGCCCAACGCGCCTCCCAATGATCCAGGTAAGCCTGCGCTTCCTCCAGACCCTCAAACCGTTGTCCTTTGAGCGGTGTTTTCTGGGCATGGCCGACGCCGGCTTCAACCTTACCTTTTCGATTTGGATCTCTCACTCGGCAGGGCATGGCGACCACGCCGTAGTGGGCCAGTAGATCGCGATAGAGCGGGTTGAGCGTGGGATCGTAAATGTCAGGAGTGAGCACGCCTTCGCGCAGATTGTCGAGCACCACCACGCGCACGCTCCCACCCAATCGGCGAAACGCTTTCTCGTGGAGCTCGGCCCAGACGCGCGAGCTGGAACGAAAGACCAGCAAGCGAACCGACTTGCGACTATAGCCGAGCGTCAGCACGAACAGCCGCGTGCGGCGGTACTTGCCGCTTTGCGGATCACGTACCATCGGGCCAGTACCGTAGTCGACTTGTGCTTCTTCGCCAGGAGCGGTGACGATCACTGGCCGCGCCTGGAGTAGCTCGACGGGGCGGAGTTTGTTGACGAAGCGCTTGACGCTCTGGTAGCTCCGCTCAAAGCCGTGCTCGGTCACCAGGTCCTGCCAGATCGCCATCGCATTGCGACCACGGTTCAGGCCCAACTCGATGACTTCGCGGTACGGCTCACAGTTGCTGACTGACCGCTTGCCATGAGAGTACGGGGTCGGCTCACAGGGAAGATCTGGCGCGCCGCAGTCGGTGGTCACCTCATTGGCCGGTTTTGGAAAGTCTGGGTCAGGGGTCGCCTCATTGGCCGGTTTTGCAGGGGCAGAGTCGGTGGTCACCTCGTTGGCCGGTTTTGCCGCTGACCGACGCCCCCAGCCTCCCCGGGGCCGCACATAGATCCCGACCGCCTTGAGGTAAGCGCCGGCTGTCTCTCGCCGCACACCAGTGGCTTGCTCAATCCGCCGCAACGACCATCCCAGCCGTCCCAGTGCTATGATTTGTTGTTTCTTTTCGTCGCTCAATACGTTGCTCATGCCGCCGGAGGCTACAAGGCTTCCTGGCGACGTCAACGTCCCTGGCGACTACTTCTCATTGGCCGGTTTTGAGGTGACCACGTATGGCCGGTTTTGGGTGACCCCCGAGGGGAACTCGACCACCTTGAGAGGAGATTGATCTCACGCACAAAACAAGCGCTAGACGCGATTCAATTATCGCCACCACAAGCTATTCCCAATGTCGAGAATTGCTCTTTTTGTGGCGTGCGACAATTGTGCGACGAATACTGGTTAGAAACTAATCAGAGTCAATTAACGCAATCGCAGGAATGCTTCCGTCGCGAGGATATATTAACCGACGTTGAAGTTGAGATAATGGAAAGACAGAGTCCCACACTATGGGGCGCAAGGTTAACGATCAGCCGATTCGTTTCGCCCGGTCAGCCAGCGCTCATTCGTATTCCACACGAATACCAATATCTCGTCGCCTCGATGGACGCTGGCAAACGACTCCGAATAATTGGTGGCTTGATAATTGATCCCTCGGGCGAGGACTCTGGAACGCCTTTAATAAAGCTAATTGCCCCTACTGAAGTATTCATTTTGTAGCCATATTCTCAATTCTGTAAGAACTGGCTATTCGCTGTCGGGAGATATCCCGTTTGGATAGTCGATTCGCGCCACAATCCGATTAGCCGGCACATCGGTTAGCTTAATTCCGCCGAAAGGCTCCTTGTTCCAATCTCCGATGGCGTTGGTACTTAATTCGCGGATCCAAGCTTCATCAGCGCTCACAGCATAAACCACCGGCTTCCCATTAGTAAGCGCGTTCCTCAAAACGGAGCGTGAAATCTCGACTTCCTCTGCAAGCCTGCGAACGAGTTCGCTATTTCTAAGATTAAACAACGCTCGCTCCGTAGGTGCGTGCGGTCCGTGCTGATTCAAAACAGCTTCCCAATGCGCTGCTTGGCGGGCAATATGGTCTCTATTATTTGCAAACGCGACAAAAGCACTTGCAGCGCGGATTGCCCCGTCCATTCGCTCACCGCCGGTATTCAAAGCATAGGCCCGCGCCGAGTGAAAATGCACGCTAAAATAAACACAGTTCTTTTGAGAGAATCCCGAGGCTGCCGCAAACCCGTCGGGCTTGAAATAAAGCTTTTCGCAGGCAGCAACAATACTTATTATTTCTGCTCCGCATGTTGCTTTGAAACCGCCGAAACTAAAACCTTGTTCTTCGATCCTTTGGGAAAAGACTGAGGAAGTACCGTGATAAATGAGTGAATCCCCTGAGATATCAATAAGCGGATTCTCTCGATCATTAGGGTCGCTAATCGTAAATATTTGCATCTATCCAATGCCGCCGTTACAGAGCGCGATTACCAGCGATCTGATTGTCATCATACACCGACCAGACGGGACGATCCGCGACCGCGACGCTACGGAATTGATCCGTTTCCGCCGAGAGACCGCAAACACTAGGACCTTGGGTTTGACAGTAACGAAGGGCGAGCGTCTATGCTTGAGCTGCTCGCGTCATCATCAGATGACGCTAAGATGACGACAGTCTGTCTCAAGACGTAACCGGACGAAGCGTGACTTTGACGGCTGCCAGTCCGGTAAATATTGGTTCATATCATTTCGTCAGATCAGGTAAGATGCGTTCGAACGGACTTAAAATCCCCAAAACTGCCTTCAACCAGGTCTCACCAAGTCAAATAAACCAATATTTACCGAACCGGCAGCCGTCAAAGTCTTGCCTGGTCGGACTAGGTCCACTTACATAATTACATCATCTTTACATCATCTTCTTACATCATCTTGTCGAAGCTCGCAGCGAAGCAAGGCAAGCGGGTCCGATGAGGATTTCTTGTGCTGCAATCTCCCTTTCGCGAGACTCAATTCGGTCGGCTGGTTATTCAGTCGCGCGATTACTACGATTGAAGTTTAGGTTTCAATCCGCTTTTATCGCGGCCCATCTCACAAGAATCGCGCACGCGAAACTGGACGAGATAGCGTTTCAAGCAAAAGCCCAAGCGGTTAAGAATCGCTTTCTATCTGCTCTGGCTTATGACGCATACGCGCATATACGCCGCACTTGGAATTCATCCACTCCAAGCGCATAACACTTGCATGAAGCCTGCCAACCCATCAGCCACACTTATTTATCAACAGCTGCTCAGTTAACCTGCTCAGAATAGATAGGTCAGCGGGCGGATTTAAACTTCTGAGCCCTACGGTGTCAAGGTATTTCACACCGCCTCGCCGAGAGCGTAATCGTTCCTGAAACTAAAAAACTCAACAAAAGCGGCTAGAGGAGCTTTAATGAGAATCGCAAGGTGAGAAAGTCTAATATTCGATTGAATTGCGAGTTGGGACAAGAGATAGCCCCGCATTGTTAACTTCAATCATTACACCGTGGATGAGGTTTTCACTAGGCTTAGCGGTGATGCAACCCCACCCACTTGAGGCAGCTCAATCACTCTACCCAACCCGGGAGCCTGAATGCCTCGTGAGGCCGGTGCGTCTTTCTCCAAAGACAGATGGGTGCGCGAGTGTTCGTAGTATTCCAAGTAAGCTTTAAGAATGAGCTTCAGAGAAGATTCATTGAAAATGATCACATGGTCCCGGCACTCCCTGCGTAGCGTGTCGATGAAACGCTCAGCGTACGCGTTCTACCATGGCGATCTCGGTGCCGTCACACTTCGCGGATTCCCATTTCATCTAGTCGCTGATGGAATTTTGCTCCATAAATACAATCACGATCATGCAACAAATAACGTGGAGCGCTATCCCACGGAAACGCTTCGGCGATTTGCCGGGCCGTCCATTCGGCAGTCGGTTGCGCCGTCACGTTGAAGTGAATGGCGTGACGCCGGTGATGGGCTACCACCTCGAATACAAATAACAAGCGAAAGCTCACGGTCCTTACTACCAGAAAGTCTGTTGCCACTATCTGGTGAACGTGGTTCGCGAGGAATGTGCGCCAACTCTGTGAAGGCGGTAGGCGTTGATATACCATATACTTCGCCACCGTCGTTTGCGATCTGGATACCTAGTTTCAGCAACTCGCCATGAATCCTCGGTGCTGCCCACAGCGGATTAGCTCTGCTCATCTTGGGGATTAGTTCTCGTGTTTCATTACTAAAACAAGGCCTACCGCACCTCCCTGACCTGCTCTTCCAGTGCCAATACAAAGAAAATCCTTTCGGTGCCACCCAACGCAGTTCCACCGGCACTAAGCGCCCCGCCCCTCCCGCACCTGAGACCCCACCAGTAACTCCAATCATTTGGTGTCCGAGAGTCTATGAAATTAATTGGGTCATTGCCCGTGTAGGCATAAAAGTTTGTGTCTCCGCCACCGAGTCCTACAGGATCCTCACTAATAAACCGTTGCAGTTTAGGAGAGTAATAGCGTGCGCGGTAATTGTATAATCCTATGTTGTCGTTTTCGCGCGAAGTGAATTGGTTCGCGTTGTTGCTAACCGACCCGGTTTTCGTGGTGTTGCCAAAAGGCTCTTAAGTGTATTCCGTCGTCAGTGCACCGCCCGAATCTGTTAGCGCAATAATCGATCCCAGTCCATCCGTGAGGAATGATTTACTTCCGTCTGTATCGGTACGGTTGAATATCTGATCGATCCCGCCGGTCAGCACATTCGGCACCGGTGTTGTGCCTGAGATCTCTTGAACTACGTTGTCGCCGTCATACAGGAATTTGGTAGAATTTCCGTTCACGTTTTTGTTAACGCGCCTGCCAAATACATCATACTGGAAACTGGCGTTTACACTCCCAGTGATTGAGACCAACTGGTTACGCGCATCCCAGGTATAGGTGTTTGCTCCATCCCCAGTAAGGTTCCCGTTAGCATCATAAGTAAATGTCTGGCTCGGATGCTGGATAATTCGATTCGCCGCGTTGTAAGTTGCCGAAGCCAATGGCTCCGGCAGGCCTGTGCGCACGAAGCTTCCGCCCAGCTTGGTTCTTCGGATTAACGATTGCCCGTCCTGAGCCAGTGCCACGTCACCGATAAATATCTTTCCCCGAAAACAAGTAGGAGTTAGGCTCCGTTGTCGGACTCACGCTTTGACCATCTTTGCCCAAGAGGTGGTAGGAGATGGTCGGTATCGTTGCATTATCGTCCTTCGGCTCGTCTAACCATACGTTGAACTTGACCTCTCCGCTTTTCGACATAATGGTTTTGACTGATAAATCCTCAAAGGCTTTACGGTCCTCCCGAGTTTTCGACTTGGCCCACCAAACCGAACTCGTAGCCTTTATGCCTAGCCTGCTCCAGGGGCGGCAAGAACATGATCGAGAGCTTCAAGGACTCGGTTCCATGTGGACTTGGTACAGAGATGTCTACCGCTCGCTTCTCGCCAATGCTTACATCCTGATTCTCCTCACCTTTGGCCTCATAATCGTTGAAGGCCTTGCGCAGTTGTTCCTCGGTGACTACAAAAATATGATTGACGGAATCTTGGGTCGGAGACGGGCTCTCGGTTAGGGCCGCCGTAGCGGAGCTGCTATTTGGCGAAGTTGAATCCTGCGGCTGGCACGCTGCCACAAAACAGGCTGCTGAGAGTATCAGCGTAAGTGCAAATCGTTGGGTTCTCATAAGCGCTCCTTCAGTGAGTCGAACTGTCAGTAACACAAGCGGGTGACGCCCGCTCGCAAACGGTTGGCCGGTACTAATCTCCCGTGTCAAATCAAATCGGAAATCAAATCGGAAATTGACAGTCGGCATTAGTTGTGTTATACGCGCTCCGTATTTCTCCTTGCCACTTCTCGTGACCGGACTGATACACACCCCGACATCGTAGACGACATTTTTCCCAACGGGTGGAGCACGAGGTTCCCCCACTCTTCTCTGCCCACCATCAAAGGGGTTTTGTACTTCGTTATGGTGATCACCCAGTTGACGTGTGCGCAATCTCGGTTGCAGCTCGTACCACTCTTACAAAAGGAGAGCAACGATGCGGAGAACAGCTAGAAGAGTCGCTAATTCTGCGATTCTGATTTCCAGCCTTCTTGGCGCCATAGTTGGCGTTTTTGTTTCCACCATTCGTGTGAAAGCTTATGGTTGGAATTGCCCCATACCGTACATACAGCAGGGTAACTGTACATGCTCAGCTTCTGGGTGCAAACTGTACAACGGCTATGTCTGGGTATGTGACTATCGCGTATCTGGACCAGCAGGCTGCAGTTGTCCGCCCCTTGAGGCGTGCAGCTGCTGACCCGGCGGCGTTATTTCGCGTATTCTGTCTGCAGGTCGCGACGGCATTTACGAAAGACAGTACTGGACAATTAAGAAATTCGCAAAGGAGATAGGTTTGTGCTCAAGCCTCATTAGAGTCGCGCAGTTTCCGTCTTTCATTTGTCTTTGCGCCTTATTAGTCTTGTCTTTCCCTGCGTTATCTGCCGCGCAGGAGGAAAGTCTGCCTAAAGACCCGTGGCTTATTCGCGCACAGTCACTTACGAACGATCTTCTTAACGATACTGTCCGATTGGACAGTTATGACCGTGCGCTGGTCTGGGGAAAACTGGGCGAGATCTGGTGGCATGATGATCCCGAGAAAGCGCGTAGTTGGTTTCTTAAGGGCGTGGAAATACTGGAAGCTTCACCGGGTGAAGACAAGACCGCGAGTGCCTGTCGGCTCGCAACCACGCGAACGTTGTTGAGCATTATCGTTGTCAGAGACAGAGGACTGAGCAAGCGACTGATGTCCATTATCAAGGAAAGCACCGACAAGCAGGATATTGACCAGCGAGGGGAAAACGCTACAGCATTGGCTGATGCGGCACTCGCCGTTCTCAGTAGCGATCCCCGCGCTGCAGAAAAACTTGGCAAAGACTCTCTTCGGTTAGGGGTTTCTATTCGCCTTGGGATTCTCCTTTGGAGGCTGCGTGCTCGTGATCAGGTAGCAGGTGACGCCCTTTTTCGTGAAGCGCTTAGAATTGCAAGAATCGCACCTGAGTTTAATCTCTTTAGCATCCTCATCACAGCTGTCTTTCAAGGACCATTCTCAGCGGACAGCTACCGAAAAGATGTGCTGAGTGCTACGGCTGAGGCCATCTTGCGACCAACCGGGGCGCCATTTGACGAGGCTGCTGTCTGTAATCTGGCATCGATCGTCGCGCCTTTACTTCCATCTTTCGACTTGCATCTCCCAGACCAGACTCAAAGGGTCCGGTCGAAACTCGCCTTATGTCAGCGTTCCCGCTCCCAGGAGTCGGGACAGCCCGACAAGGACTCGATTGCCGATAAAACACAGGTAACTAAACCAGCCGAAACTATTGAGGATCTTCTGAATGCTGCTAACGAGGCAAGGGACCACAATGAACGTGATCTTTACCTCGTAAAAGCTGCGGAGCAGGCAGCCAGAGAGAAGGATTTTGACCGATCCGTAAGTATTCTCGATTCCATCAATGACGAGGGCCGGCAACGACTTGACGATAGTTGGTGGAGTCGGCGCTGGTCTTATGCCTCTTCATCGGCCTGTGTGTATCTCAAGAGTGGTAATCAATCCTCTCTTATAAAGGTTACCGAAGCAACGCCGTCAAACCTGAGGGGCTTCGTCCACATATCCTTGGCAATGAACTGTGCAGCCGGGATCGATCCTATAAAGGTACTGGAGTTACTTGAAGCCGGTAGAAAAGAACTTGAGAAAGCGACCGTTTCACAACAGATGGTTTGGTATCTTACTCTGGTTCAACTGTACGCTAAACTATCTCCGTCCGCTGCCCCGGGCGCCCTTAGCCAAGCCATTTCAGCAGTTAATCGCAGAAAGCAAGAAAGGAGCGAAGACTGCGCTTCGGATCAAAGTTTCAGGTTTGTTCTATCCAACGAAATTGTTCTCCGCGCTTACAAACTTCCTCCATCTCTTCTCGAAGCAGACGAGTTCGGAGTCAGATACGCCCTGGGATCAATCCAGCCGGCTGATGTGCGTTTCGGCATGAGGCTGAACTTACTGAAGGGCACCCTAGAGCAACGCCGAAACACTGCAAAGAAGGCTACGATTACAGAAAAGAAGACTCCGAATGATTAGTCGTGTTCTTCATTGGTTAGAGTTCAAAAAAGTCCTCCTCCTTCAATGCTTGGCTTTTTTTGCTTTTAGTCTCTTGGTCTCCGGGCTGAGTGCGCGATGGATTAGGAGTTTCCCGGCGCGAGAAACCTATGACTTCAACGCCCGAAAGAATGATGATGACGGTCCACGAATTGGTGAGACTGTTGACTTAGGCTCATTCAAAGGAGCAGATGGCAGCACTCTTGCTGATGCAGTTCGAGGCACCCCCGTTTTCATGGTTGTTGTGGTAGATCCTCATTGCGAGGCATGCAAGGGAGCAATGGACCAGTTGCGCGGAGTGCACGATCAGATCGCAGCTACCGGCATAGGATACTTCATTATGATGTTCACTAAAGCCGCGAACTCGCCACAATACTTTGACTATGCTAATTCTCTTGAGCTTGGCTCGAAGATCTTTATTTGGA
Source organism: Acidobacteriota bacterium (assembly GCA_030859905.1). GTDB lineage: Bacteria > Acidobacteriota > Blastocatellia > Pyrinomonadales > Pyrinomonadaceae > PSRF01. The sequence continues at coordinate 9,058 of JALZJF010000107.1, forward strand.
CTACTGACAAAACTCCACCGATAAAATCGCTTAACGGTATGGTGGTTCCATCCCATCTCCTCATCGACAATAAAGGCGTCGTAATGGATAAGTGGCCTGGCACGCACCCAGATCCACGTGCACGTCAGGAAATGATTAGGCAGATAGTTTCCGACGCGCTCAAATACACGCGCTGATCTTGACCTCCACCGGCTCTACCCGGACATCTGTGTCCCGTGGGGTTCGAGGACAAAGCCAACCCGCTGGTCGCCGCACGCGGTCGATAGTCTGAGATCAGGGTTCGGCGATTTTAGGATCTCTTTCTAACGATGAAAGCGAATAATAATCACATTCCTAGCGGGCGCAAAGGACTCAAGCATGGCTACCAGTTCGACAGACTCTGGCATCAGAGTATTTGATCTGACGTGTCATCGGTCGCGCGGGCGCAAGAACTCAGGCTCTTAGCTTGAGCAGTGGAACGGGAGTGAACGGGAATCATAATTGTCGCGCAGAGAAAAGATTGACGCTGAACAGCTGAGCCCGTGCATCGGTTCGGTCTGCCCGAGTCGCTGCGGCGCTCGTTGTCGAACACCAATATTATCGAATCGGTTTTCTCTGGCGTTTAGGAGTATTGCTCGCGTGAAGCATTGGCACGCAGGCGATCACTTACAACGCTAGGTCGCTTCAGCTTTACGCAAAGTTGTGAGCCGCTTTCGACGCATCAAAGGCCAAAGAGATGCGGCCCTGCTTACTGCTGATGCTTACGGTTTGCAGAAAGCACCTAGCGCAGCAAGTTCAGGCTGCGTACACTATCAATCTTGGACAGCCCGCAACTTCCAAGGAAAAAACGGACAACCTCCATAGCGATGGCGAATCGGGTGCTCGCAACCACGCTGATGCTGGTCTGGGCACGGTGTGGCCACCAAGATGCCAAGTCGCGGTGCGCACTGCATCACCAGACAAGGGAAAGCCCGATGAGCATTACACAGAAGACTCGGGTCTTGGCTCGGTCGGCCCGATCCGGCTCTCTCGCCCGAAGCGCCCGCACACGACTCAACATCAGAAGTAGCGGGATGCGTGTATAGACTGCCGTATGTTTGCCAGATGACCACGGGCGAGGCGAGTGAAAGCAAGGGATCGACTAGGGGCCGGACTTCTGCAACCCACCGAGCAGGCTTCGGGATTATTGAGCAGCCGGTTGAGTATTTCGCCATGACCAAAAATCAACAGCCTACCTTTCCTGAGTTTGGCCTTCAAATACCACGACTGTATAAAGTCGAAATTCATCGGACAACAAGTAATCACCATATGGTTTCAGACCAGGGGAACAGTCCAAACCACTTGGTTAAAATCTTATGATGGAGGGTACCTCTTGATTCCCAGTACTGATCTAAAGGGTGCGGCACAGAACGTGAGTAATACTAAAGAGCGCGTGCCTTTACAACAAAAGCTATTCAGTGCCGAACAACTAGAGTCACATGCGACTGTTATCGCTAAAGGGCACAAGTTATCCATTACTCCCCCTCTTCGCAAATTGCTTATTAAACGCCATAAGGAAAATTGCCACATTCTGCAGAGGGCTTGCAATGTTATGCAAATTACGGGAGTTGGCACTTTGACAACTCCGCAATATGCAGAATGTTTGCTGAACAACTACGACTTCATAGAAGAGCATCTGCAGATGATTTCTGAAGCTCTTAGGCGGCCTGATTTACGAGAGCTACCGAGCCTATGTGGCGGATCACTTGCCGGCCTTCCGCGTATATTTGGAATAGCATTGACCCTAACTGCCTTTACTAATAGTTGTTTTGATGAAGAAGCTATTCAGCGTTTCGTTCAAGCTTATCAACGGACGGCTCTGCTCTTGATTCGTGAATTACGAACACTTCAACTTGCCCTTCGGTTCGCACTAATCGAGCATCTGTGTACGGTTATTTGCGGTAATCTAGATAGCCAGGTAAAAATTAGCAATGCTATCCTTCCTCAGTTTGTGAATCGGCTGCCCCCAAAACTAAAAAGCAGCCCTGCTGCTGAGTCAAGCCTTTCTGGTGAAAGACTCTCGTATCAACAAATCGGTATTAAAAATGATTTCCACCTCGATCAAGAGAGCCAAAACATGTTGGGGCATACTGTTGAAGATATAATTTCTAGCCTACATCTCCTCCCAAATATTGACTGGCGGGCCTTATTCAACTCTCTTAGCCTTGTCGATCTGACACTTCGACAAGACCCCACAGGTGTTTATTCCTTAATGGATAAGGAGACTCTTGACCACTACCGTCTAGTTATCCAACGGATTGCCAAACGAACAAAACTAACAGAGGTTGATATAGCTCGGCATACAGTCGAAGCTGCCTCAGAAGTAAAACGAATATTTCCAAACGACCAAAGGCGCGCTCATGTTGGTTATTATCTAGTAGGCGAAGGACGGCATGAGCTTGAGCAAAGCGTAGAGTACTCTCCAATTTGGAGAGAGCGCATCACTCGCGCTATAAGGTGGCATTCGACCGCCTATTATTTCACATTATTATTCCTTATCGCATCAACTGTACAAGCTGTGCCTCTCACATACGCAGTCCACGCAGGCGCATCTCTTCTGACTCTCGCGTGGTTAACAGTTCTTCTCCTTGTGCCGGCAACTAGTATCGCGGTCCAGGCGTTGCACCTGAGCCCGATAGTTGAGCCATCCCTGCTGCCCAAGATGGATTTTTCTCGTGGAGTTGTCGAAGAGGCACAAACGATGGTCGTGATTCCGGCGATACTATCGTCGAAAGCTACCGTCGAACAACTGATCGAAAGACTTGAAACTCACTATCTCGCTACTCAAGATCGGAATATCTATTTTGCCTTGCTGGGAGACTGGAGCGATGCGCCACAAGAACTTATGCCAAGTGACGAGACTTTGCTGCATGAAGCAACCTCGGGCATAAAGCAGCTGAATGAATGGTACCGGGGAGGGCCTAGGGATCGATTTCATTTATTCCACCGTAGACGTCAATGGAACCCGAGCCAAAGGGCATGGATAGGCTGGGAGAGGAAGCGAGGTAAGCTTCATGAGTTTAATCGCCTTTTGCGAGGCGCACGCGATACGAGCTTCATCACTTGCACCGCCGATGCCGATTTGCTTGCCCGGACGCGTTATGTGCTTACGCTTGATTCTGATACCGAGTTACTTCGCGATGCAGCGCGCAGACTTGTTGGAACAATTCATCACCCGCTGAACCAGCCACAAATAGATACCTCTTCAGGTCGTATCGACCGTGGGTACGGAGTCATCCAACCTCGCATATTCTTCGCTAATTCAAAAGCGGAACGCTCAAAACTCCCTAAGATTATTTCCATTCTTGCAAACAATGATTCCCACGGAACAGCTATTTTTGATCTTTACCAGGACCTTTTCGGGGAAGGTGTTTACATCGGAAAAGGGTTATATGACGTGGATGCGTTTGAGGGTGCGCTGAAAGGACGTATCCCGGACAACTCCATTTTGAGTCATGATATATACGAAGGGCTCCATGCGCACGCCGCTCAAGCCACAGATATCTTACTCTCTGAAGGCCAATCGCTTGATTATATGGCTGGTCTGAAAACATTGCATCGTTGGACACGAGGCGACTGGCAGCTTCTTCCGTGGATCTTTCCTCACGTACCAGATGAGCATGGGGCTGTGGTACCAAATGTCCTTCCGTCCTTTTCACGCTGGAGAATAATGAACCTTCTGTGGCAATCTCTTTTGTTACCAACGATACTGCTGTGGCTCCTCGCATCGTGGATAGTGCTCCCGGGCTCTTCTGCTTTTTGGACGCTATGCGCATTACTGTACTTCGCGCTTTCCATGTTTCTTATGGTTGTCTTGAGATACTTAAAACAGCCGCGTGGTCTCTCGCCGGTTGGCAACCATGTAACATCATGGCACGACTTTAAGCTAAATGCCAGAGTCACATATGGGGCAATCAAAACGATCTTATTCTCGATTATCTTTCTCGCGCAAGGGGCTTATATCGTTATAGACGCGATTTCGCGGACCATCTACCGCGTCTACGTCTCTCGGAAAAATTTACTTGATTGGACTACTACAGCGCAGACTGAAACGGAGGGTAACAACACAGTCCATAACGTCTTTCGTTTCGTGTGGCCGGCATTGTTGATAGCTTTAGCGTGTAGCGTACTCGTTCACATAATTAGGCCAGGGGCCCTGAAGGTGGCCGCGCCTTGCCTAATATTCTGGTTACTGTCACCCCTCATTGCGTTCTGCTTAACCAGCAAACAGGAGGAGCAATCAGTCCTTCAAAAGAGGCAAACGGAACGAGCCTTCCGACTTCGCGCCCGCCGGGTTTGGACCTCGCTTACGGATGATCATAAACATCAACTCTCAAGAACGACTGATAAAGGCGAATCGACCTTTGGCGAACCGTTATCCCCCAAGCGATTAGCACGGCATTTACTTTGGACAACGGCGGCACGAGATCTCGGTGCCGTAGGAATACTGGATTTAGGGAAAAGAATTGGATTGACATTGTCAATACTTGAAACGCACCAACAATCTTCCAGTTCCTCTATCAAACAAGGTGGAAGTAAGTCGAGAGACAGCGCAGAACCACTATTTCTCTATCTAGAAATTGGCAATCTTTCTGCATATCTGAATTCATTTAAACCATTGGTTAGTGAGATCGTAGAACAACCTCTCTTAGGGGAGCGCGTACTGCAGGGCCTACTTGACACAACCTTTTTAATAAAGCAGGAGGCTAACAGAGTCACACTTAAGTTGGTACGCAGAGAAAAGCATGTATCTGTAACAGAGTGGGTAGCACTGCTTCAGGAGCAAGCAACAATCCTCAAAGAAATCCGGCAAGATATCGAATATTGTTCGATACTGGCACATGAGACTGGGGGTAAAGCCCGAAAACTTACCGAATGGCATGAACTTTTAAAGCATTTAGAAAGATGCGGGGCTAAGATTAAAAGTAAATTACATCAACTGCAGCTACAAAGTAACGTGAGCAACATCAGTGAATTGTCATCATGGGTTGACTGTCTGATCGATCAGACTCGTGAATTTAACCATGACCTTTCCGTGGCAGCTCCGCTATTACGTGTCTGCCCAGTGGATCTAGAAGCCATTACCAAGGAATGTGATGCGGTAAATATCAGGCGGTGGTCTTATATTAAGGAGGCGCTGAATGATGTTCAAGCGGTCATGAGAATACCTGGACATTATAGGCTGGTTCTACTTGAGCTTACAGCTTTGCGAAGGGAGATGGAACTCTCCCGGCAAGCGGGTAATAATGAGCCCACACCAGCTTCGAACGCAATTATCGCGCTGATGAGCAATGTCGAAGAGACTATAGAGACATTTGACAGTTTTGTTCTACGTCTTACAAACTTGGCGGAACGTAGCGAACCTCTGTTAAAGTTTACTGACTACCACACCCTGTTTGACCTAGAGTACTACTCCGAGGTTGAGACGCTACGGACCTAAAAGAGTCTCACTTGCTCAACCGCGACGAGCGGACCTCTCGGAACCGAGCGATTAGCCTACCTTAAACGAAACACAGGAGTCATTATTTCGTTCATTTGATCCTTCTTACACTTACTACATCGAAAGATCTCAATATCGTGGATAGCATAGCTAAACAGCTGGAGACGGCTGCTGTATCAAGCAAGGCACCCGCTACAAGAGCCCCGGTTAAACGTTACCGCCACTCCGATGTCATCAGTTTTCCCGCCGGAAATGGGTCAGCGCTTGTTTACTGTCGCGTAAATCGCACCTCCAACCTTCTCCCGGCTTATGTCGCCGATCTGTTGAACCATTGCAATGTGTTCAGGACCCTTGACGAGCACGCCTGGAACATCTCCTTGGCGTTTGAACTAAGCCAGGACAGGACTGCCTTTCTGATATCCGAGCTTTCCACGCGAATGTTATTAGCCCCTGTTGCTAGGCTGCTGGGACGCTTCCGAGATTTCGCCTACAAGCACAAATTCAGGTCGGAGGTACATCAATCGCATGTTGAATCTATTAAACAAGAGCTACAAAAGTTCGTTGAGGCCGGACTCCTGATTTCAGATGCCGATCTGCTTGCCCAGCGTAAACGGCTCGACACTTACCATCACGCTCACGAGAGCATCAGCACTATCGGAGTATTAACGCACAATAGACCCGATAGTCTGAGCCGTTGCTTGATCAGTTACATAGAGAATTGCAAGAAGCATGGAAGGGAAAATGATTTCGTTGTTGTAGATGATTCTGTGGAACAATCAGTCCGGGAAGACACCAGGCAAATGCTTCGGCTACTGAAAGCTAAATATGGCACTGAGATAGCTTACGCTGGGTTCGAGGAGAAGAAGAAGTACTCAGAGGAATTGATTGCGGAGGGCGGGTTACCGCCTGATGTACTGAACTTCGCCCTGTTCGATGTTGAAAGTTGCGGACATACAATCGGAGCCAATCGAAACGCCCTTCTGCTGCACACAGTCGGTGATATGTTCTTCAGCGCAGACGATGACACGGTTTGTAGTATTACCAGCTCGCCCGAGGCTGTTGTCAACAACCTGGCATTTTGTTCTCGTATAGATCCCACAGATTTCTGGTTCTTCACAGAGCGCAAGACGGCGCTTGAATCAGTGACAGTCCTAGAAAAGGACATTCTCGGTATTCACGAGCAACTGCTAGGGAAGGATCTAAGCATGTGCATCGGGACGTGGGACAAGTCATCGGAGGTGAGTTTAGATCAGGCCAATCCTCAGTTTTTGAGAGAGCTACAATCAGGCTCCGGTAAAGTGCTGATAACAATGACCGGCCTCGTCGGAGACTCCGGAATGTGGTCTCCGATTGGGCAGTTAAGGCTAACAGGTGATTCCTATGAACGCTTGACAAAAACAATACTTGCCTATAATTCCGCTTTCACCAGCCGGGAGGTTATACGAGTTGTTAATCGTACAACCATAAGCAGTGGGGATCTCTGTATGGCATATGCTATCGGCTTTGATAACCGTACGCTTCTGCCTCCCTTTTTCCCAGTGTATCGAAACGAGGATGGTTTATTCGCAAGAACATTGAAATTGTGCTTCGAGCGCGGTTATGTAGGCTACCTGCCGTGGGCGGTTATGCATCTGCCACAAAAAAGAAACTACTCACAGGCTGATAGATGGGAAAAACCATCCACGCATCGTGTATGCAATGTAGTTCTTGCATGTTTACAATCATTTAACTTCCCTTTTGGAATGATAGGTTCAGAAGACAAATTAAGAGCATTAGGAAAGCATTTAATGTATTTAGGCAATTCAAGTTCAAGTGCTTTTGATGAATTTGTACGGATCGGTCTTTGGCACATGAAAAGCATAAGTATCACCCTGCTGGAAGAAGAGCTCATTAGTCGTAAAGGTGCTCCTGATTTCTGGTCAGATGACGTTCTAAAGCACCTAGATCTTTTACGTCAGTCCCTCCTTCATGGGGTAGGCGAACCTCCAAATGATCTTTTCGAAGGCCGAAGCGCTGACGAGGCTCACCATCTAACAAAACGTTTGATTTTTAAATTCGGTCAACTCCTCTACTGGTGGCCAGAAATAGTCGCATCTGCCAAAAGATTACGTGCTCAAGGCACAAGGTTGGGTGTCACTCTCTAATGTTTTGCGCGGCAATTGATTGTTTTCTGGATTTATGGTGTCCTACTAACAGTCCTATAGTTAGAATTCAACCGAAAGAGATTAGAGGTCCTGCTATGTTCGGAGGTTATTCGGTATTCTCGCGGCGGCTAAAGATTTAGAATCAACAGAGCAAGCTCGCGTACTGCTTCAGCAAGATTAGTTCTCCTATCACCAAATACCGCAAACCGATGCGGGCGGGCGACTCAAAGGATGCGTGCACAAGGACTGCAGTCGTCATGAGGTCAAGATTAATAGGCACGTCAATGTTCTCCTCCACCATTCCCATCAGGGCACTGATTCTTTCCTTCTATCTGCTCGTTGCTGGCTCGCTTCTTCCTTCTTTCGGGCAGCAACAGGTAGACACCCCTCAGACAAAAGAGCCGGATGACGTCCTGCGGATTAACACCAACCTGATGCAGGTTCAGGCTGTCGTCTTAGACAAGCAAGGCCGTTTCGTGGATAACCTGAAGCCCGACCAGTTCGAAGTAACCGTTGGCGGAAAGCCGGTGACGGTCTCTTTCTTCGAACTCGTCAACGCCGGAAGTCCGAGAGAGGAAGCTCAACTCGCGACCGCGCGCGGCATGCCCCTGCCGGCGGAAAAGAATCGGACGAGGAGGGCCGAAGGGCGCGGCCGGACGATCTTCTTCTTCGTCGACGACTTACACCTCGCACCCGAGAGCCTCACGCGCACTCGTCAGACGTTGCTGCGCTCCATTGAGGACGAGGTGACGCCGGACGATCAGGTGGCCCTGGTCTCCACCTCCGGTCAGATCGGCTTCCTACAGCAACTGACGAACAACAAAGCGGTATTGCGAGCGGCTCTGACGCGCCTCTCGGCCGTCGGTACTGTCGTGGTGCGCGACGATAGTGAGGAACCGCCGATGTCGCCCTTTCTCATGTGAGTAGTTCTAGAAGTGGATGCGAATATACAAAAAGAGGAAGCGAATGATTACAGAAGAGGATGCGAATGAGACTAAGCCCTGTCCGTGAGGCTCTGGAAAATTATTTGGATTGGTATCTTAAGGAGTCTTTGCCGGTTTGCCTCGCCGCTAGCTTCCTAACAAGTTTTTGATGTTTAATCGTTCTGCGAATGTAAGAATATGCGTCTCCTTACTTCCCTCTTGCTTGTTGGTATGGCCGTCGGGCATACCTGCGCTCAATCCACGCCTCCGGTCGACTCCAACGTTGTCCTCAAAGTATCGATTGCGAATGATCGGCGGGAGTTCCGCATCGGCGAAACCATTCCGCTGCAACTCAGCTTCAGCAGCACGGTCAAAGATCGTTACCAGGTTAACATGGCCCAGTACGATCGCAGCGGGCGCATGGAATACGAGCACTTCACTGTATCGCCGGCACAGGGCGCTGTCGATCCATTGGTTACGTACAATTCGGTTGGAGGCGGCCTAACGAGCTTCCAGTTTCTGAGTTCAGCGCCTTGGACAATCAAGCTCAACCTCAACGGAATGGGTGCGCTTCACTCAGCCAGGCGAGTATCGGCTCATTATTTCCAGAAACGGGGTTGGAGTGCGCGATCAATCGAGTCCATCGGGAACTTCGCCAGTGACAGTACGTTCAAATGCGCTCACGCTGAAGATCGTCGCGGCAGATCCAGTTTGGCAAAAGCGAATCTTTAAGGACGCCGTGGTAAATCTGGACGCGTCGGCGCCGCTGAAAGAACAGCGGGCGCAATACGCGACTTCGCGTCGGCAGGCGGTCGAAACGCTTCGCTTTCTGGGCACACCGGACGCGGCGCGGGAGATGGCCAAACGCATGCGGGGCGAAGACAGTGGACTCGACCATATTTGCATGCTTGGTCTGATCTCTTCGCCGGAGCGTTCCGCCGCTCGAACGGCTCTCGAAGAGGCGCTTGCTGATCCGGATCACCCCATCGACACTACCTTCCTTTATGCATTGCGCATCGTTAACTCCGATACCAACGCCCCTGACGCTAACTGGCGGGACGCCCAACAGAGGGTCTTCGAAGAACTGCTTGCAGCCTTGCCCAGCAAGCGCGGCAAAGCATTGTCGATTAGTCTCAGCACTGCTGTGAGTCAGGCCTGGGACCTGAATCCACTGCCGCAGCAAACAACAGAAAAACTGGCCGGCCAGTTGGTATCAATGTTCGATCAACTGCCCTTGAATGAACAGAACACTTTGCTGAGTTTCCGTTGGGACAAGATCAAAAACCCGGCGTTGCTTCCGATTCTGAAGCGCTATGCTCAGTCCTATCGTGATTTTCCGCAAATGAGGGAGTCCAACGCCAACAACTCCTTGCAACTGAGTGCCGCTGCATTACCGACGCTGGTATGAACTCGATCCGGCCGGCGCGCGTCCGGCGATCATTACGGAAATTACCAGACCGCGTCCTCGATTTGGCGCGCGTGTCCTCGGCTTGTTGCCGGATAAAACGCTTCCCGAAGTTGACTTTGCATTGGCTGAGCACTTCGTGGCTAGCGATGACCTGGATGGTGAATCAAACCTCGCATCACTGATCGCACGCTACGCAACCGACGCGATCCTTCCGCAAATTACCGAAACGCTGGATCCCAAGATCGGTGCGCCATTCAAAACCCGATCCTCGCATACATTTTGCGCGTGAGCCCGGTGTCAGCCCGGCCGCGCATTGAGAAAGCCATCGCTGCTCGCGGTGAAGAGTTCTCAGCTTGCAACCATGACTTGTTTCAGATCGTCTCCGAAATTCAATACGATCCGCTCCTCGAAGAGATCGGCATTAAGAGCCTTGACGATCCCGATCCGCAAGTTGCGATGACCGCCGCAACTATGCTCGGAAAATTGTGGATCACCTGCTGCGGAGTCCGCCCTGTGGCAGCGCTATGCGAGCTGGAACGCGCAGTGGGCAGGACGTGAGTCGGAACTGGATATAACGTTTAGGGAGGGCCTCAATGAAAGAGTTTATCAGCTAGGATTGGGCTTGAACTTGATGCGAGCTCTGGCGACGGGCAAGGCGTGGTTGTCGGACAAGACCGAGCTGCAAAGGCTTTCACAACTGACAAAGGTGCGGCATGTCCAACAACAACTGGATGGCTACCTGAAGATTTGGGAAGAGCAGCCACTGACCATCTCCCTTGATGATGGATCGTCGTCGGTCGAGGTTCATGCGCGAACTGCGGCTGTCATCTGCATTCTCTCCTGAGGACGGTTAATCAAGTTCTCTCGTGATTAGAGACCAGATGGAAGTCAGCACGCTTTCGGGCGAGGTTATGTTGCCGAGGCTCAACCTCTATCCGCTCGATTACAGAGCGGCATTCGCTTGCTCCACCCTCCCATACCCGCAGCTCCTTGGGCTTACCTTGCGGCTTGCTTTCCCACCCGAGAGAGAACTCTCTCTGGTTGGGAGAACTACGGGCTTACCACGTTTCGCGTGAATGCCAGAGTGGGTTAGGGCTCGCCTCTCCGCCGGTGGCGCGTCGTCTGCGTCAGGTGAGTTAGGAGCACCTGAACTTGGCCACTTACCTTTTGGTCCAAGCCTGTCAGCATCTTTGGCTTGTTTTCGGTAACGACGTTTATCAGCGATTCACATGTGTTGCCCTGTGTCACTCAATCCTAGTTCCCGACCACCGTGATGCTAGTAGTCGCAGCCGCTTCTCACGATTAGGCTGCCGTCCTTGCGGGATGGAGGTTACATTGTCCCCGGAGCTTTATTTACCCGGGTAGGATACTGATGGCAGAACATCAGGTGATGTCATGGTTGCCCAAGCATCACAGTCACAAACGCGACTTCGTGTCGCACGCTAACGTAAGAATTATATCGCCTCTTACGGATCACGACCCGTTGGATGCCGTCCAATGCCGACTGCCGCCATCAAGATCACGCCGGCGCCAGCCGGAGCCGTCCCGCAAATTTCCATGATCTGGGCGCTTTCGACATCGTGGATCTCGTTCCATTGATGCCATTTGTCTGTCACCCACGTGCCGGTCATCGACATGCAGGCGCCTTCTTCGACAACTTCTCCGCGTTCGTCAAAGTCGCTGATCTCATCCCAGATCTCCCCGACAAGGCTGCCAATGAGGCCGCCTATCTGTCCCCCTAAATAGGCACCCGCTAGCATAAACAAACCACACAATAGCAGCCCGGCTCCAAGCGTGAGCAAACCCAATACACCACAGAGGATCGCGCCGGCAACCAGCCCAGCTACCGAACCTACTGCTCCTCCAACGACAGAGCAATCACCTATCCGGGACGAGATCTCGGTGTGAAGAACCTGTCTCTGGTCCTCTGTTTGAAAGGCCCGAAATGCCTGGGGTTGGCCGGAACCGGGGGCAGCGCGGGTGCGGACCTCATTCGCATCCAGTCCGGGAATTAGCGGCATCAGCACACTAAACCCGGCATCGACATTGAAGTTCCAATCACCATCCTCAAACACTGAAGGATCAAAAAAGTTGGGACCTCCGAGGTTCCTGCGCTTGCACACGACCAAACCGGCGATCGTGATCGTTTCCGGGTTCTGTTTTTTTAGGCGATCTCTAAACCAATTCCACGCGTTGCCGATATAACCCACCGTAAGGCCGACGGCTGCACCTGTTAAAATGAGAAACCCGATAACGTATAGAATGGCAATGCCCGCGGGCGTGCCAAGATCAGCAATTTGAAGGTACCCGAGTACGACACCTAAGGCGAAGCCTAGTCCTATCCATTTCCATATCCGCTTTTTGTTCCAAGCTTTGTCGCCCGGCGGTTCGATACTTAAGCTGCAATTAGCCATTTGTTTTTCCCCCTGTTATGTAGTTACCGTCACCGTCACACCGCCCGTAGGCATACCCCCCTGGCGGGAATTGACGTTGAACACTTCCGCCAGACCATGTGCGTCGGGAGCTTGCACGATCAAGTTCACGTCACGAAACGCTTCGCCCTCAGCAAAGTAGAACAGATGCGGGTCCACACGGGCCGGCCAGGCCGGAGGGCGCGGGGCAAACATCACTTTAGGATCGGCGTCTTTACCTATCGCGTCGTGGAAAACATGGGAATCGACGGTGAGCTCCGCCAGGTTACACGGGACCTCATCAGGCCGCGGCCGTGGTGGGGCTGCCCGTCGAAAGCTACGGGTCAGTGCCACTTCAGCGATCAACCCGATGATCGAGCCAACCAGGTAACCCGCAACAGCCCTTATGGCAAGCGTCTGCGCATCCGCGTTGTGATGAACAGCTCCAACACCGCCCAATACGCCCAGGAAGCCCCAGCCAAACAGGGCCCACAGCAGGTCGAGATGACGACCCCCTTCTTCTACAGGAGGGCAGCCTTTCAGCCAGCGATTGAAGATGCGAATAGGTACCTGCAGTTCGGAAGCCGCGGCCCTTACGTCCGTATTGTTCCAACCGCGGTTATTAGCCGGATTGCCATCGTCGGGGTGGGACAGTTCTACCTCAATGCAGTAGTGGCCTGGGCTAGCGGGCGTCCGCCATGTGGTATTGACCTTTGTGGTCCCGGGCCAGATCGGCACATTCGCCGACAAATTTGCGATAGGATGCTGGATCTGGGCGCCGGCCCCGAACTCGATCCACTGCACCGCAACCTGTGTCCCATTTGCCGGCTTCTTTCGCGAACTGTTGTGGACGGTGATCTCGACGACGTAATCGGTGTCGACCTGCAGGTCGTAGGTGTACTGCTCTACACCGTTTCGAAACAACGCGACATCGGGATTGTCCCACGTTACAGGCTGATTGAGCTGCATCAACATGAACTGGCTATAGATACACGGATCGGGCCGATTGATGACGCGCTCAGGAAGGTAGAGACATGGAACTTCTGTTTTTGGGCGCTTGCAGAAGAGAATGATGAACAGCTTGCATAGCCAATCGAACATTGGCCAGCAGCGACGCCGTTCCTGAGCTGGGGTATCGATGACTTCAGCTAAGTGATTACGCGACATTTTCCTTCTCCTGGCATCCGGTTAAACCGAATGCATTGAGACACTCTGGTAAATCCGCCCCGAGACAAGTACAGTGGTAATCGAATCTACAGTACAGCATTCAGGACTGTTCAGATAGTGTCCTCCTGACGTTCCACAGAAAACGGATTGCAGCATCTAGAACATACCACGTCGCCAGAAAGGCCCTATACTCTGGATCTTGTCGCTCCGCCTAAAACTAGTCGCAACGACTTGTCTACTTTGCGAAACCAGTCGCATCCTCTTCTGTACGCAGTCGCATCCTCTTCTGTGAAAAATTGCCCTTTTTGACCCTCCCAGTCGCATCCTCTTCTGAAACTCACATCTCACCTGGACTTTTGCTGCTCGGATGGAATGAAATGGAATCCGGGGCGCCTTGTTGATCAAGGGTGCGCGTGGTCGCACGAAGTCACGACCCGGTCCTGAGAGTTTGTTTTGGTATTTACTTTTACTGTGAGTTTTAAAAGATGAGGCGAATGTCTAAGACAGGATCCGAATGATACAGACGTGAAGGTGAATGGCTTGAGTATTTCAGCCTGAAATGAACTAAGCCAAATCGCCTAACCGTTGTCACATGAGTTCCTGCTTTAGTGCCCTCTGCGGTGTGACTCGGTGCGCATGGGTTTCTCAGTGTCCGACTTCTTGGCTTCTCGCGGATTAACGCCGCAACGGAACTGCGTAACAGGTAGCGAGGAAACAATCGGCCATGGCTCTTAAATACATTCCTCGCGTTGATGCTCGAATGCCTTTCGCTCCGCGCAGGTGAACAGCGGCGCTCAGTGGCTGGCTCATTTTAGTGAAAGGAGGAAACTCTGTGCTGTCTGTCGAAGATTGGGCAATGAAGATTGCAGAAGAAGTGTCACCCGTCGAAACCGAATTCGCTCCGCTGTGGGTGGAAGCGTTCATTAAGGGTGGTAAAGACCGCAAAGAACTCTTTTCCGTAACTAACGCGCAGGCGAGCGGGTTTCTGCCCGGCGAGTTAATGCCTACGCTGCCGGTTGTTCTCAAAGCCTTGGCGGTTGCCGCGCCAATGCTTTTAACAATCCTAAGATCGGAAGTAACCGGAAACTTTTTAGAGTCCGTGAAGAACGCTCTTGCGGTCGGCGAACTCCTGGGTAAAGGCAGAGGTTGGTTCTCGGCGGTCGGCGGGCAGGAAGCTGAAGCAACGCTTGCCGGAGAAAGCGTCTACGCCAGACTCAACGAAGTTATGGCGAAACTCGACAAAGAGGTTCGGTCACTGGGCTTAAGTCAAGCCAAACGCGACCGCATCAATCTCGTCGTATTGCGTTTGCTGTTAGAAAACCCGCCGGACGCAACACGGTTTCTCGGTAAACTCATGGAGAAACAATGAAACCCGAAGTCAGTGAACCCTGTCTGCCAGGCGTGCCGCCGTGGATGTGGTACTGGATCGTAACGGCACCCCTGTCTCTATCACGACCGCTCAGGGAATGGAGTGTCATTGTTGCCGATACTTTTACTAGCCCTGAACTTGTCGTCGATCAGAGCACTCTCGAACAAGCATTTGTTCTCTGGTTTGAAGGTCAAAAGCTGGCTGTAATCTTCTCAGGTCTGCCAGCGTTGTTTTTGATCCTAGGTCTCTTCACCGTGCTGCTCCCGCAACTTCGTTCGTTTTACATCGAGCGCAGAAACAAGCTCCTCTCCTTACCGCCACCGAGCAAGTCGCTGACCGAGATCGAAGGTTTCATAAAACTTCATGCCCCGGGCTTACAACTGAAATTTAATTTGAAGCGTCCCGGTCGCCTCTGGGTTTATCCGAACGGATACCGCAAAGCCACGTTGGCTATTTTCAGCGGATTTGTGATGCTGTGGAAGACTGACCGCGAGGCGGCGGAAGCCGTGCTGTTACACGAAATTGCGCACTACCGACGTGGCGATGCACTGTTTTTAGGACCCGGCGGCTTTTTTGAGATCGCCGTCAAGCTTACTTTGCTGTCTACGGGTGTTCAAGTACTGATCTGGTTCGCCTTTCCGATTATCGTTCTTCACAGTTTTATTGGGAGCGATAATCGCCTTGAAATCTTCTTTTTATCGCTTCGCACCAGCCTTATTTTTATTGTTCAATTGCCCTTCACCTTAGCGTTACTAATAACAGGTGTGTTCATCGTACCGATCTTTTGCGTATGGTCGGCAGAGCTAAACGCCGATTACTTTGTTGCGAATTACCCAAAACACAAAACCGGACTTCTGCGTGCATTGAGCAAGAAGACTGGCAAACTCGTTTGGTGGCGATGGATTTTGTTTCGGCTTTCCCACCCGCCTGAAAGTATGCGCCAGTTCTTTTTGCGCCGGAGTAACTCTTACGCGTTCTCCCTGTTACTGCTGATCTACCCGTTGTCGTTTTTCGTGAGATTCGCTTTGCTTTGCGCTTTTGATATTGTCAAGGCGGTCAAAGACTTTGCTTATTCCAGCGTCATCAAAACCATCGGCTCAAGTCCTACCGAGAATGCGAATTACATTTCGAATATCTTTCTACAGTGGCCATTTGCATTCCGGGATATGATTGTGTCGCAATCTCACAACTTTTTGATGGCCACCGTCATCCTGCTCGCTTGGTCTTTTGTCGCGCGCCCATGGGAGCGATTTTTTACATCCGGCCAAGACCTGCTCACCTTCAACGCAATGAATGAGGCTTACTCGACGCAAATGGCTTTATCAAGCATAACGCCTCAAAAATCGTCTCGATTCTCGTACTACGCTGTGGCAGCCGCTTTCACCAGTGTAGTTTTCCTCGTCGCGCTAATATGGCGCGACTAAATTGCGCATGAGCAGTTTGGTCCATGTAACCGCGTCGCCGAATAACCGCTTGCAGCCGAACCACCCTTAGCTGGCCTCTCCGTCAATGTTGTGTGGTTTCTAATCAGGTTGTGTGGTCCTGTCGGGAGGCGGCTGAAGCGGAGCGTTAGCGCCTTAGTCTTTTAACTTGCTCCTCTAGCAAACCCAATAAAAGAGATAATCATGAAGCAAACAATCCGTGTCTTAGCAATCGACGGTGGTGGAATCCGAGGCATAATTCCCGCTCGTGTGCTGGTTGAGGTAGAAAAGCTCACTCAGCGGCCGGTGTCTAAACTCTTCGATCTTATTATTGGTACGTCAACCGGCGGCATATTGGCGCTGGGACTCACAAGGCCCAGGAATAATGCGCCAGCATTTAGTGCAGCGCAGTTGTTAGACCTATACCTTAAAGACGGCGAAAACATCTTCCCACACGGGGGCAAACCTTTGATTCGTTATAGCGGTCTCTTTGGAGACCGCGTCCCCCCGAAGCAGGATGCGAGTTTTGGGGAAAAGTTCAAAAACTTCATGGGCTTTGCCGAGATTCAGAAACTGGCAAGCCCTTTTGGTGGCAATCCAAAGTTCGGGGGAAACGCCCAATACTTTCCCGATGGCCTTGAGGGGCTTTTATTGGATTACTTCGGTGAAACGCCCCTAAGTGATGCATTGACCCAAACGATTGTCACTACATACGACATGAAGGCGGGAGTTCCCATACTATTCAGTTCGAGCGAGGCAAAGAATGATCAAACCAGGAATCCTTTGATGCGCCATGTTGCGCGCGCAACATCTGCCGGCCCGACCTATTTCCCTCCGAACATCTTTCACTGGGGCGGCGAAGAAAGAATTATGATTGACGGCGGCGTCTTTGCCAATAACCCGGCGATGATTGGTTACATCAGAGGATTCGAGCTCGCCGAACACGACGGGGGTGAGCCGGATGTGCTTCTCGTCTCGCTTGGCACGGGCACTCCTGAGCGGCAGTCGAAAGAACAGATTGCCCGGGAGACGGTGATGAGCCAGAATTGGCTCTCTGTCGCTCGGGGCATTTTAAATATTGTCTTCACTAGTACCAGTGACAATCAGGATGACCTTCTCAAGAGCGTTTCACAAAGTTCGAAGGGAAAATTCCGTTACTGGCGATTTCAGCCGGTACTGCGAAATGCTAGTCCGGATTTGGACAATGTGACGCCGGACAATCTTGCCGCCCTCACGCGCCTAGCAAATGAGCATGTTGCCGCTCAAACTACAGCCTTTATTGCAATTGGGGAGCAATTGCTCAGTTAGAGGGGCCTACTAGCGTCAGGAATAGGCCTAACAAGGCGATGCCTGACCGCTCTTATCATGACTCTTATCAATCTTGAACTACGTTGTAGGTTGTCGCGGGCGTCGGGGGGCAGGTGAGCTTCAGTGTTGATATGGCTGATAGTAGTCAAATGGCGATAATCATCCTGGCCTCGTTTTCGCTTTCGAGGATGGCGTGTATCCGGCAATGACGAGCTCCTGCTGCTTACTGCATTGGACCTTCAGCCAGTTGCGATTGCGCGTTGATTCATAGGGTGAATCAGCAAGCTTCGAAACGATCCCTTCGATACCATACTCGCAGGGGTGTTTGAAGAACTCGTCTCCGCTTCCGTTGATGTGCTCCCTACAGCGGATGACGCCGTGCGAATTCGATCCCACCAGATTCTTCAGGAGTTCTTTCCAATGCTTGAGTGGACTCTGAGCGGGGCTGAAGCCGTCGAGATAAGACGTCATAAGCAAAGCCAGTTATCGTGGCTTTTCCCGTTGCGCGCTGTAGCTTCTGAAAACTCGACCGGCCTTGCGCATCAACGATCACGATTTCGCCATCGAGCATGCGCTTGTTGCCTTTAAGGACTTAACCGCTTCGACAAGGTTCTGAAATTTCTCCGTCCAGTCTTTTCCGTTTCGGCTCCAGAAAGTGACTAGACCGCGATCGATGCGGCAGAGCATTCGATAACCGTCGAATTTCAGTTCATGCAGCCATTCTTCGCCGGATGGAGGCTCCTTCACGAGGGTTGCTAGTTGAGCAGCAACGAACGCGGGCAACTTCGCTTTGCGTGCACCGGGTAGTTTCTTGACGTCTAGTCGGGTCATACCGGCGTTCAACGTAAAACAATTGGTTGCCATACTCGATTCAGCCGGCATCACCCGCCCGCCCAGACAACCTCGAAACCACGCAAGCTAACGATTACATTCTCGCTGAGTCGCGGCCGGGTGTATGCCCTTATTAGGTACAGCCTTATTTATCTAAGGTCCCGTCACCCCGGCTATTCGCTCGCTGTCGGCAGAGATGGCATACGGTCCATGCCACTGGTGGCTGCTATCGCAATAGAACAGTGCCAGTGAGTCGGCCTCTCCCATCATTCCTCGGAAGCGGACTACCGCCACGAACGGCCCTGGCGCGCCAAAGTTTCGGTGGGCCTGCACGAGCGACACGCCAAGCGGCACGCGCCCTCCGCCGACCCGGGCCAAGTCGTCTGAGCCCAGGGAGGTGCCGACGAAAGACGGGGCCGCATCGTAAACGACCGGACCTTTATGCCACGGGAAACTTGGGTCGTCGTTGTCGCGCCAGTAGTGCGCCAGTCGGTTCTCCTGCGGCACTAAGAGCTCGAAGTTCGCTCGGTTCTGGCCAAATGTGCTCTGAATGAAATTCCCACTGTGGGAATCTTCTAAACCGCCTTCTAGATCAACTTGAATTGTAAGTTCTGAGAAATGAAAGTGGTCGTCGTGATCCCCAGAGCGGTGAAACAGATGCCCTATATACCAAAACACGACGTCGGCATTACTTACATCTTCATTCTCGTGAAATCCCAGCTCACCCTTATCAAATGGCCATGGATTTGTTTCTTCCGAAGGGTGGTAACGCCGTACGGCAACGTTCATTGTAGAAAATCCGTCCGCACCTGCATCGGTGGTTGGGAAAACCCATATTTGATTTCCAGTGCGTTCATTTCGGATGATCCACGTTTTATTTGCCTCCATATTCTTGGTGTCGTTTATCTCATTTGAGTAGAAAAACCAGTCGTTGTTAGAGACTACATAGACTCGATTGTCCTCCGGCCCGTCAATATCGAAATCCAAACGCCAATAAGGATGATGGGTGTGTTCCATGTTGATGGCCACGCCTTTGCTTCCAACTCGGGGTCTAATCGTTCCCGTTTCACTGAGATACCACTCTTGAAGAATATGGTATGCGCCAACTCTGGCGTAGACATTAATTCTGAGCCACCGCACACCACCTTGCGTAAATTCGACCAGCCCCACGTACTCGTTGTTCGTTTCCGCAGTCTTCACCAGCCCGTAAGTATTCCGATCTAAAACCGACGGCAATGCCTTAGTCGGCTGCCAATAGATCTGATCACGGTATGGTCCTGCTCCCAAACCGAACTCGGTTTCTCTCCCTCCAAAATAACCTATAGCCGCTCCGACGACGGCTCCCCCTGGCCCGCCTATGTGGAAGCCCGCCGTTGCACCTGCCCCAGCCCCGGCGATTCCTCCCGCATGACTACCGGAATCGGCGGGCCCTCCGTCGTGCCGGTATTTCACGCGAATTACCGGCAAACTAAGCTTTCCAATGATGTGTACGTCTTTGTACATTCCATTGAGCAAGGACAGACCCTCACGGTCAGATACTCCCCAATCAAAGCTCCAATTAGTCCAATCGACATGACCTTGACGAACATTAGGCATGGCTGATCTCTCCTTCATTGGACACATCTGTTCGGACAACAATGACCTTCTGTTCGATGAGGTCAACGATGGCCGCAAACAATGCGGGTAGCTCTTGTCGGCGGGCGATAACTCGGTAAACGTAACCCACATTAAGCGGGCGTTATCTTTTCCTTGTTCCTCGGACAGCGGCAATAGGATAGCGTGCCCATCAAGGTTTTTGACTTTATCAATCAGCCGATCGTCATTCCTCGCAATGCGAATTGCTTCCTGCACTTCTTCCCATCCTTCCGGGGGTTGGTACACCTTCAACGGAAAAACATTCTGTACTTGGTTCCCTAGCATGACCACTTCGACTGCGATCCTATTGGTGTAGCTATAAAAAAACACTCTGGTCCGTGGTGGCTCAGAGTGGTCGCGAGTGCGGCCTTTACCTAAGCCAAAAAGATCAGTGTTGATGTAGGCATACCTATCACCGACTACTGCTCGCACTCGCTCGTGGTCGGATGCCGCCTTGATAATGTCAGAGATTTGCTCGTCGCTTGGTGTACCTGGGATTTCCGTAGAAGAGACCGCCTTGACATCCTTTTGATCGCTCGGTTTTGGCGGCCAACCCTCTCGGGGTCCTGTGAATATCAAGGAAGATACTTGTGGCGGATTGAGCCGGAGATTCCCCAAGCCTTCTATTACACGAACAGTACTCAGTGTTTCGCAGGGTTCGTGCTCGTAATTCATCTTAACTTACCTCCTCCGCAATGGAGTATAGGGTGAAAATAGTTTCGCCATTAGACTTCCGCGCCTAACGCTGATGCGCTTCAGCTGCGGCGGGCGATCACCATCCGAACTGCGCCAAACAAGGTTAGTTGAGCACCATGCTATCGCGCCGTCAGACGGCGCTTGGAAGAACGAGTAGACCTTTTTCCAACCTGAACTAACTTCGCCGGCAGATCCAATTCATCATCGATCAAGATCGCAAGATCAACATTCGCCAGACGGGCATAGGCAAGCAGCACAGGTGGCGAAGGTACGCGATGCCCTCGTTCGTATTGCGAAGTGTTGCTGCGAAATAGTTGGTCGGCGAAGCCTAGCCGCTCCAGTATCTCACTCTGAGACAATCCGAGACCTAGCCGAATTTTTCTGAGCTTCTTCGCGAGTCGGCCTGATTTGGTCGGCGAGCCCTTCTTCACTGGGAGACACCTCCCTGTGAAAGATTTGGTGCGCCCTTGGTATGTGACCTCAAACCTCGTGGCCATGTTCTTCTGTAGCCATTGGACCAGATCCCGCAAAAAGCCGGATGCTTTAGACTCGTAGGTTGACTTTGCGTGGCCTGAAGCGGTTGAGGCTAAGTCTAGAGCTGCCGCATCTCCGTAAGGGAGTCAGGAAATCTTCATCCGGATCGGTTAGGCGCACGAACATCTCGTCGGGCTCTTTATCATCCTTAAAATGCGGGGGATCAAACGGCTGGATGAAATAGAGGTAGAAGTCTCGCGGCGGTACTGCGGTCGAACGCTCGTTTGTTGCTCCGAAAAAGAGATATCCTAGCCGAGCTGCTCGCCGCTCTAACCACTCAAGTTCGTATTCCCATATCTTGTAGCCCGTTACGTAGGTTTGATCAGTGCACTCCATGACGCGCTTGAGGGCTTCGTAGTAATAACGGTCTAGCTGGGAAAGGTCTAGACTTTCAGACCGCTTTTCAATTAGAGCATCAAAGTCGTCAGTCTTCTTCAGATCGAGGTAATACTGTTGGTTATCTGGGTTTGACGATATGAACTGGCCGCTCACTGTCTTATGAATCTCTCGTAAGACAGTCTCCACGTGAGAGCGCAAATCGTCGGCTGGATCGCCTCCTAAATCTTCGATCCCAGGTTGGTACAGGCAAAGCGCATCCCGCAATTCCTCTGGCGTAGCACCCAGCGGGGCATAGATGTCTTTCGTAGTAAGTCGATGCACGGAAAGCGCCCGGACGAGCCGCACAGCCATTGGCTTGTAGTTTGGCCGAGTAAAGGCCTGTTGAATGCGTGATTCGAGCACTTGGCTACAATCGATTACCGCCTTAATGTCTGGCACAGCTCGAAAGGAGGGATTCTCTCGAAGATTTGTCCAGTATGTGTCGTATGCAATTAGCCCTGGCTGGTCAATCGGAACTTCCTGAGAGAGCATCTTCTTCATAGCAAGCGACAATGTTTTGAGTACTTCGCGCTTTTCAACGGCTGTCACACGTTCAAAGGTATCGATGTAATCGGGATGCACAGGAAACAATCGGACGAACTCATCCATGTTCTCATTCATTCGCCCATAGAACTTTGTGAACGGCGCAAGGTATTGTCGGATCTTGTCCTGTTGTTCCCCAGTGTTCTTAAGTAGACGCTCGGCCACCACAAACTTCACATCCCTGCGGGCGATTAGAATTTGAGAAAAGCGATCCTTGACCCGGCGAATGCTATCGGACACGAAGGAAAAACGAGGGCTATCGAAGATTGCCTCTTGCACCCCGGCAATGAACCGGAAGCGTAGGTCTTTGCACACCTCCCCAATCTCGCGAATAAAATTCAAATCAAGAATTAGCTCTTGGTCTTTACGGGTTCGTAAATAGTCGAGCAACTCGTCGACCACGAGAAGGAGGCCATGATCCGGGTACTCCGAATTAAACGCGGCCATCATCTCCTCGAATGCGCGCTTACTATTCGATACTTCAGCCGCTGATGGGAATGAGTAGCTAACCCACATTCCCGCCAATGTTCCTCAAGTTCTGCTACGAGAATATCGCGCAAGGACATAGTGGTCGCCCCAATCTCAGTTCGCACCACTTTGAAACGTCCAGCAATCGCTGCTACTGCAGTGGCAACTTCGGGATCATTGACATGTGAGGCGAGCTCCCCTTTTTCCGCTAGCGCAGAAATCACTGACATGAGATGGGATTTACCAGT
Organism: Acidobacteriota bacterium; assembly: GCA_030859905.1. Taxonomy (GTDB): domain Bacteria; phylum Acidobacteriota; class Blastocatellia; order Pyrinomonadales; family Pyrinomonadaceae; genus PSRF01. Next base: position 32,000 of record JALZJF010000107.1, read on the forward strand.
TCCGTAATTGCCGACAATCAGAAGGCCCTTGTTGTCAACAGGTTGATCAAACTGAAGTTGAGGGATTACAAGGCCTACGAGCCTTTCGGCCATCTCCTTAGAGACGACATAGGTCTCGACAAGCTGCCGAGCAGCTGGTGCATGGTCTGCATCGCGGAGTTGGACCACGGATTCGATCGGTTCAAACTGAATGAGATCCCCGTACTTCATCTTGTTTGTTCCCATTGAGCCTTAATTGTTGCCTTCATCCAATGCCTCCGGGCTTATGACTATAAAATCACGGACGGGATACCGCTTGTACTCGGCATGATCCGGCGAGCCATAGATTAGTTGTCCGTTAATTACCGAACCGTTCCAAGCGGCCACGACAACCTTGTTTCGAGAAAGCGCCTGAAGAAGGCCCAGGGGATCTTGTCTTAGCGATACATCGAAGAGTATCTCAATGTTGTCGAGAAGGATTACCTCGCCGGCTGATTTATCGACAACCTCCGAAAGGAGTTGAGGAAGCTGAAGCACACGTTGGCGCTCAGTAAGTTCGAGCATTCGACTCGACAATTCGAGGTTGAGATTGATTAACGATCCGCCTACACGCTCTGCGACAGCTTGTAATGCTCTAGTCTTCCCTGCACGGGAGGGCGCGACCAATAATGCGAGACGATAGCACAACTCATCAGCTTCATTGATCCTCTGTATCACCCGAGCGGCAAGCGGTTCCGCCAAATTAGCATTTCTCTGCATTATGGTTTTCGAGGATTGGTCGCCAGTCGAAAAGAAAAGAATGTACCACCTTGAGTCCTCGATATCTACGTTCAACAATCAGAAGGCATAGGTATCTTATTGACTACATGACGCCAGAACTTTCCCTCTTTCGTCTGGCAATTGCCAAGCTGGTTTCAAGCAGTGCAGTTTATCCTCGTAGCTCCTGAACGCCCAAATGCCGCTTGATTTTGGACAGGGTCGATAACAAGCCTATCGCTCATTCTCACCAACTAGATAATCGTTGAGTGAAAATGGATTATGCTACGCTTGTAACCGAGCGCTCGTTCGCCTAACTGAAACGATGAGACTCTATCAAGAGAGAGTTGCTGACATATTGACGAATGCTGAGCGATACCACAGCGCTTACTATCAGGCAGAAACCTTCCGTGGCCCTAGTCTCTATTTTCACCAGCGCGCCCTTGAAACTCGTGAATCAGCTGACTTCTCGCTGCATATTGAGTACGTGTACGCAACCCTCGCTTCGTGGGGAATGCACAGAATGGGAAAAAGAGGCTCGGAGAAGTATCTGCGCGAAGTGCGGCCGGCGCTGGTAGTCGAGCCGGACGACGGCTCACTCCTTCTAACCAAAGACGGTACGACCTTAATCGCTGGTAGTGGGCTAATTTTGTGGACTTGATTGCTGGTGCTCGTATGCGATTTGCTTTCGTCCATTTACTCTTAGCCCGCCGCAAGCAACTCCCTCAGGGTCCAAATTTGGCCCGTCAGTCCTGATTCCATTGCTGGCGTACAACGGATGCTGGAATGAATCCGGCAAAAGTTGTAATAGGCAAAGTATAACGCCAGCATAGCTTTTAGATTCTCCCACTTCGTCGAAAAAACATTGGTCAACCTAGTCAGTCTCCGCACAGATGTACGGATACTGAGATTGCTACGCTCAACAATGCTTGTGCAGATTCTTCTAGGGTCAGGCATCCCGATCAAGGGCTTCGTTACTGTGTCTACCACCTCAGGTGGCGAATATTTCTGTTCTCCTTCTGGGTCGCGATCCTTCCCGTAGACTTTGATGAGTTGCGCGTAGTCAACGCGAGTACCGAGCGAATAAGAGATCGCATCCGGGTAGGTTGCAAGACCATCGGTAGTCAACTGGAACCGACCAGAGGTTGCGCGGTTTAGCTTCTCCGTAAACGCCTCAGTGATAACCGTGTCTCTGTCTCCCAGGTGCCAAGCAAGAACTAACTTTGTGTTGCGCTCGATGCCAACAAAAGCAAAGGTGTCGCCAACCTCAGAACTGGTAATACCTTTGCGAAGGCGGGTCATTTTCTTCATTCCTACAAAGCCCCAGATTTCGTCCGCCTCAACGTCCTTGACCGCAACACCTTTGATGCGCTCGGTCATTAGGCGCTCGCATCGTCGCCAGCAACAACTAGCAGCGTCATTAGCGTGTTTTTGTGTACGCTCGTGATTCTCTGAATAGATCGGAGACTGCTTCCCTCAAGCAAGAGCTGGAGACAAAGGAACGCTTTATCTTCGGGCAAATACATATGACCCAAAAGCCTTTCCTGTTGTTCTTGGAATCTACGGCGGCAGGAGTTACAGCGGAATCTCTGATTACCTTTGCGGTCGCGGCCGGCTTTGACCGCTTCGATTTTGCAATTGTGGACAAACCATCTCCTTGCCTTTCGTTGGCGACTGCCTCACAATGCTTTTTACCGGAAGCCTGATTGCGAGCAATCGCGTTAGGTTTTCAAAAGGCCCTGTGGTTGTTAGTCGCAACCACGGGGCTTACTGTTTTAGCTTATCATGTTACTGTCAATATCCTGACGTGATACCGTCAAGATAGTGACACTATACAGACAATGAATGGCCGAAAGAAAGGGCAAAATACAGGCTTGACTTTGGCGGAAAAGGGGGTAGAATCGGGCAATCCCAAACCTAAATGGGAAATCTGATGCGGAGTGTATCGAGAAAGGAGCACCTTATGAATTTTAGCGAGTCGAAGGGCAAAATCCCTCACATCGACCCAAATGTCCAGTATGTTGGGGTAAGCAAGCTGCGGCTTTTAAACGCAGACCGCCTACACAGTTTGGATAAAACCCTCGTCATACAGGACGATGACAAGCCCCTCGCCGTAGTCCTCAGCTACGAACAGTTTCTAGAAATGCAAAAAGAGCGAAACGCGATCCTTGCGACGTTGGAGACAGTTATGAACGAGGAGGATCGCAACGCGTTGGTGGCCGCCATGCGGGCGGCAGTAAAGGGCGACACAAAACCTGATTCCGAAGTTCGACGAACATCGAAGAAAGGGGGTAACAAGCGTTCCCAGGGGCGCTAAACCTTGTTTTATGCCGTATCACATTGAGTGGGCTGAACCAGCGGAGGTTACTTACCAGCAGATCAGTCAAAGAGCGCAAGCCTGCTTAGAAGCAGGTCAGGAACAGCACCCTGCCGTGCTAGTTCTCAATGAGGTAGACAATGTAATCGACACTACCTTGAAAACCAATCCGTGCGATCCGCGATTCGCTTTGGCTGGTATCTTGTCAGTCATCTACAAGATACCTCTCAGGTCAGTTTTCATCTCTTATATTATCTACCCTTCCGAGCCAACGGTGCTGATTATGACCATCTGCCGGAAGCAACCAGGCACTCGGAAACTGTTGAACAACAAAATAGATGACGGCAGTGTGGACAGGCTTCTAGCAAGTCTCGGAATCGAAAGGCCGTTAATCCGCGTAGACTTGAATGATGGCTTGTTACACTGATTGAGGTTTTTGAAAGGCGACGACCGCCAACCTGTTTCGTGTCTTTCGGAACGGCGAAACAGGCTGGCAGCCAACGTACTAGCTTTGTAGCAAAAGCACCTTAGCACGCCAACTCGCCTCGGGTAAACCCCTTGTTCCGGGAAAAGTAAAGCAAACACATGGCTTCGACATGGCGTCGGAAAAAAGGCAGTGACACATGGCATTTCTACTCGAATTGTCAGCATTGGCCCACGTCGGATTATGACACCAGCTCAACTAATCCTGCGTCTGGCGAAAAGTGCAACGAGTGCAAAGCCAAACGCGCTAAAGGTGAGTGTCAGTAAGCCTCACGGCTTTGGGCACTCCTAACAACGCGAAACTTGAAACTTGCTTGGCGTCCGGCGAAGTAGAGCACACGCAAGCTGCGGTGGTAGTTAATCCCGCGCCGCGAGGCGAAACTATCAAAGCACGCCAGGCACACAACCCGGTTCTGAAGTCTCTTCGGGACTACTTTTTGCCAAACGGAGTCCGAGACGTTGAAGTTTAAGCCGTCTCGGACTCCGCAACACTTACAGGTTTGACTTGTTTCCCCTAAAGGAGATTTCCTCATGGTTGTACTGTTAGTAACCTACGACCTCAATAGAGAAGGCAAAAGCAAAGTTGACTACAACAAGTTCTACAAAATCAGAGACTCTTACCACCATGTAAAATTGTCGGAATCATCTTATGCCTTCAATACCGTTGAATCCCCCGGCTTCTTAAGAGACAAGCTCCGGGAGGTCATAGACCCGAACGACCATATTTACATCATTACGTTGAAGAAGCCGTATTCTGGGTTTGGGCCGCAGCCAACGAACGATTGGCTTGAGAAGAATCTTCCGTCCTAGCCGACCGCGAATAAGCTTCCCGCAAACCCGTAAAAAGAAATTCGAGGTGTTCCGCTTCATCTTTGGTGGACGCTTCGATTTCCCACTTATTTGCAGTTCTTTTTACTTCCAAAGGAGACCCCTTTCATGAGCGAAATCGACGAGCATCTGTTTGAAATCTACACCCGCCTGAGTTTTTATGAGTTCCCGCTTGAAGTCTTCCATGCGAATCTCTTTCGCAATATGCCTAACTCCGAAGCCGAACTAGATCACTTTGGAGAGAACCTTCTAGACAGGATTCAGCATGGTTCAACGCCGAATGGAGTAATGAATTCACACGTCCTCTTACCAACGGGATAGTTTCTGGAATGTCATGCGGCCAAGGCTAAGACTGCCGAGTAGACTTTCATGATAAGGCCTCCTGAGGTTAGAGGTAAAAATCAGCGCGAGGAAGCGAAATTAAGTCCGGGAAATTATTGGCGCATTCGGAACATAGGGCCAACCCGCGTGTTGTTAGTTTCAATACGTGTAGCAGTCATGGTAACACCGAGCCTGCCATTGACCATGTTAGTCCGTATACCATCCCCCTCTGGATTTGCATTTGAAAGTCGGCTTACACTGCGTTGCAACTCCAAGTCACCTAGCATCAGACGCTTCATCACTTCTACCGTATAGTCCCAACTCATGTTCTGCCAACCATCAGGTACAGCATTCGGATAATCGATCGTGTTTGTTGTTTGCGTGATGCTGGTGTCTCCGGTGTCAGCCGAGAAGGGAGGAAGCGAATTTGAAAGGTACTTTACTGCTTGAATAGGCATGTTGAATACAAGCCAGCCACGGCCTGCACATCCCGCTACGCCCAAAGGACCGTTGCGGCCACACCCTTCAAGGTGGTAGTCGATAGCGAGTGTTCTATCTCCCTCCCTTCGTATTGTGTTAGACATTGGAAATGATTTCCCGGTTGGGCAGTTCGAGGAAGCCACAATGGGCGTCCCCCAACCCGTGACTCTAACGCCATCTCGAATTGTGTACCTAGCCGTGCGATTTTGATTTATGTCGCAATCATCAGAACCATCGTCTAAGTGCATGTTTTCAGTGATGCCAACTGGCATTTCGCCTTTCGGAGTAATAGTGACTTTGGTTCTGTAAAGGATTGTGGGCGGAGGCACATATTGAGTACACCCGCCGCGCGACGTCTGTACAACTATACTGATTGGGATATTTGGGTCTCGTCTTTGCAACGCCACGACGGTAAAGCTTTGGCGAATCTTAGTGCTGTTCTTAATTATCTGTTTTGGACCGAGACCGGTGGTATCGACAGGCGTGGCACCTGTGACACTTGAGCTTTGCACAACGGGCAAGACTGTGTCCTGCTCATCCACGGGAACGTATTTTATCGAGTAAATTGCGGTCCCAGAATCAGGCGCAGTAACATAACACTTCAGGCCTGGAGTGTTGCTGTAAACCACTCGAATACATTCGGTCCAAGCTCTCATTATTTCAGGGGCCACCAACTTCACTACTTCCTCATACCTCGCTGAATATTGCGAGGCTCCGGTGCTTTGTTGGCAGTGTGATGATTTCCAAGTGCTGCGGGTCGCATTGTCCATGCTCCAGTCTGCGGTGACAGGCACCCCGTAGACTACTGCTCCAAGACCGATTCCGTTTTTCCTCAGCTCTTCGTAGGTCGAGAACTCCGTTGTACACAGCCAATTCTCAAACACGGTGTGCGATTGAGTACCCGCCACAATCGTAGAACTGTTGAAAATGCCTTCCTCCAAGACTGCCTTGCATGGGTCTGTATCCGCGTGCGCTTGCGGGTTGATAATGAAAAGTCCAACCAATATTGCTGTGACCAGGGGTGCGGGGGACAAGGTTCTAAGTTTGTGCATTGTGAATCTCCTTCGGGATGGCTTAAGGAGAGCGCAACGAGAAGGAATGTCCTGGGCGTCAGCTTCTCCCCTACCTCTAATGAGGATTTCGAGGCAAAGCATTTCATGGCCCCCGAGCTTGCGGTACGCTCACAAGAGTGAGGAAGCTGCCACGGAACACTACTGCATTACAGGTCAATCCGCAGCGGAAGGAGGGCCACAGGTAAATGTTCTATAAGGGCGCTCTCTACTAAGCATGACTCAGCGTGTTGGTGGGAACCCACATCACCTTGATCGGTGCTATTGGCAGTAAGCGAGCTAGGACTCGGTGAACTTGATCCGAATAAGAATATTTTCTTTCTTTTGAAACGTGAAATGCACGATTCGGAGTGATAGCCAAAACAACACATCCTTAACGAAATTTAGCGATTTTGTATGTATCTAAAAAAAGGAGGCCACCAGTAATGATGGCCTCTCTTGCAACTTATCCCTTTACAGCGCTAGGGTGCGGTCACCAGGAATACATCCCAAGCCCATCGTCCACTAGGCGTACTTTGAAACCTGGAATTGCTTTTATTGGGCTTAAGAGGAACTTTTTGTGACTTAAGTTAAGCAGGTGGGCGTCCAAGAATACACTCCCGTGGATAAATCGGAAGGATGGCTTAGTTGCTCCAAAAGAAATTTTAGGGCGTTCAGGATATTAAGTACCCGCTGGTCTTTTCTCCAGGTGAAGGTACCTTTTTTCCGTATCCACCATTACTCCTGGTTTGCTCAGCATCGCTAGAAGTCCGTTAAACTCCGGTTCTGTGTTAACCGGCAGCGCCCAGGGTGTCGCTGAGCTGGCAATCCAAATTCTAATCCGGTTTTCGTTATTGGATGGAAGCCAATCAGCTTCGTAATATTGTACGGGGACTAAAGGCATACTCTCTCCTTTGTTAGGGTTATGGAGCTTGCACGAATTTGAATTTAGAAACGGGATGAATCTCCCATGCTGTCTTGCGCCAATTCTTTTTCCGACCGGGGGGCGGTGTTCTCTGCTTCGTCAGCGTGGATGCTGTAGTAAAATAACCAGCCGGTGAACGTAACCCACTGGCCCTTGATTATCGCGCGTAGGGCGGCCTTTGTAACGAAAGTTATGAGGCGGTTTTTCATTGATAACTCTTATCCTGTTCTTATTCTCTAGGTGTCTGGACGGCTTTGCGGCAGTACTGACCGTGTTCACAATTTCTTGCTTGAGACCTAGTGGTTCCAGGGCGGGAATAAGGTTAGGTATGCCTGCGCAGCTTTTCCCCCAAAGAGTGCGGGAACGTACTCGAGTACATTCCAGCAGTTGTTGTCTAAGGTATGGCCTTCGCGTCATTTTCGGAAATACGGTGTCTTGTGGCCAGATACTGCTAATTTGGCGAGCCCTTTATTGTTGTCTAACACCACGCCCCGCGAATTGACGATTCTATAAGTTAGCGATCCTTCGAGTAATTCTGCAAAGCGGCCGTCAGCTCCATCTGCTGCGCAAGGAGAGTCTGGGGCGCAAGTCCGAATGGCGGTTGATAAGCGAACGCCGACGTTTGCGATGGCAAGGCTGCCGCTGCGGGTGCCACACTCGGTTGAATGGTTTGTTGACTAACAGTGTTGGGAGTTAGGACATTGTTAGTTGTCACGACACCTGGAAATGGCGTGGCCGAGCCCGCAGGTGAACCCGATTGCGTAATAGCCTCATTAAAAGTTGTCGTGCTTCCGGTATTCGTCGTTGTAGTCACGCCCGGTAACGGAGTTGTTGTTACATTGACGCCGAATGATGAAGCATCTAATCGGGCACCTTGCATATTGCCAATCTGCGCGGCGATTGTGCCTTGATCGAAAAAGTCGCGATTTACGAGTCGCGCCTGCACGGATTGAAGCATCAGGGCGAGCGATCGTTCGTCATAAAGCTTCGTCTGTCCAACCACTATTCCGTTGTACGGAATAGGAGTTTGGGCGGTGCTGCCGGGCAGTTGCACCAGCAGCACAGAATAGATTGCCAGTGTTATAACGCTTCGGAACCCAGCTACGCATTCTGTTCTCCCCTTAACATTATGTTCTCTCCTAATTCGCAGACACTATTAATAGACAGCTTTGACCGAAGACCGCTGCGGGATAGGCGAGTACATTCGCAGGCTCACCTTCAGCCTTTCCCAATATTTGGCTGAAATAAGAAACAGCGGCCCCAACATCGGCAGGGGAGTAATTCCCTGGAGGCCGATACATCACCAGCAGGTAGGACGTTGGTGTTTGTAGAAACACCGCCGTGGGCTGATAGTGAGTGAGACCTCTAAAGAGCGTAGGCGCGGCTTCCGGCCCGAGCAGCAAAGGACCGGTTGCCGGCGCGAGGGTTAGGCCGGGGTTTTCGACTGACTTCTTAGCTTTTCGTTTAGCTTTTCCTTTTTTCGCGCCTTTCTTGGCGCCGAATTTATTGGTTGCTATGTTGAATCCTCCTCGGAAGAGTCAGCTGATTTTTGGATTTCAAAATTGAATGCAGTTCTGGTTGATAAACATTTCCGCCAGCGCCATTACACCCCGCAAATCGTTCGTCAACCCACTACCTTCGTTTCGCCAAGTCTTAATCAACTGATGCTAAACATCGAAATCGTTGAAATCTCAAAATGTATGAGGTATCGTCTGGCGGTTCCCACTGTTCTGCCTGTGGCACTCCGCTAAAACCAGCCACTGCCCCGATGAATCACCAGGCAATCACGCACGATTCGTTTGAAGCCTTGCTCAGTTGGTTGGGACCAACCAGGGATGAGGGTGCGCGAAAATACGAAACTATCCGCAGCAGACTCGTTCGTATCTTTATGAAAAAGGGGTGTACTGATCCTGAGGATCTTGCGGATACCGCCATAAACAGAGTGACTGCCAAGCTCGGACAAATCAAGGACTCCTACGTGGGCGATCCGGCTAACTATTTCTGCGGAGTAGCGCGGATGGTGTATCTCGAGTCTCTACGGCGGAAGGAAATCACTACTGATTTCTTCCCTGTAGTTCACGCGACAGATACGGTTCTTGATGCTGCTCGTGAATGCCTGCGCAGCTGCCTCTCTAAATTGTCCGCCGACCAGCGTGACCTGGTGTTGGATTATCACGTCGATGAAAAGAGGGCAAGAATCGAGTCTCGACGAGAATTGGCGCAGGAACTTGGTCTTTCAGCCAATGCCCTTCGTTTGCGGGCTTACCGCATTAGAGCGGAGCTTGAAAAATGCGTCTTGAATTGTATGGGAACTTGAGCGACATGAACCCTCCTTTACGAAGCCTTATGAATAGCGGGAGCGGCGAGAAGGGGAGATAAGAATTAACGGACCAGAACAACACAATCTGAGGGACTATGTCCTCGGCCGGCTCAATGATCACGACGAGGAGCAGGTCGAACAGCGTTTGCTTTCGGACGACTACTTTTTCCAGGAATTTGAGCTGCTCGAAAGTGAACTTAACGATAGCTACGTCCAAGGAACGCTTTCAGCGGAAGAGCGCAAGCTCTTCGAGAAACATCTGCTACAGAGTTCACAGCAGCGTAAAAGGCTCGCCTTTGCCACCGCCCTAAACGAGGCAAGTGCTGCTCGTGCGGCGACGAAGAACAAAGTCGTTTCATCTGAAAAAGGCGCGCCAAAGCGCGATCTATTCTCGCCAAACTTCTTAAAGATCGCTGCCGTCCTAATAGTAGTCGCGGGACTAGCAGTCGCGCTTTGGGTTCTGCTCGGACGCAAGTCGGATGTAGATCGCGGAATGTTGGCCCTGAATCAGGCCTACAAGAGCGAGCGCCTGGTAGAATCGCGCATCTCCGAAGTCAACTATTCTCCGCTTAGACAGACACGCGGTGAGCAATCGCCCAATATTGACGGCCTAGCTCGCAGTCAGGCTGAACTAATACTCCTGGAGGCTACTCGGACAAGAGGCGACGCCGCTTCACTGCACGCGCTCGGTCGGCTGTATCTGGCCGAGAAAAAGTTCGATCGCGCAAAAGAACAGTTTGAGCAAGCCCTCAAGCTGGATTCAAATGATGCGCAGCTGCAGTCGGATTTGGCTGCTGCTCTTCTGGAGTTGGGAAGAGCCGATCGCGGTAACGACGCCGGTAAGGCTGCTGAGAATTTCGGCAAGAGCCTTGAACACATCAATCGCGCGCTTGAATTGAACAGCTCTTCGCTCGAAGCCCTGTTCAACCGAGCGCTGCTCCTAGAGCAATTGGTGCTGTTGCCACAGGCGGAAGAAGCCTGGCGTACGTATCTACAAAAAGATTCCACATCTCAGTGGGCCGGCGAAGCTCGCCGGCACCTCCAGTTACTCGAAGAACACAACAAGAAAGCATTACAGAGTCGCGGCGAACTGTATCAGCAGTTTCTCATTGCCTATTCGAATCACGATCGAGAAAGCGCGTGGACGGCGATAGCCCGGAGTCGTTCGCGCATGGGTAACCAGATCGTCGAGCGATTGGTGACCGAGCACTTGGATCTGGCGATACAAAAACAAGACAACGAAGCAGCGGCACGACTGAAGATGCTGAGTTTCGCTGCTGAAGTCGAAGTCGAGAGAGTTGGGGATCGTTATACTTTGGACCTGGCCTCATTTTACTCGCGTAAGACTGAAGCTCGCCTTTCACAACTCGCGCACGCCCGTAGTCTCAGCGCAGCGGGCCTGGAACGTTATAACCAATCAGAGTTTGAACCGGCGATTCAGCTTTATACAGATGCGTTGCGACAGTTCAAGGCTTTAGGAAATAGTTGCGAAGCTCTCTCCACCGAAAGTTGGATCGGTTACAGCGAGCTGCGCCGAGCTGGAACGGGAGCTCGCGAACGATTCCAACGATTAGCGAAGCTGTATGAAGAGAAGAGTTACAAATCACTTCAGGCACAGGCCATCCATGCGTTGTCGGACGCCTGGACCGACGATAACGAGCTTTCAAAGGTGCTTGACTTGGCGGGCCAGGCTTTGAGAATTGCGGAAGCAATTCAGGATGATTCGACCAAACTAAGATGTCTGCAACAGTTTGTGACGATGAACCTGAAATTCGGGAAGTATATCGACGCTTTGAGTTACGGGATGGACGCGATTCAGATTTCGCAATCGTTCCTGAGCGAACCGAAACTGATCTGGACTTTTTATCACGAACTCGCGTTAGGTTTTCACTGGCTGGGGTTGCCTGTTGCGGCACTCGAGTTTGAAACGCGTGCTCTTGAATTGGCAAAGCAATCTGCCTGGCCATACATCATCGTCCGGTCATACACCCAACTGGGAGTCATATACGAACGGCAAAAAGACTATGCAAGAGCAATACGCTATGGGTCCCTGGCAGTTGCTGAAGGGCAAAAGTTTCGAGATGAGAAGAGTCGTCTAACAATCGTTTCTAATGCAACGCTGCGTCTCGGTCACTTCTATCGCGGAGCCGGCGACTTTAAGAGTGCTCTTGCTAACTACGACAGCGCTCTGCGCATGTTTGAACAGCTTGATTTAGCTGTCTTCCGCTACGAAACGCACAAGGGAAGATTCATGGCACTGCTCGGCGTGAACAACATCGCAGCGGCTGATCAGGAGTTGAGCAGGGCACTCAGTCTTTTTGAACAGTATCGAATCAAAATCCAGGAAGAACAGAATCGCAATTCGTTCTTCGATGTGGGGCAAGACATATATGATCTCGCGATCGACTTCGCTTACACCGAACTCAACAACCCTGTGAAAGCATTCGACTACGCGGAACAGTCACGAGCCCGCTCGCTGCTTGACTACCTCAACGCCGCGCCTCAATTGATGGACAGTAAAGAAGGACCAGATTTGCAGCACGCTTCGCAGACGCACGCGACTCGTTTTGCCGACATTCGCGAACGCCTCCCTGCGGGCGTACAAATACTTCAATACTCGCTGGGAGACGACAAGCTAATCCTCTGGGTGGCCTCGCGCAATGGCATTGATAGTCGAGTCGTTCCTATTTCAAAGCAACCACTCGACGAGAAAATCAGCGCCTTTCTGAAACAGATCGCACGGGGAGTTGCTAATGACGAGACGACGGCGACATCCCGCGAACTTTACTCCATCCTCATCGACCCAATTGAGCCCTTACTTGATAAGCATAAGCAGCTATGCATCGTCCCCGACAAAACGCTAGTTCGGCTTCCGTTTGCCGCGCTGACATCAGCCACCGACGGCAAGTTTCTAGTCGAGAAGTTTGCATTGTTAACTGCGTGGAGCACGAACGTCTTTATCGCTTGCACAGATAGCGCCCAACACAGGCCGCGGGTCGAGGCGGAGCGAGCTTTGACAGTCGGCAATCCAAACTTTTCGACCGCCAGTTTTCCAGACTTGCCTGCGCTTCCTTCGGCAGAACGCGAAGCGCGTGAAGTTGCCTCTTGTTACCATTCGCTACCGCTTATCGGCAGCAATGCTCGCGAGAGAAAAGTTAGGTCAGGAATGACAAACGTTGAAGTGATCCATCTCGCGTCGCACTTCGTCGTTGACCCGCGCTCACCGATGCTTTCCAAACTCCTACTGACAAAAGAGACTGGTGGATCACGCAATGAAGCGAACTCAGATGGCTTCCTGCAAGTTTCAGAAGTCTATGGAATGAAACTGCCAAGGGCGCGATTAGTCGTTCTGTCGGCTTGTCAGACTGGTATTGAGAAGACATATCAAGGCGAAGGGGCTATGAGCATCGCCCGGTCGTTTATCTCAGCGGGTGTGCCGCTAGTCGTTGCGACGCTTTGGCCCGTGGAATCAGACACGACCTCTGAGCTGATGGTTAGATTTCATCACTATCGAAAGGTTGGAGGTTTTTCTACTGTTGAGGCTTTGAGGAGAGCTCAACTCGACATGATTCGGAGTACAGATCAAACTCGCAACACCCCTAATGCATGGGCCTCGTTTGTGACCGTTGGCGGTTATGCGGCCTTTTAGAGAAAGAACAATTCGTTGCAGCTGATGAGCAAGACGCATTCATTACCAAAACAAAGAGGATCCTTATGTAGAAGCATTCATTCTAGTAAAGATTCACCTACTTTGGAGGCTGTTCCCCTTGTCAAGCAAGGATTCACCGTGCGGTGGCGCCCGTTTTGGACAAAGCAATGGACTTGACTGAGTTTGTATTGTGGTGACCACGCTCGATCAATAGCTGGTCAAAATATCTTCTGGCTTAAACCTATCTTCGAAAACGGTCACGCGTGTCGAATCGCCTACGAGGACTGCCTAGCGTTGAGCCGATCCGCACATAAAAGAACGACCGGCCATCGGCTGATATTCAATTGAAATATTCCTAACTCTTTCCGGCATTATTCATATCAAGCGGCCCATAAACAGCCCAAGGAGAATCTTATGTCCCATCAAAACGCCCAGAATGGCGCCGAATGGCCTGTGTCTACGCGCCGGCCGAGTTCGGCAGATGTGTATCTGCTCTTTCACGGATTATTTGGTTTCGCTCACAACGCGACCAGCAAAGTCTGCGAAGTCGGCGTGCACAGCAAAGCACCAGATCATGTTTTCAAGATTCTGGTCTATGAACACGCGCCCGGAGATGGTGAACCAAGGTTAATCTATTCCTACGAACCTGATTCCCCTTTTGAAGTGCCGGGCGGACTGATTGAAGTCGATGTCCAGTCGCCGTCGAACGCGGGGGTTGGATATTACCAGCCCAGGTCCGCCGGACCATTGGACGACTCAGACTGGCGACGTGTGCCAGATCTTGAAGGCCCGGCACTCCACAATCAGCCCGTAGCCCGAAAAGCAAATTCTTACAGGCCCATCATAAGAATCAACCACGCTCAATTCTCAGTCATACCCACACCATACGAGTTCGTCAGATTTGTCGCCGACGGCAGCGAACCGGAGTTGAATCTGGGAAAGATTGCCTGGTGGGTCGTGGGAGCGATCTCTCACGACCAGGGTGGCTATGTGATGCTAAAAATCGGGTCGGCCGGGCTAAAACTAAGTGCGGAGCACGGACGACGGTATTTCGTAGCTTTCGGAAACGCTTGCCTGCCGGACGACTGTAATCACGATCCAAATAGTCCAATCAAGGAGCGGAGAAACGACTTCTATCTTTATTACAAAACTTTGGATCTGCCGCCCGGAGCGAAGGAGTATGAGCTGAAGCTTAGACCTGGCCAACCCAAAATCGGCAACAATCATTCAATGGTCTTTGATGGCTTTAATCTCGACCTCCTCGAACGGATTCGTTCCAGCAAAGATTCGCCTTGCGGCTCGTTAGGATTTGGAAAAAGCGACGGAGTTTGAGGTCGTCACTTATTTGCAGATCCATCATTCATAGTTAGAAGTATGTGTGGATAAGTGCGACTTGCCCCCGGCGGGCAGTTGCGGCATGCCGTAATACGCCAAGTCATATGTAAGCCACCCGTAAAGGAGCATCCGCCATGTCCCTAAAGAACCATCTTCTCGTTTGCGCAATTAGTATTGCTGCTGTTTTTTCAATCGCCTGTGACAGTGAAATACTGGTCACTAAGGTCGACCCAACAAAGCCCGGGTCGCAAAGAACCGACGGCGTTCTGTTCTCGCTGCCGGAGACGGTGGTGGTCGCCGATGTTCCAATGACTAAGGTCAGTTCCAGTCCTGGGATCTTTTACAAGTGGACCGAGTTCTTCTATCCCGAGCTGACTACCGACGACTTCATTAGCGAACCAAAAACTGCATTTAAGATCGGCGCACCAACCTTTACCACGCGAGGACAGACCGATCCCAACAACGTTTATATTGCCCACATCAAGTCCAAGAAATTTGAGACCAAGACCCTGCTCCTGGAGATGACCGAAGACGGAATTGTCGCGAGAACCGAGGCCACGGCGAAGGATGAGACAATCGATATCGTTACATCAAGCCTCAAGACGGCTGCGTCTATCGCCGCTCCACTTCTGCATCTCGGAGCAGGCGGAACTGAAGCCAATCTGGCCTCCCCAAAAGTTGACGCAACTTTTGAAGAGTCATTCAAAAAAGAGCTAACCGCACAGGAATTAGCGCTCTACGAATCATTGGATGATTCTTACAAGGATTTTCTGCGCAACCATTTTGGCTACGATTTCTTGCTGTATATAGCGACGAAGGAGAATGATGACGGCACGGTGAGATCAGCCAACATCGAGTTCTTCCTGACGTTGAATAAGAAACAGAGAGACGTCATCATTCACAAACCTCGCGGCACCTTGAAATGCGTCGAGGGCGAGGCCGGCACACTTTGCCTAGCTCCGGACGTGAAGATTGAACTCGTCAAAGCGAAGTTAGCGTACGACAAGATCCAGGTGCTAAGGCAAAAGCGCGAAACGTTTCTCGGGGAGACGACTCCGCCGCAAGTGGGTAACAGCGCTAACTTAGAATTCCGACTCAAAGAACTGGATGCGCAGATAAAGGCCACCGAGCAGACATACTTCTTCGGCTCGCCCGCCGAAACATCAGCAACCGCCAAGTTTGAGTTCAAACCGAGTACAGCCGCACCGATACAACGTCTTTTCACATATGCAGCGGGCGGGCGGAAACCTGGAATCTGTGTGGTTACTGAGAGCCCGGGCGTCTTTAAGGCGAGTTGGCCGCGAAACTTAAAAGGCGATTGTCATGATGCAAACTACCTGATTCAAATGGGTGACCTTCGCGACGCCAAAGCTTTCGTTAAGCGACTGAAGGACCAGGCGCCCGCTGATCTGGTTTCCGTATACCTCTTCAATAACTTCACCGCTGGATTACAAGGTCTACTGACTGCCGCCACTGGCCAGGACAAGCCGCAAATCCGCGAGAGACTATTGAAGCGGTTGATAGCCGAACTTCAAACCGTCGTAAACGGTGCGAACATCTATAATGCGGCCCTTTTCAGCAACGTCGAATTGTCAGGTTCATCCTTGGAGCTACTCGCCGAGCTTAACAGTCTCCTAGCGCTACCGCTTCCTCTGTCGCCAACCGATGCAGCCCGCCTCATCAGCATAGTCCCGCAACTCAATCGCACACTTTTAGAGGATGCGTATACAGACGAGTTGTTCAGGCAAGGTGCCTGGGCAAGTCGCGAAGTCCTGCTTTCAGTCGATTCGTCTGCAAATGGCTTCGCCCAAACCGTAGCCACGGCTTCGCTCCAGGAGCCAGGAAAGCGCAGCTTTCCGTTTCGCATTGCCGCGCCGGCGCTCGTCAGAGTATCGGATGCGGGAACGGAGAAGGGCCGCAGTGAATTGAGGATTGCTCAATTCGGTCCAGTGCAAACACTACCGGCCAGTCTCGGAGGACGAAGGTCGAGTTACAAGATTACCTATCACGATTCGACCGGTGCGATTAAGATTTTTGACATGGCATCCGACGCGCTGATTCAAAAACAGAACGTTACCGATTTGACCGACGCCGCAACGACCTTACGCGATTCTGAGTCAGCGCGGCTAAAGCGTGAGACTGAACTGCTTGAGTTGAAGAAGAAGAAACTGGATGCGGAAAAGGCACTGAAAGAGGCTCAAGGTGAGCCGTCGCCGACGCCATCGCCTTAGCCGAGAATCGATATGGTAGTTATGCGAGAGACAGGTTTATGGTTAATTTGGCTTGGGTTTCAGAGTCGGTTGATCAGGCTCCTTAAGACAATGCCTGAAAATGGATTACGTGCTTATGGTTTTCACGCTGACGAAGAACGAGAAGCGACTCGGGCGATTCGTAGCAACATTGATGTAGGCAAATCCGCTGACCACTTCGGGCTCGTCGGCCTAACTCAGCCTGATTTAGAAACGGTGGCGCGTCAGTATTCGGCTGGCGCCTTTGAAAGCGAGGCGCTTCCCTTATTGACTACGCCGAATTTGGAAGGACAGGACTGCGAGTTCAAGCTGGTGGGGATCGACTGGTCTACAGAGAAATCCACACACACAGCAAAATTTAATCAAACGCTGAACGGTATTCCTGTTTATGGTTCGCTTGTCACTGTGGAATTAGACGCGGCCAATGAGCTCATTGCTATCAATTCAGCAGTTGGAGAGCCGCGTGGCGTGAGCGCCGTCCCCAACCTTCGGCACCGGACGCAGCTCTTGATATCATCCGCCGAATTGATGGCTATCAAGACAGTGCTCAACAAACCGAACCGCGACTATCATACTACTAGTGGCGACTCGTTTACATTGCCGAAGACATCTTTTGTCAGTCACCCGCTACCGGTGAAATACCAACAACCTCGCCCATGCCGCTCGCAGACTTCGTGATAGACGCCCACGATGGTCAGATAGTCGAAGTGTTGCCTCGTGCATGTGCGGTTACGGCGTTTGACGCAATGAATCGGCAGCGTGACTTTCAAACCAATTTTGATCCGGTAACCGCGGTGCAACAACTGCAAGATGCCACTCTCAACCTTCACACAGATCAGCGACAATTAGAATTCCCGGTCGCGTTGACTCATCATCTTTGTTACTTAGCAGGGGTCGTTGCCTCATATAAATTGCTACTCGGCGCGCTACTGCGTGCGGAGGGCAGCGAATGGGGAGACCGATGAGTTTAGAGACGAAACGGGAGTTGACGGTAGCCATTGGTGAAAGGTATCGAGCAGGCGATCGTAAAAGCAAGAAAGTGATCCTGGATGAGTTCGCGAAGGTGACTGGTTATCATCGCAAGCATGCCATCCGCCTTTTAAGAGGTAAGCCTGTGACGGAGCGAAAGTCGGTTGGCAAGCGAGTCTATCAAGAGGCGGTTGAGGAATCGTTGATCGTCGTCTGGGAAGCAGCCGATCGGATTTGCGGCAAGCGATTAAAGGCGCTAATGCCGACTCTGGTTGATGCGATGGAACGACACGGGCATCTGAAGTTGGAAGAAACAGTTCGAGGACTGCTGCTGCAGATGAGCGCCGCCACGATTGACCGGCGGCTAAAGATGGTTCGTGGTTCTGGTCTACAATTACGCGGGCCTTTCGGAGCTCGTAACTAGAAATGCTGTTGGGAATTGAAGCGAGGCGGTCCATCGCGGCCGCTGGAGATGGTGTGGCGCTAATCTCCGGCAACGCATAACCTGGTCTTAAAGCTTCCACAGTCATTGGTCGAGGCTCCCATGAACTGCTGTCAGCGAAGGACCGCATAATAAGGACAGTTCAATGTACTGTCAACGAAGAGATTACACTTAAATCGCGGAGTCTTCGCTTGGAAGGTAGGCTGTCTTGGAGCTTGTATCGAAACTGCAGCAGCGGCTCTCGCTGCGGCTTGAACGATCCGATGTCAGTCCATTTTTGGGATGCTTGCTACAGGGCTGACGCAGGTTTCCGGACTAGGCGGTGAACACCGACCCGGATACAATTAAACGCGGATCGTATATACACTCCTGTTGCAACGTATCAATAGGATGCTGGATTCACTGAATCGGACAAACACACTAAACCCTCGAAACACCTGAGTGGTCCAAAGCACTCTTCGAGTCGGTCATAAAAACCTCGACCGGATTCAGCCCTTAGCAGCAGACCATCGGACTCCAGCACAACTAATCCCGCAAAGATCCACCAATAGCCGGCTACTTTCGGTCGCGCGTTGATGCTCGCCTGGGCGTTCTGGGCAGAATTTGCTTCTTTTGCTAGGGCTATGAGCCGGTCGAACCGAGCCTTGGCGTTACGCCCTGTCCTTTTTAAATAACTTATGAAATGAAAACAGAGTTTTAGTCATAGCATGATTGAATGACTGAACGTCTCAGGCGCCCCAGGAACGGATCACTCCGTTCGAGCCACTGGCGGTCTAGCGGCCTGTCGTAGTCAGATCAACAATGAAGCGATCAGGTGTCCCCGGACGCCGATCATGATGGACATGTTTAGGCACGCCAACATTCCGAAGTTGCGTTCGCGGTGGCGGCTGCTGCTCACGTTCATGCCAGCGGCTGGTGTGACGTTGTTGCCCAAATGCCCACTCTGCTTGATCGCCATCATGAGCGCGCTCGGTCTGGGCACCATGATTAGCGTGATCTGGTTAAAACCACTCACGATCGCATTGCTTGGCGTTGCGGTCGCCTCGCTGGCGCTCAGTGCACACAGGGATCGCGGCTACAACCAATCGCTTCTGGGACTGCTTGCCGCTGTCATGGTGTTCGTAGGTAAGTTTTATCTTGATTACCCACCGGCGACTTACGGCGGCTTAGCCCTGCTGTTTGCGGCTACCGTGTGGGGAGGCCGTGTGAGAAAGCGGTCGATCCCTAGTCGCAGAGATTGTGGCTGCAAGTCTCGTGACCACACGCGGCCTGAAGCCGGCGTGAGTGTCAGCAGGAGTGGTCAAGCGCCTTTGCCGCGCGGGGAAAACTCACGTCGGTCACGAGGTCACGCTCTTATTGGGAGTGGCCGAACTACTTTAACTGCGGGAAAGTACACAAAATGAGGAGGACAGATGCGAAACCTTGAAGACCCCGTAGAAAATCCCACATGGATGGCGGACATCCGCTTCTTCTTCACTCCGGAAGACATCGATCATATGGGGAGGCTCGGCATTGACCTCGCCACGTATGCGGGAGTGAAGGCGAACGCCGTCAGGATTCTCGGCGCGACGGAACCGCCTGACGCGACGATGCCGCCCGACACGAGTAGACAGTGGAGTCAGGCGCGTTGGGACACGTTCAAGAACTGGATCGTCAACGGCTATCCGTTCGGGACCGCGCTGCCGGACACGTCCCTGTTCTTGACCGCCTCTAGAGCGCGACGCGTGCGCAGGGATGCCAGGACCCTAAGCACGGACGACATCAACCTGCTCAAGACCGCCTTCGAAGGCATCATGCGGCTCCCGCCCGACGACCCGAAAGGCTATTTCGCCTTGGCGGGAATTCATTGGCTCCCGCCGCCAACCTACTGCCTCCACCATGAGAACCGTTACAACCCGTGGCACCGCATCTACCTCCACCCGTTCGAGGATGCGCTGCGGTCGATTCCCGGCTGTGAGGAGGTCACCGTCCCTTACTGGGACATCACCTCCCCCATACCCGACTTCCTTTATCGGCCCCCTTTCGACAGCTACAGCCTCCCCCGCGATATCGGGGATGGCTTCAACGCGGGCTACCTCACGAGTCGGTACGCGGCGACGCAGGTCGCGAGTAACATCGAATCGTTCGGTATACCAGGCAAAATTAACGACGCACTGAGCAAGACCGTCTGGTCGCAATTCAACAGGAAGATTATTGAGGCTCACGATAACGGACACGTTTCCACAGGCCCCACCCTAGCGCAGCAGGACGTAGCCTCGTATGACCCCATCTTTTGGTTCTTCCACTGCAACCTAGATCGCCTGTGGTGGAAGTGGCAGCAGACGGTGAGCGCCACCACCCTAGCTGGTTTCCTCTCTACGGTGACGGGATCGACAGACTGGCTCAGAAATGCGCCGTTCAACAGCCTCCCGCCCTTCGCAGAGACAGCGGACCAGACCATTGATCTCAGCGGCCACGACGTCGATTACGAGCACCCTACGGACGAGGTCACGCTGGACTTGGTAACTCAGGCATTCGGCAGTCTCCCGGCTCGGGAGTTAAAGAGGCTGCACCGTGCGGCCAAGGCGTCCGTCCGGGTAAAAGGCGTTAATCGGCTGAACATCCCTGGGAGCTTTGTAGTGCACCTCCAGGCCGACGGCCGGACCATATCGAGCCAGGCATTCTTCCAGTCCCGCAATCCCAGGGCATGCAGCGCCTGCGTAAAGAAGGGCTTGGTCGATATCGACCTCGAAGCCGACATCGACCAACTCCGCTCGGGTGACCTCAGCGTCGTCATCGAGCCCAAGTGGCCGGACGCCATGGGTGTAACTTTCCCGCTCTCCTCAGCAGGCGACCCAACGGTCAACGTGCGACTCCTGCTGGAGTAGAAGCCCACGTTGACCGGCAGTCCAGTCTGCTAGAAGAGGGCGGGGGCGGCTCCTCGATATGTTTGTACTTCAAAGCTTGCGCGAAGTCAGAGAGCAGACCGAGCAATGGATGGGAGCACAACGAGGAGCCACCACACGAGTCTCTGTACCACTGGACGCCTAGGGAATATTTGCTAACCCCACAAACCTGGAATCTCTGGTAACTCGTGGGTGTAATTGCGGGAGGCTTACACGGTTTTGATCGACTTGAGGTGGAAAGTTCTGACTGCTTTATTGGAGAGGAGTACCGTGCGTTGTCCTTGGCAATTTGACTGCTGGCAAAATGTTCCATCCTTGTCAGCCTCACAACTCAACCCCAACATCAGGGATTGCTAATGACTCTCTACATGCCACAAGGTTTTACTCAATATTTGGCACAAACTACCTTCGCGTGCTCCGACGGCGAGATCCATGCCAGTCAAGACATTAAGCTTTTTGATCAACAAGACACTTTAAAGCGCGTCGGCGACGTGATCGTAAACCGTGACGAAATACCGCGATTGCGAATGCTTTCAATCAATCCGAGACACACATGGACGTAAGAGCTGATGGCTGAAGACACGAGAATCCTGGAGCTGATGGCAGTCCCACCGGAGGACCATGATTTATCTTGGCTTGATGTAAGCCTCCAGACGGCATTGAGCTGGAATTTGCCACGCTCCCTTCCTACCTTTGCGCTGAGTGGTCACTAAGAGCGGGTCCGACGATCCTATTCGGCAATCTATTCACGTCGTCTTACAGGAAGAGATGCTGCACTTTGGGTTGATGTGCAACATGCTTGCGGCCATCGAGAGGGTGCCGAGAATCAACGTGCCGGAGGCGTTGCCCGTCTACCCTGGACCTTTGCCTGGCGGAGTTCACCCAGGTCTTAAGGTCGCGTTGCGCGCCTTGTCGAAGGAAGTGGCTGGAGTATTCATGGAGATTGAATACCCCGAACACGGCCCGGTCACACTTGCGGAAGAGTTTCCCAGTATCGGAGCTTTTTATACCGCGATTCAAGAAGCGTTTGAAAGGCTGAATCCAGCACTCACCGAGGTTAATCAGCTTGCTGGGCCCTTAAGCCTAACTAAGGTCAAGTTCTCTTGATGACGTGCGGCGCGCGATTGAGCTTATCAACCGCCAAGGCGAAGGCTCTAAGGCATCGCCAGAAGATACCGGTCCCGGCGATCTTGCTCACTACTATAGATTTGGAGAGATATACCACGGCCGGAAACTGCGCAAGGACATGGCCACCGGGGAATGGGGGTTCAACGGTGATCCGATTGAGATCGGCGACATTCGGCCCATGGCGGAGGTGCCTCCGGGGGAGTATAGACCAGAGGACGTATCCGCGGAGGTCGGCCAGATGCTGTTAGACTTTGACCATACCTATACGTTAATGCTGAACCAGCTTCAATCCGCATGGGAGAGCGGAAGTGTGGCCTCCCTGGGCACAGCGATCGGTACCATGATCGCGATGCAGACCAAAGGTACGGCGCTGATGGATATTTCAATACCCGGCGGCACGGAAAACTACGGACCCTGCTTCCGTCTTGCACCTTAGTCCACTCAGCGAGATAAACGCGCTCGCCATGCGCCAGGAAATGGCGCGACCTCACGGTCCCGAACCTTAATGCCGTCAAAAACCTAAGTTTTTGATTTTCTGGGGTTGCAGCACCATGTAATTTCGCCCGTTTTTACATATCGTCACATTTCTTACAGTTTCTTCTACCGACTTGACGGATCATGCGGCCACAACTTGGCCACAAATTTCGACTGCCTTTTTTTCTAAGGTTGAGTTGACAATGCCCTCCGGGACTTCCGCTCCACGGCCGGGACCTTCCCGGGGCCGGAGGCGGTTCGAGCGAGTCACCCTTATCGTGCCACTACGATGCCCTGTTCGGCGGCCCACTGCGTGATGTTCCGTCGCTTAATGGTCGCCGCCATCAGGTTGGGGAAGAGATCCGGGTGTACAGGCAAAGCACGGGACGCTAAAACCGGCCAGCCTATTT
The DNA here is from genome assembly GCA_030859905.1 of Acidobacteriota bacterium. Lineage (GTDB taxonomy): Bacteria > Acidobacteriota > Blastocatellia > Pyrinomonadales > Pyrinomonadaceae > PSRF01. Next base: position 54,999 of record JALZJF010000107.1, read on the forward strand.
GCGAGTTGTTGATCGAAGCCAGGCGCGCCCTTGTCGTCGAGCGCCAGCAACGCAATCAGCTGTACACCCGAGGCTTTCAGGTTGGCTGCTTGCTTCAGCATTTCTTCCTTGTTTCCGCCTTCGAATAGATCGGTGATTCAGAACCAGAATCGTATCGTGCGGTTGTCGCATCAGGCTTAGAGAATACGCCAAGGCGCGATTAATGTCGGTTCCACCCATTAAAACTCCAATAAGCGTTCCCGTGAGTCCTTCAAATGCGGTAGAGTGCTATCCATGCCGCAGAGTTTCGATAAATTACGGTGATGCGCTTCTCTTTCACGGCGGCGATAGGGCCAGACTTCAGTCTCGATTCAAATTCCAAAGCACACCCACCAGCTCAATTCCGAAAGGAGATCCATCACATGCCTACATCGAAAGCGCGGCTCCTGGTTGCACTCCTTGTGGTTTCCCCAATCTTTCTTGGCTCCAGTTGCGGCAGCAGCGACAACTTCATTGTCAATTCCGCGACGTTATGCAGTTGTAGTGCGAGTACTGAAGGTCAATGTTTCGTTATTGCTGAGCTATGGAAACATACCGCTAATAACTTGCTCGAGGTTTCAGCCAATGATCTGACAAATGGTGAATTCATCGGAACCGAATGCGAGGGCGAGCCGGGCGCGGTAGATAACGTCTGGCGAGCTGTCGACGGCTTTCAATACAACATGGTAGGCACTCTCAACCACTTCAACTGGAGTTATACCGCTGACGAAGACTGGAACATACATGTAATTCCAAACCCTCCGTTCACTTTCCTAATCGACAACGTCGAAGCTTTGCACCCTGGATCGAAGTCGTGGCACAAAAAATGTGGTGAGCCGCGCTGTATGGAGACGGAAGTTTCACCCGACAAGCAATTTTGGACCAATCCATGGTTTTTCGCTCCAGGCATCCGTCCGGAAGATACTGATCGTAACGGATATTCCTGGCTGGAAGGCCGACAGATGGGCTTTTATGGTCCATGGGTGATGGACATGGACCACTCCTTCGGCTCCGAGATTCATCCTGTTCACAATCTCTGGTTCAAAGATCACTTCGAGGGAGGGTTCGGAGGTCCAGAGCCCTTTGACATCTTCTGGCTGATGTTTCTGCAAGACAATACGGGCAGGTTTGATGGGACGATTTCGACTGTGATGGGTCAGCGCCGGGTGGGTGGAAACCCTGGACAGACGCACCGCGATCCAGTCGCTTCAATGTTGCGTTTGAAGTTGATCCTGCGAAAGAGGTGGTTAGTTTTCACATCGAAGAGCTGTTCAAACGAGTTTGTGGTCACAAGTCAGGACGCAGATGCTCGTCTCGACGCAGACGACGGAACGTCGCATGCCCTTGAGCTCAACGGGAAGGTAGTAGTGCGTATACAGGAGGGCCAGCCAATCGACGACGACCTTGGTGTGACCTTCACCAATCTTTGTTTAGGTACCGATGGGAAACTACGCGGCTTCGTTTCTATAAGGAGCACAATCGGCGGAAACGACGACCTGGATGAAGAAGCATTTCACATCCTTTATGCGATCAGAAGCGTGAGAAAAACACGGCCTGACGTGGTGAGTCCCGACATCGGGAATCTGCCAGTGTTGTTAGGTACCGCGAAGGAAAAGGGAGGCTCGCTCGCGACAGAGGGAGACCATTACACCGGCGACCTCCAGCTCACACTGCATGGGAATAAGTACACGACGGATCGCGACTACACGATCTCTAAAATCGAATTTGCCGGTCGGGATCGTCGACAGGAGATAAGATTCAAGCAACAAGGAAATGCTAAGGAGGTTTTGATTTCGAGTGTGCCGCTAATTGGGGGTCAAATCATCGTGACTACGGCTTCGGGTCGTACGGTCTCTGTTCCTTCCAGATCAGTTTCACTGTCTCCCATTTTTGAAGCGACGGTTGCGCGTTCTTACGTCGATGCTGCTGCTGCCAAATACCTGGCAGCGTCGGTCGGAGGAATCACTGGATCTCCTGATCCGTCAAGTCAGACACTAACGGCGTTACAGGAGGTCAGTCTCAAACTAAGTCCTCGTTATGTCGCCTACGACACGAGTCGAAACAAATCTGACTTTCCCTCCACGTTCGCCGAGGAGTTGAATCAGCTGATTAGCAAAGACCGGTCAAAGAGCGCGAATCTTTCGCCTATCAAACAGTCATTTACAGTTGCGTGGGGCTTTGAGGCTGTTAACCTGGCGAACGGCCAATCGGTCCCCGTTTATACGGATAACCGCGCGTCATCTGATGTCGTGCGCGTTCAATTGCCGCCGAACAATTCCATCAAGGAATCGGTAAAGATCGAATTTCCTACAGCACCCAACGGGATCATCGAACTTCGGGCTACGGCGACAGTTACGGATCAGAAGGGCGAGACGACAGCGGTCGTGCATCGCTTATGGAGTCATGCTTTCCAGTCAATGGACAGCGCCGATGAATACGCGTTACTGGTGCAAACCTTGACTGGTCTGAGAGATAGATCAGTATTGCTCTTGCCTCGCCCAAACATAAAACCTGGCGACATTGTTCTTCCGCCCGATGCGAAAAAGAGGAGTGCTTACATTCTGAATTCCTACCTCAGAAAGACGGTAAGCGACAAGCAAGTAACAATTGAAGAGTTACGGACTATTGTACACGCGCTCAAGAACTACTCAGTAACTCAGGCACGCTTGTAGGCAGGAATAAACGCTCTGCATTACAAGCCATTTTAATCAGGGGTCGGGGGTTCGAGCCCTCACCAAATCACACCTGTTCGAACCTGCTGCATGGGTAAGACGCGTTCGATTGTGTCCTGCTCAGCCTTCGTGCTGACCTGCAGCACTTCGTAAGTCAACCGGTTCCTCTTCTGGCATATAAGGCGCACTCATTGTTCAAATGCTAACCAGCTGAATCTTCCCGCGTCAATGCGCGCGCCGACCGCTTATAGCTTGTGGATCACTTACGGGAAGAATCAAAAGAGCAGCGCGAGTTCGGCGGCGAATTACCAAACTCGCGCTACCAAGCTTTGACGACAAATCACGGTTCGAGTGGTGGCTTAGGCTTTTTCCGTTTTTTACAGGTCAGTGGGGGCACAACTGGAGGATTTGTAACCTCTCTGGAAACCACATCCAACCAACCCTGCTCGAATCTTACGGACGACATATCTGTGTGCCAGCGATCATCGCCGCTGGGATCTGTTTCAAACCGCGTGACGAGATTCGGTGGAAAGGTTTCCGGCGCCACATCGTCATCGGTATCAAGTGTCCGGATGGAGGCAAATAGATCCTTCTCCGTTAGACTGTCTCGCAGATGGATATCAAAGTTACCTTGATTCGATCCCTGGGCCGTGGCCTTGAAATTAGTATCGTTGAAGAATTGTACCGTGAGACCCGGAGGGCCAAACACGATCAGGGAAAACGCTTTGTCGTCGAAATTTGGATCGCTGCTCAGAATGGCGTACCAGGGTCGCCTTTTGATTTTGACGTCGCCAAGCTTGGGAACGCCTTGGCCTGTCGTCAGCGTTCGAGCAGCTACAAAGCGTAGTCGCGGCTGATCAGGCACTGCACCCAGTAATTCATCGAGCCCAAGAAAGAAACTTACCAACCCACCTAGACTGCGCAACGCTGAAACAGCAACATCAATTCGCTTCAAAGTTTTGAACAAAGGTTCGGCACTCGCGAAGGGAGAATGTTCGGGAACGATTACGAGCGCCGCGCTGTCGTGGGTCAACCCAAAGTTTGGCTCAGTGAACAGTACAACCATGGTTGGAACTAGTAATGAGACGAGAAAAATTGGCACCGGCCCGATCGTGAAGGTAGGCAACGTGGTGGTTCCAAGTCTCAGAGTTACCTCAACCGACAGACAAACTACCGAACCACCCGGGTTAAGAAGCGTGTCCATGCGTAATTCACGAAACAGCGGCGGTAGCAGCAACGAGACTGTCGGACTCGTTAATCCCTGATTCGCAATGAAGTTTTCGCCTTCCTTTAATTCATTGCCGTTGCTGTCCTGGAGTTTCCATTTAACGCTCACGCCGATTTTTAGTTGCGGCGGGGAATACGTTCCAAACAACTGCCCGGATAACCCCGATGTTTGCGTAACGATAGCGCCGCCGGGAAGCGGTGGCGGAAACGGTTGTTTACCGAAAATCCCACCGGCAGCCTGCAATAGTTCGTCGCCATCAAGTCCAGCCGCGCTAGTAAGCTCGGTTGGGGTTGGCACCGCCACGGCATTGGCATTGTTAAAGAGCACATCCTTAGCGGCCCAGGCGAGATTCAAAACACCGTTCGCAAATTCGGAAGCGTCGAGCACTGGACTTGCGGGCACCAGGGTGGCCGTCGCGGGTTGGCCAGGTAAGATGTGAGTTGGTGATGTAAGTACGAGTTGAAGATGTTGTCGCACGAGGCTGAGGATTTGTTGAGCTTGAGCATCGGCGAGGTTTTGTGTGGGTACACCTGACATGAGTGTCTTCTCCTTTTAGTCTGACCAGAGTGGGTTGTTAGCTGGCTAACTAAGTTGACAAAAATGCTGAACCGGTGCTGTCAACCTAACGTCGCGAAAGGGCATCAATATCCAGTGAGAAAGGTTTCAAGCCACTTTTCGTCATTCAGTTAGTTAATTAGTCATCGCTCGATCCGAATAACCTCTTCCCAAACATTGAATCTCGACCTCATCACTTCCCGATAAGCACTAGCTCTGTACAGATGTCTCCCCACTCGAAAGTGAGAGCTAATGATTCCGAAGGCCGAGAGAAAAGGCTGCGCATGGCCCGGTGACTTGAACCGCTTCATCAGTCGCTCCCGCAGCCTAGTCGGCTGATGCGAATTCTCCCCGCGGTTGTTCTGAATTTCTGTTGCTGGTGTTCGACACCTCTGCGGTACTTCGGCCTTCGCTGCACCATAGCCTCTCAACTTGTCTGTGACGATCAGACTCGGAACATACCGCAATCTCTTTAGCAGCTTGCGAAAGAACTTCTTAGCGGCTCTCTTATCTCTTTTGCTTTGGACCAGGATGTCCAAAACGTCGCCGTCCTGAGCGACCGCACGCCATAAGTAATGAATGCGTCCGTTGATCTTGAGGAACACTTCATCAAGGTGCCACTTGTCGCCCGGCCGAGGAGATCTTCGTCGCAAGTCGTTGGCAAAAGCCTGGCCGAACTTGAGGCACCAATCACGTCCATCTGGTCGAATTCTCGATCGACACCATCAACAAAAATCCTGTCACCGCTTTCAAGCTGGCGTTCTTGCCGAAGAAAGCTGGTCGCGCGCCCGAACCCGCCGTTATCGAGCGCTCCTCTCATAAGCCGTGTATGGTCCAGTCGGGAGATACCCGCGCTGATTGCTAGCCTGCCTTCTGTGATCATGTGATGATCTCCTTCAAAGGGAGTTACCCGCGTTGGGAGCTTCGCCCTGCTTCTGGAAACCTATTACTAATGGCGGACGGTTGGTTTTATTTCAACTTAGCTCTGTTTCGAGGACGGAGCGCTTAAAGCAGTCGTGCAAACTCTGCTGAGAGTGCTGAATTCATCGTGGACGAGGTCGAGGTGAGCACAACTTCAATCGCGCCCGGGCTGCGTGAACCGAATCCCTGATTATCAAAATACTTCGGGCAATATATCAGCGAGCGATAACCAGCGAAAACCGCTCTGCGTTCGGCTATAGCTTTCGAGCGGGCCGCGTATCCATCCAGAAGAATTTCCCCATCTTCGCGGTTAGCACTACCTTCCAGATGACCAAGCAAATATTCGTACCGTCGCGCCCGGTCAAGAACTTTCAATCCTGGCCCAACGATTGACGTTGGCCTCTGAAAGCTCAGTCAAGTCTGATCGCTCAAGCTCATCGCGTGCGAGCAACAAGTGAGAGGCGCAGGAAGATCGGTGCAATGCGTACTGTCACCGTGTGTGGTCTTCCGACGTAAACGAAAATAATTTAACCTGAGTCCGACTAATCGGCGATTGTTGGACCGGTCGTGCATAACGGCGTTCAGTCATTAGGACAGTTTGAATTAGCTCCATGAGTCGAGGTCAGCGTAGGCGGCGGACACTTCGTGTAGACGAGGCACGTTTTTTTCGTTTGGGCTTCGGTAGTTCCTCGTATTCGTCCACCTCGTTGGTTTCTATTAGACGATAAACTTTGTCGCCCTTACGAAACTCCTTAACCCCGGTGATTGAGTCAAGCGAAGGCATTCCAGTACGTAATGGGTCAAGCGAGGTGTTTGCGGGTTCGTCTTGCGGCACAGCCGCCCCAGTTTTAGTGCGTTTCGGCCGCATCGTTGACTTCTTCTTTCCTTTGACAGCCCGGAAGCTTTTGGATTTCACGATTCTAAAGTCATTTTTGTGATCGGATGTACTTCCCAGATCACCGGCATCCGACTTTTCAAGCTCTTTGGTCCGGGTCTTGTGCCATTCGCATGAGTGATATCGAAAAACAACGAGCCTTCAATTTCAACCGGAATTGGAGGATCGGGAAATTGATAACTCATTCCCGGCAAATTACCTCCCAAATTATCGTCATAGAATTTCTTGAAAGCGTCGCGAGCAGCTTTCAATTTCTTGAACGACGAACTGCTTGATGGCGGCAATCCTGAAAGCTCCATCGTCACATAGACCTCGGGCGTTTCATCCGGGTCGCGGCCTATTATCAGATGGTAGTCGTTATCATTCTCTCGGCTCGCAGCGTATATGAAAGCCGGCACGCGTATATTTCTCTTCTCTTCCTTTACCCGATTTGAGTTAGCACCCGTCCCGATCGGAGGCTTATGTTTCTTCATCGTACTCTCCGGCTCCAGTGACTGGATAAGATCCCTCAAGTCGGAGAAATTCTCAGTTTTCGCCGTCGAGATCGAGAGCTTCGCTGCCTTTCTAGATGTGCCCTTGAAGCTATCGCCGGTTGGCAACTTCTTAGCCGCTGCCGCAAGTCCCTGCGGCGTCGTTTCCACTTCTTCATACTCATCAACTTCGTTCGTATGAATGATCCGGTACTGAACAGCCGAAACGGCTGCTGCTGTCGGCACTGGGGTGGTTATCCCGATAATGGAATCCCTCGCAGGCATTCCGGCCCGAACCGGTAACTGCGACAGGGCAGTATCTAAGGCAGCATCACCGAGAGCAGCGCCCTCGTTTTTCTTTTTCGAAGATTTAGCCATTGCGAGCTCCTTCTCTTTTTAAGGTATTAGTCGCCAAACCTGCGCCCTGCGGCAGTATACGCAAGCGCGTAGGACGGTGCTCATTGATTTCGCTGAACGTTTTTTGCGCTCTTTAGATATGTGCTTCCTCCCTTTCCTAGGTGAGTTCAAGCGGTTGCGAGGTTAATTAAGCTCATAGTTGAAAGCACTTGCTCGTGAGAGTAAACTCAAGTCGTCACGACAGAGCACTAACCTCCGTTCTTGGCAAAGGAATAGATGGTCACAGCTGCAATAGAAAAAGGTGCGCCGAAAACAGATCCTGAATTGTTGCGTCAGATTAGTGCTGCGCGAAGTAGTAAAAAGCCTGTTGTTGGAATCTTCCGCCTAAGGCCAGAGGACTCAACCAAGCTAATTAATTCTCCCCAGCGCACTAAAGAGATCGTTCACGACGTCTTTGACCGGGTCGCACAAAAAGTTGGGACTACGCCTCAACGTCTGAATGTGCTTGGCAATCTAGGCGTCGTCGTAGTATCCGCTGAACCACGGTTTATGTCTGAACTTCTCAAACAGCCGGAGATATTTTCCGCTATGGCCAACCACCCCAGTGAAAGCGGCAAGATCGAACCTATTAATAAGCGACGTGTTTCAGAATCAGAGATCGATACACCGGTGAAGCATGTAAGGCCATCGAAGTCTGCATCCACTCGGGTTAAAAGTCGCTACATCTCTAAGAGCAAAACGGCCCTTAAGAGAGCTTCGAAAAAGCGTTAAGCTAGGAAAATCGATTCGTGCACGGTGTGCGCCATGAATTTTCTATTGATCATCGATGGCTCTCATCGTTTCTTTACGGGTTTCTTCCTGCTCGCATTCTTGGCACCAACCTTAGTTGATTTCTTAGAAGACTTTTTGCTGCTTTTTCGGGCACTCAAATCCAACCCGGTTAGCAACGCCAGGGCCCTGATTGCGTCTGGATAGCCTCTGTTGGCGCGTGAAGTGAACATTCCGGGTGGAAGAGTGCAAGATCCAAAAATGGCGTTTTCAACCTCGTCAATTGAAGCCGTGGGCTTAGCTTGCAACAGAAGCGCGGCCACTCCGGCAACGTGCGGAGTCGCCATAGAAGTGCCATCCATCGATTGGTAGCCGCCTCCAGGTCGGGCTGAAATTATGTCGACTCCCGGAGCAACCAAGTCTGGGACAATTGGTTCATTGGCACGCTTGAAGCGCTGACTCGATGAGAATGGCGCTACAGTTCTGTTTTTATCATGGGCACCGACAGATAACACGTCCGGGTAGTTGCCCGGTGACCTGCTTGTTCCGGCATTCTCATTCCCGACGGCTATAATGGGAAGGACGTTCTGGCTGCGTAAAATCTGTGTAATCGGAATAAAATCCTCCCACCAGCCGCGGAAACCGAGCGACATACTCAGGATGTGAACCCCCTGAGACAAGGCCCAGTCCATTCCGCCGAGCACACGGGCGACGACCTCACCTCCCTCGATTACGATAGCGCTCGACAATTCTGCCTCGGGAGCAACACCGACGGAGCGGCCGTTTACGGGCCGCCCAGCGATGGTTGCTGCCGTGTGTGTTCCGTGATCATCCGTATCATGGGGTGAAGGGGACGGGGTGAGCGCTTCGCCAAAGAAATCGAATTCGACAAATCCGCCGATGGCATTCTTGAGCGCAGGGTGTTTTCCGTCGACCCCGGTGTCAAGGTGAGCAACTCTAATTCCCTTGCCAGTAAGTCCCTCCTTCCAGAGCTTAGGAACCTTGAGGAAATCCACTCCCCACGTTACTTTCGACACTAACTTCGCCGATTCTATGCGCTTCGGGTGAATGAGACTGATTTGCGGAGCGCCCGAAACGGTCGCGACTCGATTGTCCGCGCGCAGGGCCATCAGCCCCTCCCGGTTGCAGGTGCCAAACATGACGCCAAGGTTCGGATAGAATCTCGAGGGCGGGGGAACCGCCGTGGCTGCGGCCCGTCTTCTGGTCGAGGCACTGGCCATGGCCAACGATGGGCGGGTTAAACCCGCTTCGGCTAGGGCGCTCGACTGGCTCAATTCAGATCCCTGAAAGTAATCCTCCATTCCCGCGAGCCCGCGCGCCGCTGGCGGCGGAGCCACGGCGCCGACGGTGGCTGCCCTGCCCTTGGAGGAGGCAGCTGCGACAGAGCCGCTGGCGGCGGCTGAAGATTTGAGCACGACGATCACCTGCGCGACGCCCGTCGCTTTGAGTTGCTGGTTGATTTGTGTCGACATTTTTTTCTCCTGTGAAGATTGATTTCAGACGTCGCGAACGGCACAGCCTAGAGGGTTCCGCCTGCTGAGAAACAGCGTTCCTTTGGAAATCGGTTCGTACATTGTTTAAACCCAAGTTGAAATGTCACCCAATGCACACTGTAATTAGTTCCGAGGTCAAAACTCTTGAGCCTTAGACCACTAATAATCTAGCCGCCCTCATAGAAATCTGTTCAGGGGCCATTGTTTCAGAGCTGAGTATAAACTCCGCTCACCCGCTAGATTACTTCGGTCTAATTCTCAGATAGGAATATGCCGCCGCAACCGCAAGACCTAGCCAGGACTGTGCAGATGCAGTCAACGCAGGAACGACGTTAGGATGCTGCAAAAATCCTACCACCAACGAAAGCACACCGCAGACCACCCACACCAGGATGTATATCGCAGACATCGCCCTTACCACTTTCTTCGTGGCCGCGGAAACGTCTATCCCCAATGATGCCGCAGCCGGCTGCTTACCAGGCTCTGTGACTGCGAGTTCAGCAACCACCAGCGCAGAAACTAGCCCGCCGACTAAATTTAAGACTGTGACGATGCCTTCGTTTAAATCTTTGGTGTAGCCTTGACATCCCGGCTGAGTAAGGCATTGGACGGCCAAGATAGCGAGCACCACAGAATATGCGTAGAATCCAAGGAGAAGAATTGCTACTAGGCCACCAAATATCAATCTATTCATCTTATTAACTCCTTACTGGAGCAGATGGAGTGCCTTAATCTGAAGCTGAATTGGCGAGAGGGGAAATGCAGCACTCTTTTTCCTGGCATTGCGTTCCAATCCTGAATTCATGTCTCCACCTATAATGAGCAAAACTTGCCTTTCATTTCAGGAGCAATCACTAAGGCTGAACCCGGTGGAAGGCCCTCGGCTCTCAACTGGGCTTTTGCCTTAATAATTCCCTGTTGAATCATTGAGCTTTGGTGGTACCGCAGACGTGCGGCTTGCGCTAACAACTTTCGGGTAAAAATGTCGGCTTTTCCAAGTGGCTAAGCGATGAATCCAATGTTGAAAAGCAGAAACGGTGTAGCTGGCCGAGGCGACGCTAGTGTGAGGATGCCACCTAAGTGATTGGCGTGGTTCACCCGGGCACCCATGTCGGGAATGCTGTTGTTCGGCTTTTGACAGAATCTAAGCAGAATTGTTTTGATGATCGAAGTATGATCGAACGTCGTGTGCTAAACTCTGCCACGCTCCACCCAAGGTGAAACTACTAAGGACGGCACGCGACTCCGTAAGTGGCGAAAAATAGAAATATCGTCCTCGGCCGGCGGTGGCGAGACGTGATCGAAAAAGCCGCCGTGCTCGTCATAAACAATTGAAAGTACGGTCCTATTCCACTTAAGGCTTGTAACTACTGCATTGTAGAGTTTGAGAACGAGTTCCTGTCCCGCCATCACGCGGCGAGTTATGGCAGAAGGATCACTATCCGAACCATATAAGCGCCGTCCATAACCTTCATTGGACTAAACCGCTACGCGGTAAGCGATAGCATGACCGTCGAGTCGTTCTAGACACACCGATTCCTATTGGTCTCGGTTTCCTTCCTTTTCTTGTTCCTTTGCGAAACCGTGGAGTGGCTGCTT
>JALZJF010000125.1 GCA_030859905.1 Acidobacteriota bacterium
AAAGCAAGGCTAGAGCTCGTGCTTCGCGGACCTCTGCTGTCTCTTCGAAAGAAGCTTCCGAAGTACTCGACAGCCAGGCGTCAATAGCTTCGGCAACTATGCCTCTTACTTCGGCGTCATCTTCAGCGTCCTCCTTAGATCCGTGCCAAAGCTCCATCGGCGCGACGCCATCAACCATTTCGCTGTCATGGGCAGCTTGTCCGGGTTTTTCCTCAGCTAGTTGTGACATAACGACTACGAACGCTGTAACGGATGACTGGTTCGAACAAGGGTTGTGTTGAAATAGTGTGATTTGCTGGTAAGACAAAATCAGACACAGAGCAACCTAAAGGCTGACAGGGAAAGGGTCATCAACCAGCTAATTGATTGTAACACGGTTTAACGGTTTGAGCGGCGCGCTGAAAGGAAGTGTTCAAAACCTGGTTTTGCCCTATTTAGACGGCGCATTCCGCGAACTAGCGTTGAAGGGTTAAAATTCTCCTGGGAGGCCCTATCCGAGAGGGGGGTGGACCAGGCAACATCAAGCACCGCGTCACCTTCAACTAGGTCGGCTTCCTTGATAAGAGCCTCGATACAGGCTGGAACATCGTTCGGATGGTGCCGAGGTGCTTTTGCCAATAGAAGTATGAGGCAATTCGAACTATGAGGCAATTCGAACTATGAGGCAATTCGAACATGAGGCAATTCGAACCAATGAGGCAATTCGAACGAGGCATTCGAACTATTGACAATAGTTGATGTGACCTTTATACTTCGCGCGCTCCTCGTCATCCAACGTGAGGAGCCCCCCTTAATGAAGTTAATAGTTAGAAAAACTATTTCAGGTAGTTTTATATTCGGATCGCTCCCGCCCACGGACTGAAGCCACTCGTACACAAATCATCGGAGATTGTTATGCGTTTACTGCTTTCAAAGATGCGGCGCTCGCTGTGTTCGCCGCAACGCTATGCCGCCTGGTCGGCATTCGCTGGTCTGTGCTTCTTTTTTCTACTTGACGCTACGTCTTATGCGCATGGCGTTGCCGAAGGTGATAAGGGCTACATTCAGGAAATCACTGGAGTGAATATCATGCCCTTTGTTTATCTCGGCGCTAAGCACATGTTCACAGGGTATGACCACATCCTGTTTCTATTGGGTGTGATCTTCTTCCTCTACAAGCTCAAGCACATTGGCGTGTACGTCAGCCTCTTTGCCATCGGTCATTCTTCGACGATGCTGCTGGGGGTTTACTTCGGCACTAATATCAGCAGCTATCTGATTGACGCCATCATCGGTCTGTCGGTGGTCTATAAAGCGCTCGACAACATTGGCGCCTTCCAACGCTGGTTCGGCGTGCAGCCGAATACGAAAGTGATGACGCTCGTTTTCGGCCTCTTCCACGGCTTCGGCCTGGCGACGAAGATTCAGGAGTACGAGCTTTCTCGCGACGGCTTGATACCCAACATGCTCGCTTTCAACGTGGGCGTCGAAATCGGTCAGTTACTGGCGCTCGCCACCATCTTGATTGTGATGAGTTACTGGCGCCGTACAGACAGCTTCCTGCGCCATGCATACACAGCCAATGTCATCATGATGGTCGCGGGTTTCATGCTCATTGGCTACCAACTCACGGGTTACTTTGTCTCTTAATCCGAGGAAAACATTTCATGTACAACAGCGACCTTCCCAACCGCGCCGAATTGCCGAGCAGCAAGCAGTTGCTGCGTTCAACCATCATTGCCATTATCGTTGCTACTGTGCTCCTCGTGACGGTTGTCTTGCCGAGCGAATACGGTATTGATCCAACACGCATCGGCCGGGTACTTGGGCTGACAGAAATGGGCGAGATAAAAACACAATTAGCAGCCGAGGCTGAAAGGGATCGGGCGGTCGATGCTTTGCAACCTGCATCTGAAACAGCCGATGCGTCTACTGCTCCTGTTCGTGTTGCAAAGGCGGCGGGCGCTCCGAAAACGGATGAACTGACTGTCACGCTAAAGCCGGGGGAGGGCGCGGAAATTAAATTGGCAATGTCGAAGGGGGCAAAAGCTCGCTATGAATGGAGGAGCGCAGGCGGGCGCGTTAACCACGACACTCACGGGGATGGCCCGGGCGGAGCCAGCCACAGCTTCAGCAAAGGCAGAGAGGTTGAACGTGACTCAGGCGAATTGACCGCGCCCTTTGACGGTAATCACGGATGGTTCTGGCGCAATCGCTCGGACAGCGAGGTAACCGTCACGTTGAAGGTTACTGGCGAGTACAGCGGAGTCAAAAGAGTCGCGTAGGTTGACATTTGACCAATGCAGTCGCGGTTCGACTATTGACAATAGTTGGTACGGCCTTTAGACTTGCCGCTCTCCCTTTGGGTTTAGAGGGAGGAGCATGATGATGACGCAACGTATTGACCCTAAAATCACAATGCGCGGTTTTAAGCCCGGCGCGCGCGGCGCAGGTCATGTGCTCGGCGAGCTTGAGACGGCGGTGATGGAAGTACTCTGGCGCGCCTCTGGACAAACGGTAAACGAGGTTGAGGAGCACTTGCGGGAGCGCCGTGGGAGTGCGCACACGACGGTGCTGACGACTCTTGATCGACTGCACCGAAAGGGCTATTTGCTGCGCGAAAAAGAGGGCAAGGCATTTGTCTATACGCCTCGTTACACGCTCGAGGAGTTTGAACGAATGATGGCGCAAGAAGTGTTAGGGGCACTCATCGGACATTCTGCCGAGAACGCCCTTTCGACTTTTGTGGATTTAATCGGTGATGATCCAGGTGCACTAGATCAACTGGAAGCGAAGATTCGAGAGAAGCGACGTAAACGCCCCAGGAAGTAGAAAAGCTCGGGAATGACTTTGTTCGGCACTTCAGTACTTATCGCGGCTATGGAAAACTTCGTGCTCTTCAGCACGGTTTTTGCGCTGGCGATATTCGCGGTAGCTCTGATCGTAAGGCAAATTACCATCAGAGAAATCTGGCGGCTTAAAGCTGGAAGCCTCGCGCAGTTTTACGCAGCCGCGCTCATAGTTCCTCCGATTGCTTCTCTTTGGCTGGTTACGGCTGCGTTGCTTCCACGCCTGTCGTTGACGCCGGAAGCCTTCGCGGCTGAACATTCCGCACCTCTTCACCAATTGCATCTGCTGGGTGAGTTAACGGTAGTTCTGGAGCCTGCGCTTGCCTACGCAATGACTCTGTTTTTGGCTGTGATAGCCGCCGTTGTTGTTTGGTCAAACGCTCGTGGCTCGTGGCGGGTGACTCGCGTGATCAGGCGATTGGATATGCAGGTCGTGGCGCCTCCGCCGGAGCAGGTTGCGCTGGTCAACGAAGTTGCGCGGAAAGCAGGGCTCTCGGTGGGCTTAGTCATGAGCGATTATCCGCTCTCCTTTGTGTGGGGATTTCGCAACTCAAAGTTGATTCTCTCATCCGGTCTGTTGCGAACGCTTAGTTCGGCTGAGTTGGCCGGCGTGTTGGAGCACGAGGCAGCGCATCACACGCGCCGCGACAACCTAATCAAACTTTTCCTCTCCGTATGCAGCTACAGTTCCCTGGCTTTTCCGCTGTGCCGCTTAATCGTTGGTTGGCGCTCCACTGAGGTAGAAATACTCTGTGATGAAGTGGCTGCAGCGCGAACATCGGAGCCGTTGGAGATTGCGGAAGCGCTGGTCAAACTGCGAAGGCGAACCACGGCGGCCCACATTGCTTCTGAGCCTGTAGCAACACACGCGATTGCATCAAGCTTCGTTTCGGATAGTGCACTTACTTTTCAACGTCGTGTGGGTCGTTTGCTCACTCTCGTAGACGCCCCTGTACCCATGTCTCCTGGTCCAAGTCAAGCGAAGGGGCCAAAGGGGGTCGCATTTGTTTTATCTGCGGGCCTGGTCACGCTCTCAGTCATTCTTCTTTTTGCTCCGCTCTCCGTACATCGCGCCGCGGAAGCTCTCATTCAAATCTTCAAATAGGTAGGACATTCACTGGAAATGCACACAGTTCTGCTGCTCTTTAAAACTACCACCCGTCGTCGGAGCGCGTGGATTTTTAGCTTCATATTAGCTGTCGTCGTTATGTCGGGATGTAGCTCATCTCCGAAACAGGAGACAGAGCACGAGGAAGAAGCGATAGCGCGCACGGAATTCACCGACCGAATTGAAAACTTTTTTGAATACGACCCTTTAAAAGCCGGTCAGCCGAGCCAGTTTTTGATTCACATTACGGACCTTACTGACGGTACTCCGGTAGAGAAGGCTGAGGTGATTTTAATCACTCGTGCGAAAGGCGGAGCGGAAATAATGCAAACCAAAGCGCGGGTCGGCAAGGTAACGGGCATCTACGTCGCCGATGTAGCCATTCCCAGTAAGGGTGATTACGAGATCGAGTTTCACGTTAAGAATGCCAAGATCGATGAACGCATGCCGCTAACAGATTTTAAGGTGGAATAGGAAAACTAATTGTGAAGAGCCTTCGATCAATTACAAGTTTGATGTTGATAGTTTCGTTTGCGTCAGGCGTGTGCGCGCAAACACTCGCCGCGGATGGGCCGCGTGTCGCTGTTCCGCAAGCCACCATTTCACAGGCTCCTGATTATGTTTCGCTGGAGTCCGCGACGGAACAGTTTCTGCGAAAGAATCTGGCCCTCGAAGCGGCACGACTTGAGGTGGGTATTGCGGAAGCCCAAAGAGTTGGCGCCCGACTGAGTCCACGCCCGGGGTTGACGGTCAGCGCGGAGAATCTGCGCCTGTCTGGAGAGACGCCAGCGAGCAGGCTCCAGGAGTACGGGGTAGCAGTGGCTCAGCCGATTGAGTTGGGTAATCGTAAGGCTTTGCGCATGGAAGTGGCGGAGCGAACTGTTTTGGTTTCCGAAGCGCGTTTGACAGAAGCGCTGCGACGCCAGCTCTTCGATCTCAAGCGAACCTACTACGAATCCGTCCTGGCGCGAGTCCTCCTCGGCATTGATCAGGAGAACCGGGACAACTTCGAGGGCTTGGTGCGGTTCAACACGGCCCGCTTCGAAGAAGGATACATAGCCGAAGGGGATCTCCTGAAAGTTCGTTTAGAACGGACTAAGTTTGACTTCGCCGTTGCCAATGCAGAACTAGCATTCAGGAAGACAAAGATTCGACTTCTCGAATTGATTGGCGATCCTAACTTCGAGCGCGCGGCGAGAGTAGACATCAGCAACCGTCTCCAGGTGCCAACGGTGAATCTTGATCTCACGCAACTAAGAGAAACTGCATTAGCCACTCGTCCGGAAGTGAAAGTGGCTGAAGCCGAAGTGGCGCTGGCTGAGTCCTCGATCAAGCTCGAACGTTCGCGTGGCCGGGGCGAGGTCACTCCATACGTCGGCTACAAGAGAGTAGGCGTGGACAACACCGTTCTGGCGGGAGTCACGGTGCCGCTGCCGTTTGGCAATCGCAATCAATCCGGTATCGCCCGCGCTGAAGCTGAACAAAAACTAGTGGAGACAACCCTGCGCCTAGTTCGCAATCGCGCACTTGCTGATGTCGAGGCGGCCTATCGAGCTTACGAAACCGCACGCGAGCAAGTAAGAGCTTATGAAGCAGGTCTCTTGAGGCAGGCCGATGAGTCACGTGAGATTCAGCTTGGGGCTTATCAGGAAGGCGCTACGGAACTAATTACCTTAATCGAAGCGCAGAAAACCAGAACTGAAATTCGCGCCAATTACTACCGCGCGATTTTCGATTACTACACGAGCATCTTTCAACTGGAGCTGGCAACAGGCACTGACATCAAATTATGAGTACACCGCACGATCCCAACGAGGAACGCGCCGAAGAAACGAAGCAGGTGCGCGTCACACATGAAGAGACCATAAGCATTGAGCGCAACGCCAGTGCCTCACGCCTCAATCTGGTGATGATTGTTGCTGCAGCCGCCGTATTCTCACTAGGAGTCATTCTGTTTGCTTTCCTGTGGTTGCGTCCGGCCAAAGAAGAGAAAACTGAAGCGCCTGCGGCCGCCGCTAACACTGGGACAGTGAAGTTTTTGATGGAGCAGCAGTGGCTAATCCGGATGAAACTTGCGCGAGTAGAAGAGCAGACAGTGGCGCGGCAGATAACCGCGACGGGGCGTGTCGTTCCGGCGGCGAACAAACAGGCCGTAATCGCTCCACCCGTGGGCGGCATCCTTGCCGGCGGACAGATCCCGCGCATTGGGCAGCGCGTCGCGCAAGGGCAGACCATCGCCGTCCTGCAACAAACCGCGACCTCCGCCGAGCAGGCGCAGGTGCGCGCTGCCAGTGCGTCAATCGGTCTGGAGAACGCGCGGCTTGAAGCAGACCGCCGCACGGCTGCCGGTGAGGTTGAATCAGCCCGTGTGCGGTTCGATTTAGCGCAGAAGGAAGCTAATCGCGCGCAACGTCTCTACGAACGTAAGGCATTTTCAGAGCGACAGCTTCAGGCTGCAGAGGCCGATCTCAACTCAGCGAAAGCAGGTTATGACGCCGCCGTTAAGCGTCTGGAAGCGCTTACCTCAACGCGATCCGTTGCAGCTGCCCGAACGAATGTCGGTAGCGCCAATGCGAGTTTTGCAGTGCGCGCACCCCTCAGCGGTTACGTGACGAAGGTGAATAAGTCGATCGGTGAGCAGGTCTTGCCTGGCGAAGCGATTCTCGAGATCAGTAATCTAGATACGGTGTGGGTCGAGGCCCCGATCTTCGAGCGTGACCTAAACCGTTTGGGCGGGGGCGCTGGTGCGACATTTACCACCGCCGCCTATCCGGGCCAGGAATTTCGCGGCACGGTCGTGGACATCGGAGCGGTGATTAATGAAGCGACGCGCGCCGCTACGGTCGTCTTTCAAGTGCCAAATGGCGGTCGCGCCTTACGGATCGGAATGCAGGCGAACGTGAGTTTAGACGCCGGCGAGTCTGTGACGGCGATGATGATACCCCGCTCGGCGGTGCTTGATAACGAAGGCAAAAAACTCGTCTATGTGCTGCTTTCGGGCGAAGAGTTTCAGCGGCGCGAGGTGACGCTTGGTGACGAGTACGGCGACAAGGTAGCCGTCCTGTCGGGTCTCAATAAAGGCGAACGCGTCGTGACCCAGGGGGCGTATCAGATCAGGTTGCAGGAACTGAAGCCGGCGGATGCGGGCGTGCATTCACACGAAACCTAATCGTCAGACCTGTCTAAGCTCAAGGAAAATGAGATGAGTGATGGCGAGGGAAAAAGTCACGGGCGGGACGGGGGTCACGAACACGACCATCCGCACGGCGGTCATTCGCACGATGCCGGCAATCATGGCGGTTCCCACGGGTACACGCACGGCGCGATTGATCCTTCGATTTTGACAAGTGAAAGAGGTATCTGGGCTTTAAAGTGGTCGTTCATCTGGCTGTTTATCACCGCCATTCTTCAAGCCGTCGTCGTTTGGTATACCGGCAGCGTCGCACTTCTCGCGGACACAATTCACAATTTCAGCGATGCGACGACCGCTATTCCGTTGTGGATTGCGTTTGCAATAGGGCTTTGGAAACCAACCAAGCGATTTACCTACGGCCTGGGGCGAGTGGAAGATTTGGCCGGCGTTTTCATTGTGTTGGCGATCCTGATTAGCGCGATTCTCGCCGGTTACGAGTCAGTCAAGCGTCTTTACGCGCCCCAAGACGTAACGTATCTGTGGGCGGTTGCCGCCGCTTCAATTGTCGGCTTTATCGGCAATGAAGCCGTTGCCATTTTTCGCATCAAAGTCGGACGTGAAATCGGGAGTGCCGCACTCATCGCCGACGGCTATCACGCCCGCACGGATGGCCTGACGAGTCTGGCGGTTTTGTTCGGCGCAATCGGCGTGTGGCTCGGTTTTCCGCTCGCCGACCCGATTGTCGGTCTGATCATCACCTTGATGATTCTCAAAATCGTCTGGGACTCAGCGAAGTCGGTTTTCATCAGACTGCTGGACGGGGTTGAACCGAACGTAGTTGACGAAATTAGCGAAGCGGCTAAGCAAACGCCGCAGGTTGAAGAGGTAACTGAAGTGCGCGTCAGATGGCTTGGACATAATCTCCATGCGGAACTAAATTTGGCCGTCAACCCGCAATTGACTTTGACGCAGGCGCACGAGGTCGCCGTCGAAGCCCAACGGAATCTTTTGGAAAAAATCAATTATCTTTCTCAAGCAACGGTTCACGTTGACCCAACCAATGTTTCGGGCGAGGCGCATCATCATAAGCCGCAAGACTAATCTTGTTTGATTTTCGGCTTTCGCGGAGTTTCCGAGACCCCAGCTTCGAGAAAACCCGGCTTACTCTTCGATAGTCTCTTAAGTTGCGGAAAGGCTCTATGCTTAACAAAATTATTCAGTGGTCGCTAAGAAACCGCCTGCTCGTTGTCATCGCCGCCGTCGCGCTGCTGATCTACGGCGGCTATGTCACCATGCGCACGCCGGTTGACGTGTTTCCCGATTTGACCGCGCCGACCGTGACCATTTTGACTGAATCGCACGGACTCGCGCCGGAAGAAGTGGAATCGCTCGTGACGCTTCCCATCGAGGCCGCGATGAACGGCACGGCGGGCGTCTATCGCGTCCGCTCGAACTCCGCCATCGGCATCTCCATCGTCTTCGTCGAATTCAACCTGGACACGGATATTTACCGGGCCCGCCAACTCGTCAACGAGAAGTTACAACAAGTCCGACTCCCCGCCGGAGTCCCCGCGCCCGTGCTCGGCCCGATCTCCTCGACGATGGGTGAGATTATGCTGATCTCAATGACCAGCAAAACTACGTCTGCGATGGACTTGCGCTCGATTGCCGATTGGACTGTGCGCCCGCGCCTGTTGGGTGTCACGGGCGTCTCGCAAGTCATGATTATCGGCGGCGAGACGAAGCAGTTTCAGGTGCTTGTTGACCCGGCGAAACTAGCTGACTCTGGCTTAACTCTCGAACAAGTCGTCGAAGCCGTGACCGCTTCAAACGCGAACGCGGCGGGCGGCTTCCTTGAGCGTACGAACGAAGAGTTCCTCATTCGCGGCCGCGCCCGCATCCATTCGCCCGAAAACCTTGCAAACTCCGTCGTCACCGTGCGCAATGGCACGCCGATTCTGATTGGCAACGTCGCCACCGTTCAAGCGGGCGCCGCTCTGAAGCGCGGCGACGGCAGCTTCAACATGCAGCCGGCGGTCATCGCCACGATTCAGAAACAGCCAAACGCCAATACGCTCGAAGTCACCGGACAGATCGAGTCGACACTCGCGGGGTTGAGAGCGACGCTGCCCGCGGACGTGACCATTGACACGAAGGCTTTCCAACAGTCCGACTTCATCAACCGCGCGGTGGGCAATGTGCGCTCGTCAATCATCGAGGGCGGCGTCATGGTGACAATCGTGCTGTTCCTCTTCCTCTGGAACTTCCGCACGACGTTCATCTCTTTGACCGCGATTCCGCTCTCGCTGATTGCGGCGATTCTGGTGATGAGTTACTTCGGCATCTCGATCAACACGATGACCCTGGGAGGCCTTGCCATCGCTATCGGCGCGCTCGTGGACGACGCGATCATTGACGTCGAAAACGTTTTCCGACGGCTGAAGCAGAACACACACTCGCCCACGCCCGCTCCCGTCATTGATGTGATTTTCCACGCGTCGAGCGAAATCAGGAATTCAATCCTCTTTGCAACTCTCATCATCATCATCGTTTTCCTTCCGCTCTTCTCCCTGGGCGGCTTCGAGGGGCGCATGTTCGCTCCGCTCGCTTTAGCGTACATCATCTCGATCACAGCTTCACTCGTCGTCGCGCTGACCGTGACGCCCGTGCTCTGCTATTTCCTGCTCGGTCGCTCAAAGCTACTTCACGACGAGAAAGATTCACGACTCGTCGCATGGATGAAGAAGCATTACGCGCGCATCCTGAACTGGACTCTCCGCAATCCGTACAAGATCATCGCCACGTCCGCGGCGATGCTGCTGGTGGCAGCCGCGTTGTTCACGTTCATGGGGCGTGAATTTCTGCCGCCGTTCAACGAGGGCACGCTAAACATCAACGCCAACATGCCGCCGGGCACGTCCTTGCGGGAGTCCAATCGCATCGGCAATGTTATCGAGTCTGTCCTGCACGAAGTCCCTGAAGTCGTCTCCACCACTCGCCGCACGGGACGCGCCGAATTAGACGAACACGCCGCGGGCGTCAACACGAGCGAGATCGAGGTCGTCACCAAGGAGGGTGACCGCACTCACGCCGAGTTCATGGAAGACGTGCGCCAGCGTCTGGCGCGCATCCCAGGCGTCGAGGCGGAAGTGGGGCAGCCGATCTCGCACCGCATCGACCACCTGCTCTCAGGCACGCGGGCCCAGATCGCCATCAAACTCTTCGGACCCGACCTCGCGACGCTGCGAACTAAAGCCGCCGAGATACGCGACCAGATGACGGGAGTTCCCGGCATCGTCGATTTAATCGTCGAGCCGCAAGTCGGCGTGCCCCAAGTGCAAATCAACATGGATCGGCAAGGGGCAGCCGCACTCGGACTAAGAGCCGGAGATTTGGCCGAAACAGTTGACACGGCCTTCAACGGTCACGTCGCCTCGCAGGTGCTGGAAGAGCAGAGGACTTTCGACGTGCTCGTGCGCTTCGACGATAAGGCGCGCGAATCGGTTGATACGATAGGTCGCACCCTGATTGACACTCCGACGGGCGCGCGTGTGCCTATCGGTCAGGTAGCCGACGTGCGCGTCGATCAAGGCCCGAACACGATCAATCGTGAGAACGTCCAACGCCGCATCATCATTCAAGCCAATGTTGCGGATCGAGACTTAGGCAGCGTGATCAATGATGTCCGAGCGGCTATCGGCAGTAACGTGCAGTTGCCGCAAGGCTACTTCGTGCAGTACGGCGGGCAGTTTGAGGCGCAGGAGAAGGCTTCGCGCCTCATCACGCTGCTATCGATCGTCGCCATCGGAGGCATCTTCCTGCTGCTGTATGTCGCTTTGAAGTCGGCGCGCTCTGCCGCGCTCGTGATGGCAAATTTGCCGCTCGCGTTGATCGGCGGCGTCGTGATGGTCTTCCTAGCAGGCGGAACGCTCTCCATTGCCTCTCTCGTCGGATTCATCACCCTGTTCGGCATCGCCACCAGAAACGGCATTATGCTGATCTCGCACTACACGCACTTGATGCAGGAGGAAGGCGTCGGCTTCCGTGACGCGATCGTGCAAGGTTCGATGGAACGGCTCAGCCCTATCCTGATGACGGCGCTCGTAACTGGTGTCGGTCTCATTCCTCTCGCTTTGGGAGCGGGAGAACCCGGTAAAGAGATTCAACAGCCTATGGCGGTCGTGATTCTTGGCGGGATCGTCACCTCGACCTTCCTCAACATGATTGTGATTCCGGCACTCTACTTGAAGTACGGACGCGCAGCAATCAAAACTGCGGAGCTCGACTATCCGCGAAGCCAAGCCTTTGCGCCAGCGAGAGACTAGTGCGATTCAAGGCGACGCCCCGATCTCCACTTTTTCGTGATTCCAACGGATAATCTTCCTTGGTTCTCGCGAGGACATAAAAGCAGGCATTCAAACCCATTCTAGATTATCCCGCTAACATCAGAGTGCGGCGAGGCGACGCTTTAATTCTTCAGCGATTTCCGCCGGCTTCATTCGAGCATCGAATTTAATTGGCTCACCGAAAACGACTCTGACCATGCCGGGGGAAGCGAAATATTGTCGGCGCCGTTTGAGTTCGTACAAGCCGTGAAGTTTCACCGGCACAACCGTGACATTCAGTTCTTTAGCCAACAACCCGATGCCAGGCTTAAAAGAACTCAGGTGCATCTGTCCGCGCGGCGCGCGTTTCCCTTCGGGAAAAACCAGCACGCTCTCGCCTCGATCTACACACTCTGCCGCATAGGCAAAGCTGCGGCGAAATCCGCTTCGCCGGGGGAGCGGGAAGACGTGAAAAAACGTGATCACCAAGAGGTACTGCGCAAGCAATCGTAGCCGCATAAACCAACTTGTGCCTGCGGGCGGATGCAGCCACTCGCGCAAGCGTTCGCCTTCCATCGCAATCGCTGTGCGGTGACGCAAACGTCTGGGCAGGGCCGCGAGAATGAGCGCGTGGTCACCAAGGGTAACGTGATTGGCAACGAACAAAGCGGGCTCCTTGAGGAGGTCGAGATGGGCCAGATGGCCAATGCCCTCGACACGCATCCGGCTCATCAACCGTGTGATCGGCAGGATGAGCGCGTAAAACAGGAGCGCGCGGATCCACGTCACCGGAAATCGCCCCGTCCACTTTGGGTAAGGGTATGACGCAACCCTTTCTTCCATTTCGCCGCGAATGATCCGCTCGACATCATCGACGGTCGTCGCCGCGGTAAACGCCGCCTCGTCAATCTCAATTTGGTAACGCTCTTCCAGCGCGCTCAATAGTTCGATGCGCCCTAAAGAGTCGAGTTTCAAGTCGGTCGTCAGCTTCAGAGAAGATTGGGCCTGGACAGAAGCGCTACCGCTGATACGCGCGGCTTCGGAGAGGATGAAGGAAGAAGACAAGGAGGAAGGATGAGTAATAAAAAATGAATCGGACTCCCGATCTTGATCCTTCGGCCCATTTTCCTCTTTGATCTTAGCGGCGACTTCGGCTTTGAGCACCTTGTGCGTCGCGGTGCGCGGAAAGTCCGGCGCCGTCCAGACGAACCAACGACGAATTCGTTGGTGTTCGGCCAGGCTGTAGTTGGCGCGCGCGATCGCAGCTTCAGCGCTTGTATGTGGATCGCGCAAAATGAGCACGGCGAGGGGCTCCATCCCGCGCGCGCCTTCCCACTTGACTACGCAGCTTGCGCGCACTTCCGGTTGACGGTTGAGCGCCTCTTCAAGGTCTTCCGGGTAGATATTCAGGCCGGCAGCCGTGACGATCACATCCTTTTTGCGCCCCTTGAAATAAAGATTCCCTACCTCGTCCATCGCGCCGATGTCGCCGGTGTGAAACCACTCGCCGGCGTGCCGATTGAGGTGACCGGAAGCAGTCCAGTAGCCGGGCGAGACGCTCGCGCCCCGCACGATGATCTCGCCCGAATCGTCAAGTTTCATTTCAGAGCCTGGAATCAGTTTGCCGATTGAGCCTTGCCTTCCTTTGAAGGGATGAGTGACCGTGATTAGGGACGCGGATTCGGTCATGCCGTAGCCTTGCAGAACGGCGAAGCCAAGCCGGCGCCAAAAGGTTTCCGTTCGCTCGTCGAGCGTAGCCCCGCCGGACAGAAAAGCCCAAAACTTCCAACCGAAACGGCCATGCACGCGGCGGAACATCCACCATCGCCGCAGAAAGTTTGTGCCTGCAGCCGCAGCAATGCGTTCCGGCAGCTTACCCGGCAGACCGCGCGCGGCGTAGTCACGTTCAACCCACTCGCGCAAGCAGTCGAGTACGCGCGGCACGAGTACGATCACAGAGATGCTTTTTTCGCGAGTCCGGCGGACGATCTCTGCCGGGTTCAGCGTGTCATGAAAGTGAACTTCACCGCCCAGGAGCTGCGGGACGAAGACCCCCATGAACTGTCCGAAAACGTGGCTCAAGGGCACGAGGTTTAAGAAGCGAATCGGATGGAAGAATTGCTCCCACTTGATATATTTTTCAATCTCAACTTCGAGTGGCAGAAGATTGGCGAGCAGATTGCGGTGCGTGAGCACCACACCCTTCGGCGCTGACGTGGTGCCGGATGTAAAGATGATTTCGACTAACGCGTCTTCGTCAAGACCCTCAACCGGGTATGACTCCGCGGAGTGATGCGCAACGGTTTCGCTCAGTTCATCAAGCGGGAGAAGCGGAACGTTTAAGCGTTCGACGCCGGGCACGCCGGTGCTCGTCGCGACTAACTTTGCGTCCGTTTGCTGTTGTACTAAACAGACAAACTCCACCGTGCTCTCTCTGTCGAGCGGCACGACCACCGCGCCGCGCAGCAGGCACCCCCAGAACGCGGCCACCCATTCGGGACTGTCTTTGCCGCACAACAGCACGCGCTCGCCCGGTGCAATACCCCGGTCTTCGAACTCACGAGCCACCTTACGCGCGGTCAGGACAACTTGCTTGTATGACCAGCGAACGTAGCGCAAACCGCGTCGGTGCTCGAACATGATCGCCTCTCCACGTTGCAGGTAATCGTCAAGGTAGCTTAGAACAGTGCTGCGAGTTGTCGGATCAGATTGCGCCGGCATTTGCTTAGAGCAGTGAAGAGTAACCGAACATGTAATTTCAGCCTCTCGGCCTGTTGGTGCGTTGATGAAGAAAAGCCAGGAATCGCGACGAACCCTGGTGGCAAGAAAAGTACAGGGCAAAGCCTCTTAAGACAAGCCCATGAACTTCTGTGAGCAGACAGTCAATTGAGATCGAGGCGAGGCGCGAAAGTCTTTCCCCGCATTTCTCCTGGCATCCCCCGTTGAAACGCCTACAGCTAGAATTGCTGGTGGCTGCCCTGGTAGGTTGGCAGGCTTGTGTATCATATTGTGCTGACGCGACTCAGCGCTTATGGCATGAAGATGAAAATCAGTCTCATTCTTAGCGCTATCTTCATTGGGGCCTCAGGTCTTGCGGAGATAGCGCACGGCAGCCCGAGATACGGCGGGACCGTGGTCGTTGCGCTCTCTACCGATCCAGCGGGTCTAAATCCGGCTATCACAACGCAGGGCGGCGTGCACCTAATCTGCGGGTCAATCTTTAGTGGATTGGTGGCGCACGACTTCAACTTGAATCCCGTACCCGATCTGGCCGAGCGCTGGGAGGTTTCGCCCGACGGCAGAACCTATACCTTTCACCTCGCCCCCGAAGCGGTTTTTCATGATGGTATGCCCGTCACGTCCGCAGATATTAAGTTTACCTTTGAGCAGCTCCTGATGAAGTATCACTCGCGGACGCGCACTTCAGTGGGTGATAACCTGAATCTGATTTCCACGCCTGATGCGCGCACGGTGGTGTTCGAATTCAAAAGGCCGTACGCCGCTTTTCTTCAACTCATTGATGTCAGTAACGCTCCCGTGATGCCGAGACATATCTTCGAAGGAACTGACCCGCTCACAAATCTGCACAATACAAGTCCCGTTGGGAGCGGGCCTTTTAAGTTTGTGGGATGGAGAAAAGGCGACCACATCACATTGGCAAGGAATGAGAGGTATTACAAGAAAGGCAAGCCCTATCTCGATCGGGTGGTGTATAGAGTCATGCCGAGCGGCTCGACGGCGGCGATTGCATTCGAGAAGAAAGAGGTGGATTACCTCATCAATGTCTCACCGCTCGATGCCGCGCGGTTCAAGAGGATGAACGGTGTTGTCCTTGCCGATAAAGGCCGCGAAGGTTATGCCACGGTAGAGACATTGATACCGAACCTCACTCGCGCTCCGCTTTCCGACCTCCGGGTGAGACAGGCTATTGCGCACGCGATTGATAAGGACTTTTTAGTTGATAAGCTTCAGTTTGGGATGGGAGTTGTCGCTACAGGTCCGATCTCACATCTGCTGGCATGGGCCTATAACCCGAATGTGTTTAAGTATGAAAGAGATTTGCTGCTCGCGAATCGATTGCTGGATGACGCCGGTCAAAAACGAGATGCTAGCGGCTTGCGCTTTCGCCTTGAGTTCGTCCACGCTGCCGGTTATTCAAAAGTTGCCGAGGCGCTCCGCGATCAATTGCGCGATGCAGGAATAGAGGTGGACCTACAACTGCTGGAATTCAGCGCGGCGGTTGACGCCGTTTATATCAAAAAGGACTTCGACCTGGCGTTCGCATCTTTCGAGAATGGTCCTGATCCTGACGTGGGCGTCAAGCGCACCGTCGTTTCGTCGAATATCGGACCCATTCCATTCTCCAACGGCGCGGGTTATCGCAATCCGCGAGTTGACGAGCTTTTTTCGCTGTCAGCGTCCGAACTGGATAAACTAAAGCGCGCCTCGTACTATTTCGAGGCGCAGGAGATTCTCACTAAAGACTTGCCTTACTTTTGGCTCTATGAACCCCAATCGGTATCAGCTTATAGAGACGGACTGCAAGGGATGTACGAGTGGAGTGCGAAGTCGAACGCCAACTTCGCGCAAGACGCCTGGTGGGCCGAAGGTGATCGAACAAAAGCTGCTTCTAGTGTCGGGCGTGGGTCCTACATCCTCCTGATTCTGATCGCGCTCATTTCCATTACTGCGGTCACGGTTCTCTTGTTTAAGAGAAGAGGACGGGGCTGACATCGGCTAGTGCTCCTTTTCAATCATTGAACTCTCAAGGATACCCGGCAGTCCCGGAGGGACATAATATTTATAGATCGCATGCTTCTTAATATTCGCCCCGCTCCGGAGGAGCGGAAATGTTGCTGATGCGACTTACTCATCGCTGGGAACATTTCGCTCCTCCGGAGCTCCAGTCGTAGATTCGCTGCCGTGTCTATAAACATCCCGCTCCTCCGGAGCTAGTGCGTCGTTTGGTTGCAGCCGTGGCCGCGCTGTGAAAGTCTCGATTCCAAACTGAACAACAAACCTCAAACAGGCCTATTGAGATACTCGATCCGCGACCTGGGATCGAGAGCGCGGTTAAGGGCGTCGCCGAGGATGTTCAAAGCAAAGACCAGCAAGGATACCGCCAACATAGGGAACACGACCATCCACCATGCGTCACGGATGAAGTGCTGGCCGTTGTGAAGCATATAACCCCAACTAATGTGGGTTCTGTCACCAAGCCCAATGAAGTCCAGCCCTGCCTCGACAAGTATCACTCCACCGATCATAAGGATAATTTGTGTAATGATAAGCGGCATCGCGTTAGGCAGTATCTGTCGAAAGAGAATTCTGGTGGGCGTCGCTCCCATCGCGCGCGCTGCTTCCACAAAACTTCTCTCCTTCAGTGACATTACTTCGGCCCGGACGAGTCTCGCTGTAAAGGGCCAATAAGTGATCGTGAGAATTATGATCACCGTGAAATGAGACGCGCCAAAGATCGCCGCAATCACCAGAGCCATAAAAAACCTGGGTGGGATGAGGAAAAGCTCCGTGAGCCGCATCAGCAGGTCGTCCAAAAACCCGCCCGCGTAACCCGCTACCAGCCCAATCAGAACTCCCCAAAGCCCGCTTAACAGAGCCACTGTAAGGCCGGTTGTGATTGAGGTCCGGGCGCCGTGCACAACTCCGCTGAATACATCTCTGCCGAGATCGTCAGTTCCGAAGAAGAACTCCTGCGAGGGTGGCTTTAGAGTCTGGCCGGAAGTCTTGAGTGGATCGCGGGGCGCAACCCAGTGAGCAAAACCCGCCGCCAGGACGAAGAGCATCAGCAAGAGAAGAGCAAGAATCGATGTCTTACTGCTCGTTATGCTGCGCCAGAAATCCCATTCTCCGGTCAGGCGCGCCTTTATCTTCTCTGAATTCATCATCGCGTTAGGCGTACTTAGTTCGCGGGTCGAGTCGGGAGTAAACAATGTCCGTGAACAGATTCGCCACTGCTACACTGATCGAGATCATGAGGAAGATTCCCATTAGTACGGGGTAGTCTCTCATGGCGATTGAATCGATCAGCAGTCTACCCAGGCCCGGCCATGCAAACACCGTCTCTACCAGCACTGCCCCACTCAACAGCGTTCCAAAGTCGCTTCCCAGGATGGTGACTAGCGGAATCATCGCGTTGCGCAGCGCGTGCCCATAGATGACTTGTCGCTCTTTCAAGCCCTTAGCGCGCGCCGTGGTGATGAAGTTCTCTCTCAGCACGGTCAGCATCTGTGTCCGGGTCAGGCGCATGACCTGAGCGAACTGCACAATCGCGAGCGTTGCAGCCGGCAAAGCGAGATGGCGGAGCACGTCGAGCAGAT
The DNA here is from genome assembly GCA_030859905.1 of Acidobacteriota bacterium. GTDB lineage: Bacteria > Acidobacteriota > Blastocatellia > Pyrinomonadales > Pyrinomonadaceae > PSRF01. The sequence continues at coordinate 17,733 of JALZJF010000125.1, forward strand.
ACGTTAACCCGGTAAATTCCTGATTGGCCGAAGACATATTCTGGGCGGGAAAGAGACCGAGCTGGAGTGCAAAAACTATGAGTAGTAGCAGGCCGATCGAGAAAGAAGGAATCGAGTAACCCAAAAGCGCCAAGGTGTTTATTGCTCGATCAATAAATGAATTCTCCCGGCGTGCGGCTTCCACTCCTAAAACCACGCCAACTGAGGTTGATAACAAAATCGCGCTCAGCATCAGCAGGAGCGTCGCTGGTATCCGCTCTAAGATTATCCCGAGGACGGGTTGCTGGTAGCCGAGCGAATATCCCAAGTCTCCGCGGAGAACGCTCGATAGATAAATCCAGAGTTGCGTAGTCAGCGGCTGATTCAAACCGAATTTCGCGCGAATGAACTCATAGTATTGCTCATCACCGCTCTGCCCTGCGAGCATATGAACCGGGTCACCCGGAGCGAGATGAATCAAAAGAAAATTGACGACAATTAAAATAAGGATCAGGAGCAGCGATTGAATGACACGCCTGAGGAAAAACCAGCCAGAGTTACGCGAAAGTATCGATGTCACAGTTGAAGGTCTATTCTCCTTCGACTAGTGCGACTTTCGTCGGTATGACCATAGACCAGTAGGATTTGCTGGTCGAGCATAAATCATTCTTACCACAATGACGGCTGTTGATCTGCTTCGACCCAGAGAGTTGGTAGAGTTGAAATGATGCCCTGGGCCGAAACATTTCCTAACTCTCTCGGCTCTATTTTGTAGAGGCCGCCGCCATATACACGCCCTTCGCCTGTGAGAGCTTCGGACGTAATTGCTCTCAGCGCCTGCCATAGTGATTTGACTAGCTCGGGCTGGGCTCTTATTGCGTCCCCCAAAGGTTTTTTCGGGTAGAGAAGTAAGTAGACGTTTGCAGCGATGGCCTTCGAGTGGTTAAGGATGAAGCGAAATGTTTCGCCCGTAGCTTTGCTCTTTCGGCTGATGTAGGTACAAAGGAACAACGGCGGGAGGCGTTCTTCTTGCGAGTACCACGGGCAGCGATGCTGTGACAGATATTTTTCGTGAATGCCTTGCTCTTCGCCAAATTGTAGATAACTCCAGAGCGAAGGGTACTTGGCTTCGACTTCCGGTTCCGGCAGTTTGCAAGCCAGCAGATATTGCTTTCGTTTCACGAGCGGATCGCCGTGATGATCGGCCAGCACTTCGTCGGAGGATAGGTATCTCGGACTGGGCAAGATCGGAATTAGGAAGCTCTTCGGGAGTTGTAGTTCGGCGATTCTCTCAGGCGTTAAAATAAAGAACTTGTTTGCTCCAGTCGCAATCCCTCTTTTGATCGTGAATAAGTCCGAAAGCTTAATCTCCGTTTGAACACGCTTGGGACTGACGGCGCTTTGCGGAAACTTGGTCCACTTGCTGGCCTCGGGTAGATCGCGAGCGGGGATTCGCCTCGACATTGACGGCTTTGTTAATGTTCCCCCGAATGTGAAGTCCACGAAGTGATCAGGACGAGACGCGGTCTTCTTGAACCAAACGATTGCTGACGATACTAGGGCATCGTCGAATTGAACCTCAGCGGGATTGAACCGGTGTATGCGAAGAAGGGTAACCTGATTGAGCAGGTACTCCTTTATCGCGCCACCATAATTAACGTCCATGAACTCGCTTGGAATTAGCCAACCCGCTAAGGCATCTTCCGCCAACCAGGAATGCGCAATGCACATGAAATAACAATAGAGACCCGATAGCCCACTCAAACTCACTCCGGCGGACCGCCGAGCCGCTATCCTTAATCGATTCTTGTCGTCGAGTGAGAGGTGATGGTGACGCACATAGGGTGGGTTGCAAATGAGCAGGTTAGCTCGTTGGTTATCAGAGGACGGGGCACTCTGCCGCGTGAAGTCAGCATTGTCTAATTGCAGAAGTTGGCCACCCCAAAGTTCCGCGGCAGACCCCGCAAAATGTTTATCGATTTCATAGCCCGCAGCATTCGCGATCCGTGAGCGAGGAAAAGTCTTCAGAAGCGCTGAGTAGAACGATCCAGTACCGAAGGCTGGATCGAGAAATCGGATGTTGAGATTCGATGGCAGAGTCTTTCGCGCGTACTCGAGAAGCTCTTTTGCCAGCGGCGCCGGCGTCGCAAACTGACCGAGCTTGTTTCTTTCTGCCTGCGTCTTAGTCGAGTCGAGATGCTGCTGCGCCTTCAGCCGCGAGGATTCAATGAGGTCAACGTTTTCCATTCTATAGCCCGAGCTTTTTGAGATCGTCGATACGATGTTCCCAAACCCAATCGATTCCTTCAGCGGCTTCATAGCCTAAGTAGCCGCTGTCAAAGTATCCGCAGAGAAACAGAATGAATCGAACCTGCGGACCATAAGTGCGTCGCAATTGCGAGATCTTCACTGC
>JALZJF010000158.1 GCA_030859905.1 Acidobacteriota bacterium
CATTGTTCTGAGAGACGGCCTCAACCACATTTCGCAGGGACAAGCCATAAGATTGCAGCTTCGCTGGATCAAGTCTGACTTGGTATTGCTTCTCGTAACCTCCAAAGCTGTTGACTTCGGTTACGCCAGGGACACCCAGCAGCTGCCGCCTCACACTCCAATCCTGAATGGTTCTCAATGCGGTAGCGTCGTACCCGCTGCCCGGTGTGGCTTTCAATTCGTACTGATAGATCTCACCTAACCCGGTAGAGATGGGTCCCATCTCAGGGGATCCGATGTTCTCAGGGATCTGCTCGCGCGCCTGCGACAGACGTTCCAGCACAAGCTGCCGAGCAAAAAATGTGTCTACCGAATCATGGAAGACTACAGTCACAGCAGAAAGACCAAACTTCGAGACTGAACGGATCTCTTCGATGTCCGGGAGTCCCGACATCGCCACCTCCACCGGAAAAGTTATCTGACGCTCGATCTCCAAAGGTGCGAGTGATGGCGCGGCAGTCAGCACCTGGACCTGCACATTAGTCACATCAGGCACCGCATCAATGGGCAGGTTGATGAGACTGTATAGTCCGGCCCCGGACATGATCAGCACCATTAAGAGGACCAGCAGCCGTTGGGAAACCGCGAAATGAATGAGAGCATTTATCATCAGTGTCCGTGCTCCCCCATTTCGCCCTTCAACTTCTGTGTCTTGAGGACAAAGCTGCCTTTCGTTACCACCTTGTCGCCGAGCTTCAACCCGGAGATCACACGGTGATATCCCTCCACTTCACCTCCCAGCTCCACTTCGCGCACCTCGAAAGCTCCGGGCTCGTCATCCTTCGGAATAAATACAACCGAAGCATTCTCTATTCGCTGCACAGCGGTAGAAGGAACAACGAGCTCTTCCTCGATAGCGGCACCCGTTCCGGCCTGAAAACCAACCTCAACGAACATGCCCGCCTTTAGTCGTTCACCTGGGTTTGCCATCTCGATTCGGACGCGTGCTGTCCGCGTCTCTTCGTTGAGTCGCGGGTCGATGTAGTTCACACGGCCGCCCATGTCACCATTACCCAGCGCAGCGGAACGCACCTCCGCGGGCGTGCCGACACGAATCTTGCCTATCTGTGCCTCTGGAACGTTCGCGATCACCCACACGGTGGAGATGTTGGCTATTGTGAATAGCGCCGTGCCTGCCTGGATCCCCGCCCCGGCATTTACCAGACGCTCCACCACGGTGCCGGAAACAGGAGCCCGCAACGCTACCAGCGAAATGTTGGTGGTGTGTTCATCGCGAGAATTTATCGCAACTGGATCACCCAGTGTCTGCAAACTCTGACGCAGGTGACCCGCGTCAACGCGCGCTGTTTCGACGGCGGCTTGAGCTTCTTGGACCTCTCGATTCACGGAAATGTTGTTTTGATAATCGTGCTCAGCCTTTGCCGTCTTGTAACCGGCCTCGGCAGCTATAAGGTCCTTTCCTGCGCCGGCTCCCAATTCGATGAGTCGTCGCGTGCGTCTCAAAGTCGCCTCGGCTTCATCCAGTTTTGCTTTCGCTTGAATTACGGACACACGGTTTTCGGCCCGTTGCACGCGCTGCAGGGTCCTCTCGGCAAGGCGCAAACGGGTCTCCGCTTCACGCAGCTTGCCGTGCATCTCGGCGACTTCAGGGCTGGAAATAATCGCAAGGACTGCTCCCGCTCGCACGACATCTCCCTGGCCTACATTTACGCGCTCAATGCGACCTGATACGAGTGGCGACGCCTGTTGCGTTTGTTGCTGATTTGTCTCAACGGATCCAGTCACCTTGATCAGGGCCACAGCCGGACGTTGGGTGACGCCCTCAATTTCAATCCCGGCGGCTGCGATCGCTTCAGGGGACAGCTTCACTTCTTCACCTTCGCCAACGCCGTGTTCGGCTTCCTTAGCCGCTTCGGAGTTCACATTGACGGCCGTCGATTCCTTACTACCTCCGCGCAAAAACAGGGCGTAGATGGCCACGACCGCAACCAACGCCATAAGAGCGACGATTACGATGTTCCGATTTCTGCGCGAGCCGAAACGTGTTTCCTTCTCGGTCGCTACCTCATAGGCTGAACGGTCACCATGGAGCCTGTCTGCCACTTCTTTCTTCCTCTCAATGATTTTCCAATCTGTGGTTTCTCGGTTTGTCATTTTGGACCGGTGCGACACAGATGAACTAGTTGTATCGCCGTCAATATTTTCATTGGTAGATCTGTCTTGCGGATCGTCAGTTTTTGAACGATTTGGCATTGATTGCTTCCTCACTGTTGATTGATTGGGACGCCGATGGCTGCTTGCAGATCCGCCAGGGCTCGATATCGTTCCGCGAGCGCTTCAGTGAATTCACGCTGCGCATCGACCAGCCGACGTTGTTCGCTTAACAGGTCGCCAATGCTAAAGGCGCCAATCTGGTACGCCGCTCGGATGGTGCGTATGTTTGCTGTGGCGCGTGGGATAACGCCCTGCTCGAACGTGCCTACTGCGGCACGCGCCGCCTCATAGCGCGCGTAGGCGCTCTGAACCTCTGAACGCACAACGGCCTCCAGGAATTCGCGCCTGCGCTCGGTTTGAGTAATTGCTGCTGCTGCTTCGGCTTTCCCGCCCTGGTTCCGATTGAATAGCGGGATTCCGACAGCGACGCCGAAGGTGAGTAGCTTGTCGCGGTCTCGAAGCACGCCAACTGGTGTGTCATCGAAAACCGAGCGGCCATACCAGTACCTGGTGAAGGGCGTCACGTCTGGCACACCTTGCGCTCGCGCAAGCCTTAGGCCTGCCCGCGCTACTTCTTCATTCAAACGCGCGAGTCGCAGATCTGGACGTGTGCGAATGGCAACGTCTATAGCCGCATCAACTGAAGCCGGTGGGGTTGGTAGTAACGGTGTGGTTATGTCTTCGCGTAACCGCAAGAGTTCAGCCGGCGCAAAGCCAGTCAGGCTCTTAAGTCTTAGAAGCGTCGCCTGTAGTCGACCTTCAATAAGCGCGCGCCGTGAGCGCAAACGATCCACCTCGACCTGCAACTGATTCAACTCGATCGGCGCCGTCTCGCCTTCAGTAACGCGCGCCTGCACGAAGCGAGTCGTCTGCAGGTCCAGATTATTGAGCTCCTCTAAAGTCCCGAGCTCACGGATCGAAGCTAAGGCCTCGACATACAACACGCGCACTTCGTTCGTAAGCCGGCGTTCGCCATCGGAGATCTCCGCCTCCACAGCTTCAAACTCGGCCTGCGCAAGCTCGATCCTCCTTCGCCTTTTCCCGCCCAACTCGAGCGGTACAGCCAAGCCGACACTTATTTCACTTTCTCCAGGGGCTCCCGTGAAACGTCCTGATGTCTGTTCAAAATCCAGAGTAGGATTTGGTCTGAGACCAGCCTGACGTAACCGTGCCCGAGCACGCTCTATCTCAATTCGGGCGGCAGCCAGTTCCCCGTTGGAGGCTAGTGCGCGCCGAACGAGATCGTTGGATGATGTGCCTTGGGCTGGATCGAAATAGCGTCCCAACGCCGTGTTAGCTACAATTGGGACTAAGCCTGTTTCCTCGCCGGCCCGCTCGGTACGTTCCGCTGTATCTAAACCCTTGATGCCCCCGGCGACGACAGACTCCGAAGAGCTTTGTGCTGTGATCGCAGAACACAAAGACAGAACAACTAGGAATGCAACAGTCAGACCACCACCAAC
>JALZJF010000159.1 GCA_030859905.1 Acidobacteriota bacterium
TGACTAAAGGCCCGCGTGAAACTCCACGGGACAAGCCCGTGGCATCTCACGGAGTATCCTGGGTCGACCGCCTGTAGCAGCTAGCGGGAGCCTCCACGGGGCAAGCCCGTGGCATCATTAATCTACCAACATTTTTTTGGCGCATTGCAAAGCTACCTTGAGCGCTGTCGTCCAAGCCACGGGTTTGCAGAGTAACGCTTTGCCACAGCTCGCCCGCTGCCAGTGTTTGCTATTTCGGCATCACTCCGAGGTTGTGCAAAATGAATGAATAGATGTCCGCCGTCGTTTCAATCGCTTTTTTCGTGTTACTCGCGCCGTGACCTGACTTCGTATCGATGCGAATCAGGACTGGCGCCTCGCTTCCCTGCGCTGCCTGTAATGCTGCGGCGTATTTGAACGAGTGCGCCGGGACCACACGATCGTCGTGATCCGCAGTCGTGATCAGCGTCGCCGGATACTTCCCGCCCACTTTGAGGTTATGCAGTGGCGAGTAAGCGTAAAGCGCCTTAAACTCGTCGGACTTTTCGCTTGAGCCATAGTCAGCAATCCAGTTCGAGCCAATGGTGAACTTATGGAATCGAAGCATGTCCATCACACCCACCTGAGGTATGGCCACTTTGAAGAGCTCCGGCCGTTGATTCATTACGGCGCCCACCAGCAAACCACCGTTTGACCCACCCTGGATTGCGAGCTTCTCGGAAGACGTGTACTTGTTGGCGATCAGATACTCTGCGGCCGCGATGAAGTCGTCAAAGACGTTTTGCTTCTTGAGCTTGGTGCCGGCTTCGTGCCACTTCTCGCCATACTCGCCGCCACCCCGCATATTGGCCGATGCATAGACAACCCCCTGCTCCAGGAGGGCCATTCTCAGCGAGTTAAACGAAGGCGCTGTGACGCTATTGAAGCCGCCATATCCGTAAAGCAGCGTGGGATTATTACCGTCAAGCTTCAGACCTTTCTTATAGACGAGAAACATCGGTACCCGAGTGCCGTCTTTGCTAGTGTAAAACACCTGCTTTGTTTCGTAGTCAGAATTCCGGAACCCGGGAATTTCCGGCTGGCGAAACACCGACGACTTCTTCGTGGCAATGTCATACTTGTAAATCGTGGGCGGAAAATTGAACGAGTTGAAGGTGTAGAAAACAAACTTGTCGTCGGGTCGGCCATCAAACCCGCTAGCCGCTCCCAGTCCGGGCAGTTTGATCTCGTTCTCCAACTTGCCGTCGAGACTGTAGACATAAGCGCGCGTCGTCACGTCTTTTAGATACGAGACAAAAAGCTTGCCGCCTGCTGTTCCCACGCCCCGCAGTGGCTCGGTTTTTTCCGGAATGATTTCCTTCCAATTCTTCATATCCGGATTCTTTGGATCGAAGAGAAAGATGCGGCCATTGGGCGCGTTTTGATCCGTTCGGATCAGAAACTTGTCGCCGACATTGTCAACCACGCCGAAACTGTCGTCGCCTATCTCCGCTATGATTGGTGTGAAGCTTTCGTCGCGCTTCGCGACGTCGCGGAAGAACACGGCGTTTCCCTTCTTGCCTTTGCCGCGGTCAGAGATTGTCAGGATAGCGAAGCGCTCGTCGTCTGTCGTCTCAACGATGTGAAACCGCTCCGCATTCGCTTTGTCTTCGTAGACCAGTTCGTCTTCAGACTGCGCCGTTCCCAGCTTGTGGAAGAACACTTGATGGTTCTCGTTCTTCGAAGTTAGTTCCTTACCCTTCTCGGGCGCGGGGTATCGGCTGTAATAGAAACCGCCACGGGTCCACGCGACATTGGAGACTTTGACCCACTCCAACTTATCGGACTGCGATTTCTTCGCCGTCACATCCAAAACAAAATACTCCTGCCAGTCAGAGCCACCCTTCGAAATACCGTACACGGCCATCTCCCCATCCTTCGAGAGCGCGAAAGCGCCTAGTCTGGAAGTGCCATCGGCAGAAAACTTGTTCGGATCGATCAGAACTTCGGGCGTGCCACCTAAACCCTTCTGCACGTACCAAACACTATGGTTCTGCAGCCCATCGTTCTTGGTGAAAAAGAAATACTCACCTCGGCGTACAGGAGCGGAGTATTTAGGATAGTTAAAGAGCTTCTCCAAACGCGCCGCGAGCTTTCCTCGAAAGGGAATCTTCTCAAGATAGGCGAACGTCACCTTGTTTTGCGCTTCCACCCATGCGGCCCGCTCGGGTGAGTTGTCTTTCTCCAGCCAGCGATAGGGATCCGCAACCATAGTCCCGTGATAGTTGTCGACATGCTCGACCTTCTTGGTTACGGGATAAGACAGCCTGGGGTCGGACTTCGTGGACGAAGAGCTGGTAGCACTCGTCGAGAGCTTTTGCCCCTCCTGCGCGCCCACCAGGGGAGCAATCGGCGAAAGCGCGAGGGCCGAAAGTACTAAAGTTAGCAGGGCAAACGGCAGCAAGTAAGGGACACTTCTTCTCATGCGAACTCCTCTTTAGTTAGATCCAAACGAAACTGGAAACTCCTGGGGATGCCGAGGAATACTTTAATTGACTCATGCTCAAAAGTGCAAAGCTCCAAAAGGTGGTGATGAAGTCTGGCTTTGAGAGGGGATACCACTCAAGTACAGAACCGAGGAGCGATAGCGACCGGGTTAACGTGCGGTCGCTCAACCTGTTGGGTTAGATTTCAGTTTGGTCGTGCAGCGGGCCTGACCCGGTCGCTGCTCCTCGGTTCTATAATTCAGTACAGCACCAACTGCATTGCTGAGGAAATTTTCTGTTGCCACACTCGTCGCAAGGAGTATGATACCGGCTCGCACGCCTGACATTTGCTTTTACCGCCAAGCCACGCTATGTGGCAAGCTCGAAATGAAGTGTGTACTGAAGCTTTCTAGATGAAAGGAGCATCATGAAAACCACGGTTCGCATCAAGTTGCTGGTAGGACTTGTCTTGGTACTTGCAGTCACCGCCTCCCTGCTCGTCGTCACTAACGCAGGTGCGCAAGATCGATCAAAACCTGCGCCACCATCTTCCTTCATGCCTGTAATTGAAGAGCCGTTCGACGTCGTATTGCGACGCGACAAGGCGAATAAACCGCGGGTGATGGCGGCAGCTAAGCGTTTGCTCGAGGAACGATATGACTTAACCAAGCGCGTCGACTCTAACGCTAAGATGACACGCGGCAAGGCTGTCCCGGTTGGGCCAACCGCGCGTCTGAAAGGCGGGGTGACCTGGGAACAACTGGGTCGCATGTCTCCGGAAGAGATCAAGGAGAAGAATCTTTTTCCTTACCTGCCCCTTCCGCACGTTAATCATCCAGTGGGCGGCATGATTTTCCCCGAGATGCATATTAAGCTACAGCCCCGGCTGGAACGCTTCGACATGGACTTCGACATTCCCGAGCATTTTTTGCCTGAGTTTCCGCCGGCTATCTTTTTGACGACGCGCCCGGATCTGGGTGATGTTTCTAAAGGACAACTGGTAACCGTCAATAACTTCTACGAATTGTTCAATGGCATTCTCAATCCCAAGCAACTCGACGGATTGCGACTGCTTGTGACGCAGTTTCCCCAGCAACAATTCAACGCGACCGCTGATCGAAAGACCGAACGGAATGACGGCATGCAGGGGGTAACCTGCCTGGATTGTCACGTCAACGGTCACACCAACGGCGCGGCGCATCTTGTTGGCGACATCCGCCCTCAGGAGAACCGGCGTCGTATCGAAACTCCAAGCTTGCGCGGAGTGAATATTCAACGGCTGTTTGGCTCACAGCGCGCCTTGAAAACGGTTGAAGACTTTACCGAATTCGAACAACGCGCGGCTTACTTCGACGGCGATCCCGTTATTGCGACGAAAAAAGGAATAAACATCCTCGACCGCGGGCATCAGGTGCACATCATGTCGGAGTTCCAGGCGCTGATGGACTTCCCGCCGGCGCCAAAGCTCAATGTTTACGGGCGTCTCGATCGCCGGAAGGCTTCGGCGGCCGAGGCGCGGGGCGAGGATCTCTTCTTCGGCAAGGCAAACTGCTCAACCTGCCATACCGCGCCCTTCTACACGGACAATCTGATGCACGATCTAATGGTCGAGCGTTTTTATAGGCCGCGCATGGAAGGTGGGATGATGATCACGAAGCAAGGGCCCATCAAGACCTTCCCTTTGCGAGGCATTAAGGAGTCGCCGCCTTACCTGCATGATGGGCGTTTGCTGACACTCGAAGACACGGTTGAGTTTTTCAATCTGGTGCTTGAGTTGAATCTTACTGCGGCGGAGAAATCCGATCTGGTGGCGTTTTTGAAAGTGCTGTAGGTGGTCAGGAGGCAGGAGGCAGCATTTTCCATTTGTCGTTTCTCATTTTTCATAGGGCCTTTTGGTACGAGGTTAGAACTATTGCGGCGGAGTTTCATCTCACAAATGGCCAAACGAAAAATGAGAAATGACAAATGGAAAATGCTGCCTCCTGCTCCTGCCTCCTGGTCTCCTGCTACTGCCCTGCCCCCAGTCTCACCACCTGAAGCGTTGACCATGCAACTGAACGAAACGCAAAAAAGAGTGATACAGCGCGTGGTGAATGTATTTGAAACTGGCTCGCCTGGTGGCGACTATGCGAACATCTCAATCTATCGAGATGGTCCCCACGATATTCGGCAGATCACCTATGGCCGCTCACAAGCAACTGAGTACGGAAACCTGAGACAACTCGTCGAACAATATGCGTTAGCCGGCGGGCTGTTCGGCCGGCAGTTGCAACCATATGCCGGCAAGGTGGGGAGTACCCCCTTGACTGACGACGCCAATTTCAAGAATCTTCTCAGGAGGGCCGGCCGGGAAGATCCTGTAATGAGAAAAACTCAAGACTTATTCTTCGATCGCGTTTACTATCGTCCGGCGATGAAATGGGCGACCGCGCGGGGCTTTATGCTGCCGCTCTCCGCGCTGGTGATCTACGATTCTTTCATCCATAGTGGCTCGATTATTTGGGTAATCAGGAGCATGTTTCCGGAGAGTCCACCCGCCGCGGGCGGAAATGAAAAAGCATGGACCAGAGCGTATGTGAACGCTCGCCATAAATGGCTGGGTTCGCACCACAGGCCTCCGGTTCGTAAGACCATCTATCGCACGCAGTGTTTTAAGAACGAGATTCAACGAGGCAATTGGGATTTGAGTCAGTTGCCGATAAACGCCAATGGCGTAAAAGTAACTGCCTGATCTGCGCCTATCAATTAGTGACAAGAGACCGACCATCGTTTGCAAACCTCTTGCGCTGGTGTCTGCTGCTCCGGTGTCCGGCCTGTGGAAGGGCGTCTATCGTGAAGGCGCCCTTTAGAATAAAAGGTCGATGCTCTTCGTGTAGGGTAGTCTTCCAACGCGAACAAGGGTTCTTCGTCGGTGCCATCCTGGTAAGTCTAGTCGCGACGGAGTTGGTAATTCTGCTCGTCTACCTGGCGTCGCTTCCGGTCATAAACGCCCACTATCAATTGGTGCTCGTCATTCTCTTTGTGATAGCCGTTTCGTTTCCGGTTGCGTTTTACCATCACAGTTGGAGTATTTGGCTCACCTTCGACCATCTGGTGGAGGGATTACCCGAGCCCTGAGGCGCAGGCGACCTGTCAGACGGCAAGCCATAGCGACCGGTCTATCCCGAAATCACGCGAACCACACTAATAATTTAGTGCCATTTCGTGGATCGTTGTTGCCGCAGCCTCCGCAAGAAGACAAGGTGAACTGAAGACAAGACACTACCCGGCGGCCGTTCCCTAGCTGGAAATGCTATCTGCGTAAGTGGTACTATACCAACAATCGCCAGGGCCCACAGGCCGATTACGATTTAATCATGTTCAATCCACAGCCTCTGCATCTTTGCCCACTTGAATCTCGCGCAAACCTCTTCGCGGACTAGCTAACTCTCTTAACGGTCTTGGTCCAAGGTCCGAAACGTCAATGTTCGGGCCTTCCCGTCACACCGCTCAAAGAAAGAGCGACCGACACCATAAGGAGAGAAGTTATGTCCAGCACAACTATGGCCCCACCAAAGCGTCCCGTGATTAAAACAGCTCTTCCCGGCCCCAAAGGCCAGGAGATCATTAAGGCAGACGCGCAGTTTGTAACCCCCTCCTATCCGCGACCTTCTTTCAAGTTAGTTGCAGAGCGTGCTCAGGGCGTTTGGGTTGAAGACGTTGATGGCAACATTTTTCTCGATTGCAATGCCGGCGTGGCAGTTTGCTCGACCGGACATTGTCATCCGGAGATCGTGACCGCAATCCAGAAGCAAGCCGCTGAGATGATTCACATGTGCGGCACCGATTACTACTATCGCCACATGCCTCAACTCGCCCAGAAGCTTGACGAGATCGTTCCAGTAGCCTCGCCGACTAAAACACACTTCGCCAACAGCGGTACGGAGGCAGTAGAGACAGCTTTGAAGTTGGCGATGCACGCCACCGGGCGCGAAAAGTTCATCGCATTCTTCAACAGTTTTCACGGGCGAACGCTCGGTTCGCTTTCGCTCACTTCTTCACGGGCGGCCCAGCGACGCGGTTTCAAACGCCAGGCGCTCGACGTGGTTCACGTACCTTACCCCAACGAGTTTCGCAATCCCTTCAGTGCCGCGGATTGCGGTAATGGTGGGGCGGGTCAGGGCGCGCTTACCTGGATTGAAGAGCGCCTGTTCAAAACGACAACCCCGCCCGACGAGGTCGCCGGGATTGTGGTCGAAGTGGTGCAAGGCGAAGGTGGCTATGTTCCGGCGCCGCGAAACTTCCTCGAAGGTTTGCGCAGGATTTGCGACCAGCACGGGATCATGTTGATTGTCGATGAAGTGCAAAGCGGGATGGGCAGAACCGGAAAGATGTTTGCCAGCGACCATTACAATCTAAAGCCTGACATTGTCTGCCTTGCAAAAGGCATAGGGTCAGGACTGCCCATCGGCGCTTGTGTCGCGCGCGCAGATTTGATGGATTGGAAACCGGGCGCTCATGCTTCGACCTTTGGCGGCAATCCGGTCTGCATTGCGGCCGCGCTAAAGACTATCGAGCTGCTGGAAGGCGGTTTGGTTCGAAACAGCGCCGAGGTTGGCTCCTACTTGAAAGCCGAGCTGGAGAAGTTGATGAGGAAGCATGACTGCATTGGCGACGTGCGCGGGATGGGGCTGATGATCGGCGTAGAGTTCGTGGAAGATCGAACGTCAAACAAACCCGCGCCGGAGCTTCGAGATCGTGTTGAAGTAGCTTGTTTCGAGCGTGGCCTGGTGATCCTGGGGGCCGGAACCAACACTATTCGCTGGTCGCCACCCCTGATTTTGACGCAAGAGAACGTCGACGTCGCGATTGAGATCTTCGACCAGGCGATCGCTGCGTCGGTCTAGATCGAAGCGAGCGGAAGGTACCTCGACTGTTAAGAAGGGTTAGGCAAGAATTTCGGGCCGGCCTCGACGATCTACGAAATCACACGAACCGACACGAGATTTGTGTCATTTCGTATGGGTTCGTGGATGGTGTCTAACCACCGACCAGAATCGAATCTAGCCTGTGAGTTTAACTGCGATCTCTTTCATGCGGGCTGCCAGGCGCTCTTCGTCAATGGTAGTGACTGTGCCCGCGCTGAAGACTTCCCTTCCCGCGACCACAGTTAAGACTACGTCTCGTGCCGAGGAGGCAAAGATGAGAGTGTTGATGGGATCGTATGACGGTAGTTGGTGCGGGCCGGCAAGCGATACCACGGCAAAGTCAGCTTGTAATCCTGCTCTCAGCTCACCGGTTTGACCTTCAAGACCGAGCGCCCGCGCGCCTCCGGCTGTCGCAGCATGCAATGCATCTGTGGCAGCCAGCATCCTTTGCCCGCCCCACTCGTAACTGTTTGAGCGGGCCATCAGCGTGGCAAACCGAGCTTCTTCAAAGATATCGCAGGTGTTGTTACTGGCAACTGAATCGCTGCCGAGTCCGACCGCAATCCCTCGATCCAGATAGCTCAACAGCGGCGCGCGACCGTGACCAAGTTTCGCGTTTGACTTGGGACAGTGCGCTACTCGCGCGCCCGAGTTCTTTAGTGTCTCGATATCCGCGTCATCGACCCTGATGCAATGGGCCAACAAGGGCTTCGTTTGCAACACGCCGTGTCGCTGCAGGTATTGAATAGTTGACAACCCCGGAGCGTGCCATTCTATACCCCGATTCGTGAGTGCTTCCGCGAAAGTCCCTTTTCCTTCACGCAACAACATCTCTTCCGCAACCGACTCGGCTGCATGCATCATCAAGGGAAGGTTTTCTGTCAAGGCAAACTCCGAAATCAGCTCGAGCTGGCGCCCGCAAACCGTATAAGGCGCGTGCGGGGAAACACCAGCTTTTACCAGCGGCGTTCCCAGCTCTAGCAGGCGAGCAATTTTGGCGGTGAGCTTTGCCAAATTATCATCAGCCAGTTGTGGGTCCGGCCCGAAAGACTCCTGGAAGACTATTCCGCGCAGGCCAACTTCGCTCAAGGCCTTCATGCTTTGATAAGCGCCGTCGCTGGCATCCGCCAGAGCAGTGATGCCGGCGCGCACCGCCTCGGTCGCCCCCCAGACGGCAGAAACATACCGATCGTCAGGCGTCATCAATTCAAGCCGCGCTACTGTCAGTTTTTTCAACCAGCCGGGAAAGTCAGACTCTTCGTCCTCCAGAAAGCCGCGCATCGCCGTGAGTTCTAAGTGCGAATGAGCATTGACCAGTCCCGGCAAAATGGCAGCATCTTGATAGTGATGTACTGTCGCCTCAGGATATTTCCCGACGAGTGACGCCCGACTGCCGACGTCAGTTATCTGACTTCCATTAATCGCGATTGCACCATCTTCGACTGGACTCGATGAGATGGGCAGTACCCAATGACCGGAGTAGAGGGTGGTCATGACTTGCCGACTCCTCTAGTCGAAGTTGGGTTGAACAATGACTGGAGGTGGGCGAGGTGGCAGCCTATCGGAAAAAGGTTCATTAGAATCGCGTGAGATCACGGTTGCGCCAGCTTTCCCTTCAACTTGCGATACCGCTCAAGAATCGAAGTCACATATGCGCGCGTAGAGGGAATATTAATTCGTTGGATGAACTCCTCGCCGGATAGGGCCTTGCCACCTTCGGCCGGGCGGTTCCATTCCGCGGCCCGACTGGGACCGGCGTTGTAAGCGGCAATCATGCGGGCTTCAGCATCCGGCGTATCGCGGTATTGTTCGTAAGACTTTTCCAGGTACCAGCAGCCAATCTGAACGTTTCGCTCGGGATCGCGCAACAGACTCGAAGGTTCGCTGGCCATCTGCCGCTCGAATTCGCTCATGCCGGTTTCGGCCGCCCAGTCGCGCCCAACCCCGGTCGTGACCTGCATTAACCCAATCTCGCCGTCTTTGCCGATCATCCAGGGTCTGAAGTATGTCTCCTCATAAATTATGCTCCAGACCAGGTCAGGATCGAGACGATAGATGTTGGCTTGCCGGGCAATCAACCCGTCATAGCGATGGATCCAGTATCGATTGAAGGAGTAAGCTGCGAAAACGGCAGTGAGGATTACTAGAGTAACAACAATCAGACGCTTCATTAAGTGTGGATCATCAGCCCTGTTGCAGGTCTGACTCTAATTTCTCCTTTTTAGTCCTGACCAGAAACTGGCTGCTGAGCAGGTGAGGTCGACACCTTCATAACGGGAACGCAATCCTTGCTCATCCAGCACGTGTCCTTGCAACCAGACTTCCGCATCCAGAGTGACCCCCGGTGCCAGGGAGTCGCCTCTAAGTGAGCGTTGATTGACGAGGACTTCCAACTTTATTCTTTCAAGATCGAGATGGATCCAGTAGAGATCACTGCCGGACAAAGGATTCTTTAGAGGCCTAAACGCGATCACTGTGCCGGAGAGACTCCAATCATTCTCATGGGCCGCGCGCGATGGTGCAGCTTTGTCCAGCGGCATCCAGCGAGTCTTGCCACCGCCCTTGCGGACTCGAGCTCTGTACGCAAGCCCACAAAGACCCACATAGAGTTCCTGAGCGGAAAAGCCTGAAGGCCCCACCTCGGTAAGATTCTGCAGCTCGAATAGGACCTCGCATTCCGTGCTCTCACGATAACCGTGGACCACGGCTTCGCCCTCTTCATCGTATTCCGTAAGCGCCCAGGGACTGATAGTTTGAATATACCGCGCGCGAAATCCGGGCCGGCAGTCCGCATAGAGCACGTCGCCGCTTCCCGTTTCATAAAGCACGGTCCAAACCTCCAGCCCCTCACCCAACTTCCAACAACGGCCATGCAGCACGGCGCCACGCCGGCTCAGTTGGGTAGGCTCACCCTGGTCACCGGCGCGCTCGGCCAGATAGTTAAAGGCCTTCTCGCTCGGCACTTCTAATCCAATTGTTTCGAAAGTAGGGTTCATGCCTGGCAGCGGTCAAAATGCTTAGCTGGAATCTAACCGGTTTTCCTAAGACGCTTGCCCTTCGCATTTTTTCGGGCGCTCGCGTTCACTTCCTCATCACGCGGCGCCCGACTCTTATAGCCACGAATGCGCCTTTCGGGTCCATGTGAGGGACGCACACCCGAACGAACCATTTCCGCAAACAGATCTACGTCGTAGTCCACTTCTCTCGACATCTCCTCACGAATGGTGTGCAGCACTTCCAGAAACTTTGGACGACGATACATAAGACATTTCCAATTGCCGATTGCCAATTTCCAATTG
>JALZJF010000164.1 GCA_030859905.1 Acidobacteriota bacterium
GGCGTTGATTTTGCGCGCCATGAAGTCGAGCACTACTTTCGTCGAACTTAAGCGTTCATCCCCCGGACCGAGGAGCAGACTCGGATTCATAATCACCAGTCGCCCGTCCTTGCCATTGAAGCTCTGGAGCGCCGCCACCTCCTGGTAGGTTTTGCTTGCGTAATAAGGCCAGCGCGAGATGACGTCCAAGGGCGGGGGATGAGTCTCGTCGGGAACAACCTCACCATCTTCCGTCACCGCAATGGTGCCACTAGTGGAAGCCATAACAATCGACTTCACCCCCTCGACCTTGGCCGCCTCACAGAGCAGCCGGGTACCTTCGACGTGAAGCGCATACATCTCGCGGGCATCGTCCCGCTCCCGTGAAACCCGACCTGCAAGATGATAAACATCTCGAATTCCCTCAACCGCCCGGGCCACGTCCGCACTTTTCATGATCGAACCTTCCAATGGCTCGACACCCAAATCTACCAGCCAATCGGGAATCGACGTGGCCATCACGCGAATGTCTTTAGCCCCCTCTTCCACCAACTGTCGCACCAGGTGTGAACCGAGAAAACCTGTACCTCCGGTGATCAAAGTCGAGGACCGAGGCCTTTTCTCAATCGCTGCGCGACGCTTAGTACCGGCGGTGGCCGTAGTCATTCGCGCCGTCCGTTTTTGTGGGGTCTTCTTTGATGTGGTCACAGATGAGATAGCGTGATCGATTTGCGTACTGGCGCACTTTGCCTTACGTCGACGATGTCACTCCACTACGGAACCGCGAGCGGTAGCGACCGGAACTTACGCTCAACACTGCTCCCGTTCTTATGATGTCAAAAAGAAGATCTCTTTGCCGCAGTGTTTGCCTGATGTGGTATCGAACAATCAATTCGTTAGTTGAGTGCGGTCGCTACCGCTCCCGGTTCTGTATTGAGTGCCGTCGTTCAAGCCACAGGGTTTAAGTGACAAGTTCGCCGACATCTTCTTTCTGCGCGATCTGTGCGCGGCGCTCCGCCTTCCAGCGGTTGCGCAGGGCTTTCGGGTCAAAAGGATGTCTGGTCTGATCGCGTAAGTTCTCGACTTCGTGCCTCACCCGAGCTGCAATCAATCGATAAGCTTCCGCCCGGGCCAGGCCTTTGGTCATTTCTTCAAGCTCTTCGATTGGAAGAAAACGACCGATGCGAGCGCCAACGTCGCGGTGCTTGATGATGTTGGAGCCTTTCGGCATCGCTTCGTGAGTGCCCACCAGGTAGACGGGAAGAATGCCGACCCGCGAAGCAAGCGCAAGATAACCGACCACTGGCTTGAAATCAGCCATTTCGCCGGTTAACGAACGTGTGCCTTCGGGAAAGATAACTGCGTTGTAGCCACGATCAAGAAAGGAACGAGCGTGACGCAGCGACTGTCTCAGCGAGCCGGTACGCTCTATGGGGACCAGGTTGGTGAAGTTTTCCATGACCGCGCGCTTATACTTGTTGTCGAAAAAGTAGTCCGCGGCAGCGAGCGCCACAAGATCTTTGCCCGCTTCGCCCAATGCCATCTTGGTAAGGCCCATGTCCAGGTGCGACGAGTGGTTGGGAGCCACAATGAAATTTGTATGGACGGGAATATTCGATTGGCCTTCATAACGCGTCTTCAGAAACTTGTCATAAAAGAGCCGTTGGAGCACGTCGCCAGCTACATTTCCGGCGACTCGCACAAGCGATGGCACGTAAATCTCCTCATCCGCCCGACGTTCCTCAATGCGGGCTCGTTCCTCCGTACGTGAGGCCGTCGCAGAGCGCCTGCCCACTACACTCATCAACTCCGTCACGTCTTGTACTTCATTGAATCGTTCAGGCGCCGAGATTGCTCCGCCGGAATTCTCAATGGCAGTGGCCAACTCAACAAACATCAGACTATCGAATCCCAAGTCGGCGAGCCGTGTGCCCTGCGAAATTTCTGATCTAGGCCGGTTGCTGACTGTGGCCACGATCTCAATGATCCAACGCGCTTCTGAGTCTGCTGCTTCGCTCCCGGCGGACGCTTTGGTGACCTTCTGGCTCTGTTCCAGCATTTCCATAATCGCCAGCACCTCACGGCGTTTCACTTTGCGGGTCGCCGTGCGGGGCAACTCGATGTCCGTGAAGTGGAGAACTTTAATGCGTTTGAAGTAGGGAAGGGAAGCAGACACGTCGCGGAAATGCTCTTCGACGCGCCGCCGCAAGTCGGCGCGCGAAAGTGAGATGTCGTATTCATCGTCGGCAACCACCAGGCAGGCAACTTTCTCGCCGATTCCGTCGGGTAGGCCTACGACGCTCAGCTCTTTTACGTACGGCGAATTTGAATAGACTTCTTCAAGCTCGTCTGGATAGACGTTCTTTCCGTTTGTGTCGACGATAATTTCCTTGGAACGTCCCACCAGGTAGAGATTGCCGTCGTCATCCAGTTTTCCGAGATCGCCAGTGTAAAGCCAACGCTCGATAAGAGTGCTACGCGTTGCTTCTTCATTGTCGTAGTAACCCAGCATCACATTGGGCCCACGTGCGATGACTTCGCCCACCCCGTGCACATCCGGTTCAGCGATCTTGACCTGAACTCCCGGCAAAGGTTTGCCGACGCTGCCTGCGAGCATACGATTCTCGGGACGGGTGACCGTTAGCACCGGCGAGGCTTCGGTCAAACCGTAGCCTTCCAGAATTGTGAATCCCAAACCCTGGAAATCCTGTCGGATTTTTTCATTCAGGGCAGAGCCGCCGCTTATGAAATAGCGGATGCGGCCACCAAGACCCTCGTGAATCGGATAGAAGATAAAGGGCCCGAGATTGAGTGGGGTCTTCTCGCGCACCCAGGCATTCGCTTGAATCAACAGGTCAGCAGTCTTGCCAATCCAGTCGCTGCGCTCATATAGCCGGCTCTTGATGCGACGGTGCAGCAGCTCCCACAAAGCCGGCACCCCAACCATCCCGGTCACATGTCCGTTCTTAATTGCGCGTGCGAGTGCGTCGCCAGTCAATTCGGGCAAGTACGTGATCTGCGCTCCGCGGCTGAGTGGAGTCAGGAAACCAGTGGAAAACTCGAACGTGTGATGAAGTGGCAAGACGGAAAGGACCCCGTCGCGGGTCGACATGTCGAACACCGAAGACAGCATCGAAACCATGCTGGTGAGGTTGCGATGCGAAAGCATGACGCCCTTGGGATTGCCGGTCGTGCCTGACGTGAAGATTAGCGAAGCAACTGACTGCGCGTGGACCTTCGTTGGCAGCAATGCGATACGCTGATCTTCCGTCTCCTCATCCGGGAGGACGAACACATCTTCAAATGTCCAAACGCGTAGTTTCAACCCCTCGTCCATGAGCCGTTGGCGAAGATAGGGGTGCTCTTCGTCGAGTTTCTTACTCAGGATGATTGCGGCAGCATCACCTGCGCGAGCGAAATTGATGATTTCGTCGGTTGAGCTTTCCGGCTCAATCGGTATGCAACTCGCTCCAGCTTTTAGCGCCCCAAAATAAGTCATACCCCACTCGGGTGCGTTATGGCTGAAGAGCATCACGCGCGCCCCGGGCTTGATTCCTTCGTTGGCGAGAAAAGCGGCGGCACGGGTCGCGAGTTCTCGGAGATCGGCGTAGGTGTATATCTCTTTGCGTCCATTACGCTCGATACGCATGGCCACGCGGGTAGCATGACGTTTAGTTGAAGTCTCGAATAGTTCCAGCAGATCGCGATAGCTGTAAACGCGCTTAGGTTGCGCCCGCAGGTCTTCTTCGAGGGTTGGGAAAACCCACTTCTGGAGACCAGGCAAGTGGATATTTATCCAATAGTCGTACCAGTCGAACCTCTCCGGATTCCAGGTCAGCAGCGACCGCTCGTCTTCTCTAATCCTCTCAAATAACGAGCGGATGTTGTCTGACCGGAAGACGTAGGCGTTCTCGATCGTGAAGGGTCGAAATAGCTCAAAAGCTTCAGTAGTTTCCCGGGTGATTTGTTCCACCCGATCTACTGTCGTCTTGAAACGATCGATAACCTCTCCCACGCGTCCGCCGCCCCAGCGAGGGCGGGCGCGATCGAGCAAGCTTGCAGCCTTCTTTGCTGCCACGTTGAACATCGGAGTTGAAGTTGATTCAAAGCGCGCGGTAGATACGGCATGTGGCTCCATTCTGGCGGCAAACTCATTCACGATTCTTAGGCCGGTCTCTTTCTCTTGAAAATGCTTGCGCTTGTAAAGACCGACCAAGCTTATGATTCGAGACATATTGTTCGGGTTTGCATCACCAGTGGCTGCCTGATGGACCAACTGCGGCTCCTCCACGCAAGCCTCAGCCGCTACGGCAAGCATTACCGACGCCACCTGATCCACGGGCGTGATGTCCAGAATCAATTTCTCGTTGGCAGGAATCTGAGTCTGTCCCTTGAGGGCGAGAAAGACTATGGGCGCCGTGGTTGTAAAGCCTTCGTTCCATCCAGCGAAAGGGTAGGCCATAGCCGATTCCACAATACTCGGTCGCACGATGCTCCGCACGATTCCGGATTCAGCGGCCACAAGCTGCTCCCCGAGGGCTTTTGTGTAAGTGTAAATATTTGGCCAGCCCCACCACGCCGATCGTTCTACTCCCAACTCAGTAAGTCTCGTGCGCGTCCAGACTTTTCTTTCCCGCGCCACGGCCAAGCCGAGGGCATCAGGATCGTCTTCATCACGTCCTTCTTCGATCAAGCGCTTACGAGCAAGATCACGAAAGCGCGCCACCATCATCGCGTCCCTGGCTTCTTCCTTCACTCGCTCCGCCAGCTTTGCGCAGTCCCTGATTTCCTGCTCGACCGAAAACTCCACCCCGGGCAGTTCGTGTTGGCGGGGAAAATAGCCTATCACCCGGTCCCGCTCCCAGACTGCGCCCGAGCGATTTCCGGCCACAAAACAGGTCGACACATGCACTAAAGCAGGTCGCTTCATCCGCCGTGTAAATGAGATTACATTCTGGGTGCCGACTACGTTTGTGCGCAGGGCACTCTCGAGAGTTGGATTGAAGGTCACGTTGCCCGCACTGTTAATCACCACATCAATATCATCGGCAACTCTTTGGGCCTCCTCGTCGGTGTATCCAAGGTTCAGGTCGCCGATGTCGCCCCCCAGCACCACCACTTTGTCGCCCACAAATCCTTCCATGGCGCTGCCGTAGCGCTCTCGCAGCGGATCGAAGGGCGGTGCGGTTATCACACTATTCCAAAAGCGAGTTTCCGATTCCTCCTGAGAGCGCGCGCGCACAGTTACGTAAACTCGACCAACATTCGGAAAGCGGTGCAACAACATGCTCAGGGCGACTTTACCAAGGAACCCTGTGCCGCCGATCACAAAGAGGTTACGGCCGTTGTAGATTTCAGTTGGCGATAATTTCATGGCCGTATTTTGGTTGCCGAGGTCTGCGATAATTCCGGAAGTTTGGAGTTCAAGCTTTAGCTTGTGTCTTTGGCGACCACAAAACTAAAGTTTGATGAACTCTAAACTGCCCCACCAAAGTCCGACATTTTCATTCCATGTCCGCGATCGCAATTATCGGTTGGTGCAACATCGTGATCTCTGCCGAGCTGCCCATATAACTCCGCGCCATGGCAATGGCCTCCGTCAGATTGTCGGCGCGTTCCCAGCCCATCATGGCCGGAACGTGAGCGTTCTCCGCGCCGGCGGCGATGACGTGACCGGCATGCTGACGCCCCCCCTCGCCCCAGTACCACATGAAGAAAGGGTGCGAGCCGTGATAGGCGTTGCCGCGCCGGTACATTTCGACGTAGCTAGGATTGTTCGCAAATTCCTGTTCATACTTATCGCGCAAAACGTTTGCGTCGCGACTCTCTGGCAGCAGGCGGTTGAAGAACTCGATGTAGCTCGGGTGAAATTTGTGGTCGAACTCATCGGTGCAGGGATGATGCAGAATCAAGGTGCCGCCCTTTTTCAGAAGAGGCTTGCCTCGATACATGTTGAAGTGGTATCCGAGGGCCATCACCTGTACAAGTAGGGGGTTCAGAATGGAATTAATGCTGTAGGGCGACATGTCCGGAACGGGACAGATCAGGATGTCGCACTGGCCTTCGATAGGTACCACATACTGCTCCATGCTCTTGGCGATAATGCGATCATGGACGGGATTGGTGCGCCCTGCGTGGCAAGCGATCATCTCGTAGTTGCTCTTGAGCGAGTTGTACATGGCGCGTTTTGCCGGACGTGGCATCTTGTTCATCGCGAATCGCATGGCTTCATACTTCATGCGATCGAAGGCGGAGAAATCATCCTCATTCTTCGTTAGAAATCCCATGTCAGCGCCGAATATATAGTTGTTGACGGTAGTCTCAATGTGGAAGACGTTTAGATGCTCGTCGGCGATTTCACCGACCCGGCCAATCACCCGAGCGAGTTCCGAACCGGCCGGGTCCATGTAGCTATGGGAGGCGCGGATAACGTCAGGGTTGTGATGCGCGCGCAACGACTCATAATCGCACAGACCTACCCCGACAGACTTGTGGCCGCCGTTCATCGGTACGAAATTAAAATTAAGATAAATGAGCAAATCACTTTCGGCGGCGCGACGGCTGATGCGCAGTGGTTCTTTATGGCGCGTCTCGCCGAGCAGCACGAGATTGGCAGGATCTTCAGCGTCGAAGTTGTAATAGCGATCCGGGTAAAAATCAGCCCAAATCTTCGGCCCGGCCATGCGCTTCATCTCAGCAGGCGTCATCTTGCGATGCAGGGAGATGGCGATGATGATGTGCAGGTCGTCAACGCCGTGGCCGTGAAGCATCTCAACCAGAATTTCGAGCGCGGTTTGGCGAATGTCTGGTGTCTTCATCGGTGGAATCGGCATACTGATGTCGTCCACAGCGATGGTGACTTTCATTCCCGGCTCGAGTTGCGCAAATAGTGGATCACAGTCGTGCGGATGATTAAGCGCATAGCGAATAGCAGCTTCACGGTTGGCCAGGCCTTTGATGGGCGGGTTGGGGTAGATCACGCGCGTGCCGAACGGCAGATCTTCGAGAATGAAATCCATACCCGAAGCCAGGATCCGCGGCGCACTGTCGCGATCGATGTAGACCACTGATTCGTGCGTCTTTCGTCTTAGTTGAAGTGCCATACGTGGTAGACCGTAAACGGGTAAATGGTGAATAGTAAATGGTAAATGGATCGTGTTGCTGGGTTGCTAGTTAGCTCGAATACGCCTGGACAATCCGGTGATTAATCGGCCAATGCGTTCAAGGTCGGTTATCAATTGACTGAACATCGTTTCGCTGAGATAACCGAGGCGATGGGCAATGATCAGCTCAGTTTCAAGTTCACTCGTGGATCCCTGGGCGTTGGATAGAAAATGGGCGAACTCCTTTTGGGAATATCGCCCGGCACCCTCGGCAATGTTGGCCGGTACTGATACGGCAGCCCGACGTATCTGTGAGGTTAGGCCGTACTTCTCCTCTTTTGGGAATCTCTCGGTTGCCTTATACACTTCAACAACGAGATCTACTGACTTACCCCAGGCATCTAGTTTTTGATGTGGACGCATAACTTACTCCTTTTGTGAGGTTGTGAGGTTTTAGGTTCTTCCATTTACCATTTACTATTCACCATTTACTTCAACTACTTAACGTCTTCCATTTGCCATTTACTATTCACCATTTACCAAATTACATCCGCACTCACTTTAAATTGAGTATCGGCCAATCGTGGTGCAGCGCGGTTTGACGCAGACGCATGTCGGGGTTAATCGCTGCCGGGTGCCCGACGATTGAAAGCATCGGTAAGTCACTCATGCTGTCGGTGTAAGCGTAGGAGTCGCTGAGACTAAGGCCCTCACGCTCAGCGTACACTCTGATCCATGACGCTTTGGTCGCGGCTGCCATGACCGGGGGCAGCAAACGCCCCGTTGCCAGACCATTAACAAACTCAAGCCGGTTGGCCACGTATTCCGTAATTCCCAGGTGGCCCATCAAATGGTTTACCGAAATATCCAGGGCACCGGTCACGACTACCTGACGCAAGCCGAGACTGCGTGATTTCTCGATCAATTCGTAAGTGCCGGGAAAGATAGCCGGCTTGAGGACGGTCTCGAACAATTCCTGGGCGAAGAAGCGCAGCCGGTCTTCTGACTGCCCTTTATATCGCTTGAAATAGAGGTCATTGAAAACTTTTCGACTGTACTGGTCAGTGATGGCGAAGACGGGAAGACTTACGAGGGTGGCAGCGCTTTTCTTGAGACTGCTTATCAGGTTCGGCTGGTTCCTCGCGTAATAGCCCAGAGTATGCACCAGATTGGTCTTAACCAATGTGCCTTCCAAATCGTAGAAAGCTGCCGCTGCCAAACTACCTCCGAGTTTCAAGAGAAGCGATTGCAGTAATCGCCCCCTCAGTTTCCGTATGGAGCGGTCAATATACCTTATTCGCATGGTTTTGGGTATGGCATTACTGTGGGTGAAATTGTGTGTATGGCATGTCTAGACAATTAAGCTAGTTTTGCTTAAAAACAGGCGGAAAACATGCGATCTGAGGAATCAAATGTCGAATCTGGGAGGGTTGAGAAACGTTGGGACAGCAAGTGGAGGGAAATGCCGCCTGCAAGAAGATCCGCTATTCCACAGTCAAATTCCTGACAAAGCCCCAGTCACCGCTCGCATCGACCTGAATATTCTTTACGCTCTTCTTGGCTATAACCATGTTCGCCTGGTACCAGAGGGGATAAACGGGCACGTCGCGGCTGACGATCTCCTGTATCTTTGCATACAACACTTTCGCCTGCTCGCGGTCCCAGGTGTTAGCGGCTTCCTCCAGCAAAATATCGAGCTCTTTGTTGCTGTAACGACTGCGATTTCTGGAAGCGCGGGTCTCGGTCGGTATCTCTGAGGTGGCGAAGAGATCCTTGTAGAAGATTGGGTCTTGATTGCCGCCCGTCCACTGGCCGTAAAAGATCTGGAAATTTCCCCGCCGCAATTCATCAAAAAGGGTGTTGAGTTCCGCAGTCTCTATGGATACGGGAACACCGACCGCTTTCAGATAGTCGTAGATTACGCCTGCATAATTCCTGGCGGCCACACTACTGCCGGAGATCTTAAAAATTATCGGTTTCGCAAAACGCATCTTTGGTCCATCGCCGTCCGGATCTTTAAAGCCAGCCTCATCCAGCAACTTCTTCGAACTTGCCGGATCGAAGGAGTACACCTGTCCGGGCGTATAGGCCCAGGAATCCTCCGGCAAAATCGAGTGGGCAATCTTTGCTTGTCCGAGGAGTAAATCGCGGATCAGAGCCCCGCGATCAATCGCATAAGCTATCGCCTGCCTCACCCGAACCTCGTTCAGCGGAGCCTGCGCAGTATTAAACGTCAACAGGTTTAAATTAGACCCGGTGAACTGAAGTACCTGTAGGTTTGGATCCCGTTCCAGCGACTTGACCGCGTCTGGTGATAAGTTTGTGGGCAGTGGAGCAATATCGACGCGGCCGGATTGCAGTTCTGCCTGGAGCGCATTGATGTCGGCAATCACACGGACTCTGAGAGCCGGAAGTTTGGCCGGTCCTTGCCAGTACTCTGGATAGGCCTCCAGGTCGACCACCTGCTGCGAATTGTCGTAACGCACAAACTTGAATGGACCTGAGCCCAGCGGATGATCTTTCTGACCGGCATAACTGTCTTTCGGGATAATCGCTACGGGAACGAGATTGGTAAGCAATCCCACCCACGGCTTTGTAAGGGTGACGACCAAAGTTTTTGCATCGGGCGCATCAACTCTGGTCACGTAGCTTTTCTTGTTGACTCCCGACCCTTCAAAAAAGCTGGCCGACTTGGCGAAGGTGCTGGACAAGACGAGGTCGAGGGTGTATTTGGCGTCGTCAGAAGTGAGCGGTCGTCCATCATGAAACTTAATGCCCTCATGGAGCGTGAAGGTATAAGTCAGTCCGTCATCGGAGCGCTGGATGTTAGAAGCCAGCTCGCCAACGTAATCGAACTTCTCATTCTTCTTCACCAGGGAATTGAACATCAGCGTGCGCACGCGCTCGCTGGCCGTATCAACCGAGGGAGAACCGATGGGATCGATTGTGCGGATGTTATCCCCCAGTGCGATTACGAAGGCCGCATTTTTACGCCGGCAACCGGCCGGGAACATCGCCACGATTACCAGAAGAGAAAAGAGAGGAAGTATCACTTTTCTAACTATCACAAGATGGTACCTCCGTATGTGTAGTTCAGTTTCTCATTAAGCTGCGTGGTTTCAACTGAGAGCCCGTGAAAGCGTTCAAGGTCGAAGGGCAGGGGTGCTTGAACGATCTCCTTAGTGGCCGCGATGCGCGTCAAGGATTCGCGAATACGCCCTTCGGCGAGCTTGCCTGTCTGCGCTGTTTTCAGAAGCGCGTGATAGCCGCGGCGAATTACGTCGGGGCGGGCGCAAATAAGCATCATGTCTTCCCCGGCAACGAAAGCCCGGATAGCGGCTGCGCTAATATCGCAGTGACGAGAGATCGCGCCCATTTCCAGGTCGTCCGTTACGACCAGATGCTGGTAACCCAACTCTTCGCGCAGCAACCGCGTGACAATGTTATGACTCAGGGACGCGGGCTCAAGTAAGCCGCCGGCAAACTCCTTCCGAATGTCGATGTTCGGAAAACCACCGTGGCTCACCATCACGCAACGCACTCGGTCGTCCTGACGTTGAAACAGTTCAATATAAGGCGCGAGATCCTGGGCAATCAGATCGTCATGCGAGAGTTTCACGAGCGGCATCTGCTCATGTGAATCCACCTCCCCGGCGCCAATCCCGGGAAAATGTTTGAGACAACCCAGGATGCCCGTCTCCTGCAATCCGCGCAGGTAAACCGTGGTATAGCCGAGGACCTCTCCCGGAGAACGGCCGAAGGATCGTGAGTAGAGTCCGTTGGAGAGAAGGTCGCGTTCGTCGGTCATGACGGACATGACGGGCGCGAAATTCATGTTGAAGCCCAACATACGCAGAACTTCGCCTGTGATGCGGCCCAGCGCGCGGGACGCCGCGAGATCACCATGCTGGCGAATAGTGCGGGCCGCCGGCATGGGAGTAAAAATCTTTCGCAGGCGATCGACAAGTCCGCCCTCCTGGTCGATACCCACGAGGGGCCCAACCGGAAGGAGTTCACGCACCCCGTCAATCAGGTTCCGCAACTGTTGCGCGCTGGCGACGTTGCGGCCAAAAATAATAATCCCGCCGGGTTTTACTTCTTCGATCAGGTCGCGCGATTCGGCGTCGAGTTCTGTGCCCGGAAGACCGATGTAGAAAAATTGTCCTACTTGTTGTTCGAGGGGGATTGAGTAGAGTGAATCCGATGGCATTTTCAAATGAACAGTCGTAATCCTCCCTTCGTCATATCGTGCCAAGAGTTTAGCATGAGAGAAGCACCAAGTTAATTATTCAACCTTACCAAACCCTCTTTGCTAGCTATTTGCTTAGCTAGAGCAGCCGCTCCCGCAAGTTCCGCAAGAGTTCCTTGGCCTCTTCAGGTGAAAGGTGGTTGGTGTCCAGGTTTCGAATATCATCGATGATCTTTTGATTGGCCAGATCGAAGAGAGATGTTTGCGCGGCGAGTTTTCTGCGGCCTGCTCGTTTTGTCACTTCAGATAGTCGATCGTTAGCAGATGCCCCAGGCGGCACCTTCCCCAGCGCGCCCCCGACTGCCGCCGAAGCTGCTCCTGCTTCTTGCGCAAACCTTGTTCGCTGCTCCAGAATCTGATCCTCTTCCGCAAAAACATCCAGTTCGTAACGCTCAAGTCGCGCTAAAACCTCCCGCGCATTTGCCAACACGGCGGGCGGCAGACCTGCCAATCGCGCCACTTCGATTCCATAAGACTTCGAAGCGCGACCACGCTCAAGCCGGTGAAGAAAGACCACCTCTCCCTCGCGCTCGGTAGCCGTGATTTCATAGTTCTGACCACCGGGCAGTCTTTCGGCTAGTTCAGTCAGTTCGTGATAGTGAGTAGCGAAGAGAGTTTTGGCGGCGTGTTCGGCGGAGTCGTGTAAGTATTCTGCCACAGCCCAGGCGATCGACAGTCCGTCGAAGGTTGCGGTGCCGCGTCCGATTTCGTCCAGCAGCACCAGTGAGCGGGGTGTGGCGCTGCGCAGAATGGCGGCCGTCTCAGTCATTTCCACCATGAAGGTGGAACGCCCGCGCGTGAGATCATCCGAAGCTCCCACTCGTGTCCAGATGCGATCAAACAAAGGCAGCCTGGCTTTGTCGGCCGGGACAAACCCTCCCATCTGCGCCAGCAGACAGATGATTGCCGTTTGTCTCAGGACAGTGCTCTTGCCGCCCATGTTTGGACCAGTGATGACGAGCAACCGGTCCGTAGAGTTATTCATGTAGAGACTGTTGGGAACGAAGGGGTGTTCGTTGAAGATCTCAATTACGGGATGGCGACCGTTAACAATCTCAATTTCATCGCCATCATGTAAGACGGGCCGAACGAAACGACGTCGCACGGCGGATTCGGCGAGAGCAGCAAGGGCATCCATTGCTGCCAGCGCCCGCGCCGTGCCTTGAATGCGCTTTGACTCGGTAGCGACCTGACGACAGAGATCAGTAAAGAGTTCGGTTTCGAGCTGAATGGTTCGCTCTTCAGCGCCCAGGACCTTCTTCTCCCAGTCCTTTAATTCCGGAGTGGTATATCTTTCGGCGTTGGCGAGTGTCTGGCGCCGCTCGTAGTCCGCGGGCACACGGGCCGCGTTGGCTTTCGACACTTCAATGTAGTAGCCAAAGACTCTGTTGTATCTGATTCGAAGATTGCCGATGCCGCTGCGACCACGCTCGGTGGCTTCCAGCGCGGCGATGATTTGCTTTGCATTGCGGCTGGTTGAGCGCAGTTCGTCAAGTTCTGCAGAGTAGCCGGCTCGAATTGTATCACCCTCGTTCAGCTTCGCTGGTGGATCATCACTGATCGCCCTGGCCAATAGCGCCCGCAGCTCAGGCAACTCGTCCGTGCCATCACATAGAACCTGCAACAGAGAAGACTGGACGCCTGACAAGAGCGTTCGAATATGAGGAATCTGGTTCAGGGACCTCTGAATACAGTTCACATCGCGCGGCGTCGCCGAACCCAGGTTAATTCTGCCGTTCAAGCGTTCGAGATCTGAAACCTCTTTCAGTAGCGCTCGGAGTTTGTCTCGCAAAATGTGTGACGCACCTAGATCTTCGACCGCCGAGAGTCTGGCTTCAATCTCTCCTCGTCGTACCGCCGGACGCAGCATCCAGGACCGCAGGAGACGGGCTCCCATTCCGGTCACTGTTTCGTCGATTACGTCGAGCAGTGACCGCCCCGCCGCCCCACCTAAGGACTCAACCAGTTCGAGGTTTCGAACGGTAACGCCATCGAGGACCAAGTGGTCGTGGGGTTCGAAGTAAACCAGATCCGTGACGTGGGCGGCAGCCGCCCGTTGGGTGTCGCGGGCATAGCGCAAACACGCTCCGGCCGCCCGTACCGCTTCGTGCTTGCCCTGGAGACCGTAGCCTTCAAGCGAGCGCACACCAAACTGATTCCGCAAGAGTGTAGCGCCTCCTTCTTCCTGCCAGAGCCAATCGTCGAGCGGCGTTAAAGTCGCGCCAATTAGCTGGTCGTTTGAGAGACCATCTGAGGAACTCCCGCCCAAATGAGACAGATCTAATTTAGAGTCTGATTCTGAATCGGCCTCGATGGGCAGTGGCAAAGTCGCTGTTTGCACCTTTCCCGAGAGTCCGGATCTGATGAGGGGAGTCAGCGAAGCAGGGAAGAGCAATTCGCGAGGCGCATAGGATTCCAGGTCTGCTCGAATCTTTTCCCATGCCTTTGCACCACTTTCCTGCGTGGACCGAAACTCACCTGTGGAGATATCGAGGAATGCGGCGCCGACGGTTTCCCCGGCGCTGCACACGGCGGCCAGAAAGATTGATTCGCGCGCTTCCAGAAGTTGGGGGTCGATGGGCGTTCCAGGCGTGACGATACGAACTACTTCGCGGCGTACCAGCTTTTTCGTCTTCGACGCATCTTCGGTCTGTTCGCAGATCGCGACTCGAAATCCGCGTCGCACCAGACGGGCGATGTAGTTGGCCGCTGAATGGTGAGGTACGCCACACATGGGCACCGGATCACCGCGTTCCCTGTGGCGCGCGGTCAGGGTGATTTGCAGTTCGCGTGAGCCAATAACGGCGTCTTCAAAAAAGAGTTCGTAAAAGTCGCCCAGCCGAAAAAAGAGCAAGGTCCCTGGATGCTGCTGCTTCAAGTCTTGGTACTGGCGCAGCATTGGAGTGGAATTGGCGATAGTCATGACTACGTGAGGAGTAAAAGGCTAAACGCACCGCAAATACTAAACCGTATTTCGTGATTGGTAAATAGTTTGATCATTTTCCATTTGTCATTTGACCATTTTCTGAATCTCATTTCGTGATGGTTCGTGTTATTTTGTGGATCGTTCTAATCACTCGGCCCAGCAAACGATCCACGCAGTAACACGAAGCACCACGAAAAGAGATTCAGAGTTTACCATTTGCCATTCGCGATTCACCATTCACGATCCCCGAGAATATATGGTAATTTCCAGCCCCGACTTTTCCGGTCGCGATGGTTGCTTACGTTGGACGCCGGCGCTGATTCGCGGATCGTAACCTAATTTGGGCGGAGTGAATTGAAATGGACAAGGCGCCGGCATCAGACACCTTGAATGTAACAACTCTTTTGCGGCGTTCTCTGCAGGAACATCTGGAGGCGATCCAGGTCCTGCTCCAGTTCCGAATCGAGGAGATCGAGCGTAGTGGCCAAATGATCTGTAACGCTCTGAACGAGGGCCACAAGGTTCTACTATGCGGCAACGGCGGGAGTGCTGCCGACGCTCAGCACATTGCCGCGGAACTCGTGGGTAGATATGAGCTGCCCAGGCGCGCTTGGCCGTCAATAGCCTTGACCACCGATACCTCTGCTCTTACCGCACTAAGCAACGATTTCGGATATGAAGAAGTTTTCGCGCGCCAGGTCCAGGCGCTTGCCAGCGAGGGTGATATCTTAATCGCGTTCAGCACAAGCGGCGCATCTGCGAATGTGATCAAAGCCGCGGAGGCGGCCAGAAAGCTGAGTTGCCGAACAATTGCTCTAACTGGCGACACCGGCGAACCTCTTGCCTCACTCTGCGATATAGCGGTCAGCGTTCCTTCCCGGCGAACCTCACGCATACAAGAAGCACACATAACTATTGGACACCTATGGTGCGAAATGGTGGACGCGCAGCTTAGATAATTTCCTTGACAGAAGTAGGGGATGGAATTGCTGATGTGAAAAGAATTTTGGCTTCGGATTGCGAAATTTAGATCTATCGGATCAGTTCGGAAAATCCGAACTCCGAAATTTGATCACTCATCACTTCTAACGAACTATGATTAAAAAAGCTCTGATCACCGGCATCACAGGTCAGGACGGTAGTTACCTGGCGGAGGAGCTGCTCCAACGAGGCTATGAGGTCCACGGGCTCGTGCGACGCGTTGCGCTGGAGGCCCCTCAAAGGAGGACAGAGCGGATTGCTCACCTCCTCGACAAGATCACCCTTCACCCGGCGAGCCTGGAAAGTTATCCCAGCATTTTCCATATCGTCAGCCGTTACGACTTCGACGAGTGCTACCATCTCGCGGCTCAGAGTTTCGTGGCTGAGAGTTTTGCCGATGGTTTCTCGACGATGAATACGAACATCAACGGAACTCATTATATGCTGGCGGCATTCCGAGAGCTGCGGCCGCAATGCCGCTTCTACTTTGCCGGTTCCAGCGAGATGTTCGGAAAAGTGAGCGAGGTTCCACAACGCGAGTCGACACCCTTTCATCCTCGCAGCCCTTATGGAATCAGCAAAGTTGCCGGCTTCGATCTCACACGCAACTACCGCGAAGCCTACGACATGTTCTGCGTCAACGGTATTCTCTTCAACCATGAAGGACCGCGTCGCGGATTCGAATTTGTGACCCGCAAGATCAGTCACACGGCAGCTCAAATAAAGCTGGGTCTCGCCAGTGAACTCCGACTGGGCAATTTAGAAGCGCAACGCGATTGGGGTCACGCCCAGGACTATGTACAAGCGATGTACATGATGCTGCAACAGCCCCAGCCGGACGACTACGTGATTGCGACCGGAGAACCCCACAGCGTGCGGGAGTTTTGCGAGCGGGCCTTTGCCGAGGTTGGCCTTGATTATCAAAAGTATGTGGTCATAGATGAACGTTTCCGCCGACCCGCCGAGGTCGATCAACTGGTTGGAGATTCCACTAAGGCTGAGAAGATTCTCGGTTGGCGTCCGAAACACACGTTCGATGAGTTAGTCAGGGAAATGGTTCAATCTGATCTCGAAACTTTATCGCGAACAGAAGGATATCAGATATCGAAGTTGGGCACTCACCCTAAAGCTGGCAGTTGATGACCGAGTGTTCTTTTCATCTGCAGAGTCAAGTCATCAATTTGATAATAACATCATGAGAATACTGGTAACCGGCGGTGCAGGTTTTATTGGCTCGCACTTATGTGAGCAACTAATCAGCCAAGCCAACGATGTAATCTGCCTGGATAACTTTTTTACCGGGCGTCGCGAGAATATTTTCCATCTGCTCGATAATCCCCACTTCGAGCTTGTCCGCCATGACGTGATAGAACCGATACTCCTTGAGGTCGATCAGATCTACAACCTGGCCTGTCCCGCGTCGCCTATTCACTACCAGTTCAACCCTGTGAAGACGGTAAAAACCAGCGTCATGGGCATGATCAACATGCTGGGCCTGGCCAAGCGCGTTCATGCTCGCATTCTGCAGGCGTCGACGTCTGAAGTTTATGGCGACCCGCTGGTCCACCCGCAGCCGGAAGAGTATTGGGGAAATGTGAATCCGATTGGCGCGAGGTCGTGCTACGACGAGGGTAAACGTATTGCCGAGACCTTGATGATGGATTACCACCGGCAAAATCACGTTGACACACGCATAGCGCGAATCTTCAACACCTATGGACCGCGAATGCTGGAGAACGACGGTCGCGTCGTTTCAAACTTTGTCGTTCAGGCCCTGCGGGGCCAACCGTTGACGTTATATGGAGCAGGCGAACAGACGCGGTCATTTTGTTACGTCGATGATCTGGTCAAGGCCCTGATCAAATTAATGACTACTGACAGCTTGCATGAACCCGTGAATCTCGGTAATCCAGTGGAGTTCACCATTAAACAGCTCGCATCAGAAGTGGTGGATGTTTGCCAATCAAAGTCGGAGCTGGTCCACTTGCCGCTGCCTGAAGATGATCCAAAGCAGCGCAAACCCGACATCACCCGGGCGCAGGCACTGCTCGGCTGGACGCCCACCATTCAACTACGCGAGGGGCTGGAGAAAACAGTCGCATATTTTCGCGAGCGCATAGCTTAGAGTTCCGAGTTTCGAGTTTCGAGTTAAACAGCCACTTTCTCATTTACTGTTTACTTGGGTCGCAGAGGATACATTGAACAACGCACCCGTGATTCTAAGTATCGACACAGCAGCTATGGGCGGAGGCGTTTGCCTCACGCGCGGAACTACGTTGCTCGCTGCGCGCGTCGGAGATTCTGAGGTTTCACAGTCTAAGAGCCTGCTGCAGGATATCCATGAGAGTTTGGGAGAAGCCGCAGTTTCGTTAAGTAACGTTGATCTACTAGCCGCCGCCTCGGGGCCGGGGAGTTTTACGGGATTGAGAATAGGTTTAGCGACTGTGAAGGCGCTGGCTGCAACGCTCCGAATCCCTTGTGTCGGAATACCAACGCTCCATGCAGTGGCACACGCAGCGGGACCATCAACAGCTACGATCGCTCTTTTACCCGCAGGTCGAGGAGAGGTATTTTTGCAACTGCTTTCCGTGTCACCGGACGAAGACGTCACTCCCCTCGATGAGCCCGCCCATCTGTTGCCTCATAAGGTGCTCGAA
This sequence comes from Acidobacteriota bacterium, assembly GCA_030859905.1. Classification (GTDB taxonomy): domain Bacteria; phylum Acidobacteriota; class Blastocatellia; order Pyrinomonadales; family Pyrinomonadaceae; genus PSRF01. The sequence goes on from JALZJF010000164.1 coordinate 17,896, forward strand.
AAATATGGTTCGCTTAATACTCTTAAATGGTCGGGGCCAGGCGCACACCTGTATCGAGATATTGTAAAGTCATACGCTCGGGAGAAGGGATTTGACTTTGATGACGAGAGCTCGCCGGAAACACAGTTGTCTCAAGGTTGGAGATTGGCGCCCACCCAGGACCACCTCAGTCAACATGTCGCGGCCCTGGCTCTACAGAAGTATAAGAGGCACGAGGTGGGTGATGCCCTTCTTCTAAGCGCTATATATGTTCGCCCTTCGGATGCAGAATTAAAATGTACTTAGCCAGTTCGGCCTACTCCGACCGTTCGGAAGCGGTTTACATCTCAACCATGACCGAGCACGATCTGCTCGAAGTCGTAGAAATCGAGGAGCACTCGGGCCTGAGTCGTTGGGGATGGGCGGCCTACTATGCCGAGCTACAAGGCAGTAATCGAGGGTTGATGCTGGTCGCGCGGGTGGCCGGACCACTGGAACAGATCAAGACCGATCAGATCGCCGGGTATATCGTCGCCCGTCTGGCAGCCAATGAACTTCACATCAATAATGTTGCTGTACGAGCAGGGTATCAACGGCGCGGCATTGGAAGTGCCCTGTTGGCGCGTATTCTGGAGGAAGGGCAGCGCTTGCACGCGACAGCGGCGTTTCTGGAAGTTCGGGCCGGAAACTCGCTCGCACAGGAACTTTATGAAAAGTGTGGATTCCGGGGTGTCGGGCGGCGTCGGAGTTACTACTCTGCCCCGCTGGAAGACGCGCTAATTATGAGCGCTCAACTAAAGCAACTAAAGCGGAATGCTTGATTCGCGTGGTTAATTGGGCTACCATTTTTCGTGCCCGAACATTTCATGGTGGTTTTTTGAACTGCGTCAAACCCACCCAACCATCCCCAAGCTCATCGTCTAAAAGGAGACATGCACTATGGACACTGTAACGACGGATAGCCTGAAGGAAGAGCTGATGACTAGTGACCCGGAGTTTCGAGAATTAGCAAGAGAACACACTCGGTACGAACAGCGACTTAGTGAACTCTCAGCTCTGTCCTACCCCAGCGACGAAGAACAATTGGAAGAGATTACCCTGAAGAAGAAAAAGCTAGCTCTTAAAGACCAGATGTACTCGATTATCTTGAAATACCAGAAGAACGACAGCTTGGGCCATTAAATCACCACGGAGAAGCGACCTTCTCCTGGTTCGAGATGATAGGGGACGTGGGATGTGCAGTACGCGTCCCCTTTTGTGTAGCCGGAGCCTTCAATCAAAGGCGCCGCAGATATAAAGGATCGCATAGAAGTTTGAGAATCGCTCGCGAAGGATTTCCGTATATTCTGGCGCCAGCTTTCTTGTCGATAATCCTGTTGGCTGTTGGTTATTGGTATGTTGCCATTGCTTTCGTACTGCTAGCTGCCTTCATGGCTTACTTCTTCCGTGACCCAAAGCGGGTTCCCCCGGACGATCCCAATGTCTTGGTTGCTCCAGCCGACGGAAGAGTCACCCGAGTGAGCCGGCTGACGCCAGGCCGTGAGGATACGTCAACGCTGATTAGTATTTTCCTCTCGCCTTTGGATGTACACATTAACCGCTCGCCGATTGCCGGTAGGGTGACTGACGTCTCCTACACCAGGGGAAAGTTTCTAATGGCGACAGATGAGAAGGCCAGCCTGGTGAACGAGCAGAACGCGCTCACCATTGAGGGGACCAGGATTACGATCGTGTGCAAGCAGATTGCCGGCATCCTGGCGCGGCGCATTATCTGCTGGAAACACGAGGGAGAAGTGGTTGCGTTGGGAGAACGTTTTGGTTTGATCAAATTCAGTTCGCGCACCGATGTTATAGTGCCGGAAGGCGTCAAGGTTTTAGTCACTCCGGGTATGCGAGTAAAAGGAGGAACCACAGTTATCGGCCGGCTAAAATGATAGGAGCGACTGCCTTTGGATTTAGATCATCAAGTAAAACATTCGGAACGGCGCGGCTTAAGGAAGGGAATGTATCTCATCCCTTCGGTTTTCACGGCGGCGAATATTGGTATGGGTTTCTATGCTGTGATGGCCGCGGTGCGAGGGTTTCAGTTTATCGGCGGCGAAGAGCAAGACCTCATCCACGCTTCCACCTATCTTGATAACGCAGCCAAGGCAATCGGTTGGGCAGTTCTTTTTGACATGCTCGACGGCCGTATTGCGCGCATGACCAAAACCACAACTGAGATCGGAGTCCAGCTCGATTCTATTGCTGACGTTGTCACATTTGGTCTCGCCCCTGCGGTCCTGGCGTATGTGTGGGGTTTTGGCGCAAGTTTGCAAGAGGGAAGCGACTTACACCAATTGGCCTGGTTTCTCTCGTTCATGTACTTGATGTGTGGCGCTTTTCGTCTGGCCCGTTTTAACGTTCAGGCATCCCGTCCACGCATTCTTGCCGAAGGCACAATAAAAGTCGATAAAAAGAGCTTTGTCGGCCTGCCCATCCCTGTGGCCGGCGGATTGATAGCGGCAATAATTCACTTCAACCCGATTCCCCTGCTGCACTATGGACCAGAAAGAGCGACAATCTATTCGGTGCTTCTCATGACGCTGGTGGGACTGCTGAGCCTGCTGATGGTCAGCACGCTTCGGTTCTCTAGTTTTAAAACAGTGGGGACGCACAGCCGTAGCATGCGAACGATAATCCTTGCTGTGGCTGTGGGAATGCTCATCTTCTTGTACTCCCGCCACGTCCTACTCGTGCTGGTAGTTTCCTATATCTTGCATGGATTGCTTTCGCGCGTAGTAGGTGTCTTCCGGAAGCGTACAGAGATCAGCGAAACCAAGATTGAAGCGGAGCAGATATAACCGTTTTGGGGCTTTCCTTTGGTTTGGCGAATGCAAGAAAACCGCGCTCGGTCGTTAAAAGCACCGCATCGCCTACAGCAATCGGCGAAGCAGACGTCGTTATCTCCTCACCTGTAGGAAGGGAATTAACCTGCCGTCCGTCTCGCAGCCCGAGCACAACTCCCGCTGGACTGGAGAGCGGAGTAAATAGCGCACCGTCTTTGGCAGTTAGCGGCTGCGCGGATATCCTCCCTGGGAGCTGTCGTTTCCACGCCCGCCGGCCGCTCAGCGAAAATCTGTAGACAAAGTTATCTAACGATGCCACCAGGAGCGCGTTATCAACCAGAGCGACTGCTTCCACTCCCGCGCCGGTCCGTTTGCGCCAGAGTAACCGGCCATCCGCTGACCTGACCGCGTAGAGGTATCCATCTCCAGATCCAAAATAGACCGTGTCATTCCCAACCGCTACTGGCCCATGAACCGAGCCCTTCGTGCGATAGCGCCACAACATCTTCCCGGTGGCCTCTTCGATGGCCAGCAGATTTCCGTCGTCATTGCCGGCGTAAACCCTTCCATTCAACGCCACCGGATGACAATTGAAACGGCCGCCGTATGGCAGAGTCCACAAGATCTCGCCGTTGCTTTTGTCAAAAGCGTGCAATCGGCCATCGCTGCCACCCCCCAACAGCTTGTTTCCACTGAGCGACAGACTACCGCGCAGTGGCATTGCCAGTGTTCGCATCCATTGCGTCACGCCCCCCTCGCGACCAAGGGCACGAAGTGTACCGGTTGCGCGGCGAACTCCGGCCTCTGACCTGCCGCTTTCTGGTCCTATCTCCGAGGCCACATAGACCCCAACGTCGTCGGCCACCGGCGATGCCGAAAGTTCCCCACCTATTTCTGACCGCCAGTTGAGTTGACCGTCCCGTGCTCTCAGCGAGACGATCGTTCCTCCCGCAAGAGGAAGATAGATTCGTTCCTCATCAAATGCCGGCGTGAAATTTAGCGTTAGACTTGAGTCGTAACGCCACCTGATTGTTAAAGGTTGAGAAAGGGCTACCTCGGTTCCCGCAGGGGCATGAGCCGCATTCACAGCTAACGCTGCACAGAAAGCAATGACGAGGAAAAGAACGATTCCCTTTGACAAAGTAAATGTCAGCATCTTTTCAATCTACTTTAACTACTATACGACAAATAGCAACCTCGAGGTTTGAGTTATCCGGACCCGAAAGTATAATTCACGACTTCTCGTAACAATCCTGTTCGCCGAGCAGGCTGCTGAAAAAGGGATGGGCCAATATAAGAATGATAAGACGATCCACGAAAGCACACGAAATGACTCAAACTAAGGCCTCTCTTCGTGTCCGTTCGTGTGATTTCGTGGATCGTTCTTAGTTTTTCAGCAGCCTGCTAGAACTACGAAAACCATCTGAGGTTATCTTGCTTGACCAGCGCTAATCATCACGAGACTGTCATCATACTCGACTTTGGATCTCAATATACACAACTCATAGCACGGCGCGTTCGCGAGGCCGGAGTCTACTGCGAAATTCTGCCCTTCAGTACCCCTGTCGAAAAGATCGCGGCCCGGAGACCGCGAGGGATGATTTTCTCGGGTAGTCCAGCCTCCGTTTACCAGGAAGGAGCACCAAGGCCGGCATCAAGTCTGGTGGAAACGGTCGATTGCCCAATACTCGGAATCTGTTACGGACTGCAAGTTCTGGCTTTTGAAATGGGCGGCGAAGTGCGGTCTTCTCCCAGCCGGGAGTTTGGCTACGCGCGGCTAAAGGTAATTGCCCCCAACAGTCGTTTGTTTACGGGACTCCCCGGCGAAATGGATGTTTGGATGAGTCACGGGGATCATGTGACCAGTGTGCCACCTGGATTTCAAGTGACTGCGATTACAGACGATGCGTTGAATGCCTTTGAGGACGCCAGCCGCGGAATATTCGGCGTGCAGTTTCATCCGGAAGTAGCTCACACGCCATTGGGCGCACAAGTGCTGCGCAACTTTCTCTTCTCCGTTTGTGAGTGTCGGGGAGATTGGTCACCCGCAGCAGTGATCGAAGAGCAAACCTCTCGCATCCGCGAGCAGCTTGGCGGGAAGGGAAACGTCGTCTCCGGTCTCTCAGGCGGAGTCGATTCCACAGTTGCTTCGGCCCTTGTCCATCAAGCAATCGGGGAAAGACAGACTTGTATTTTCGTCGACAATGGTCTTTTGCGCGGAGGAGAGTTTGAATCGACCCTGACTTTGCTCCAACAGTCAATGAATTTGAATATTACCGGAGTGCGGGCCGGGCATCTTTTTCTGGAGGCGCTCAAAGGAGTGACCGATCCGGAAGAGAAGCGTAAAAGTATTGGCAAGGTCTTCATCGATGTCTTCGAGCGAGAAGCAAATAGACTGGGTGGAGTTTCCCACCTTGTGCAGGGAACGCTCTATCCTGACGTGATCGAGTCCGTTTCCGTGCGCGGGCCGTCAGCAG
>JALZJF010000233.1 GCA_030859905.1 Acidobacteriota bacterium
GAGATCTATACAAACATCTTTCCGGGGTTAAGGATGTTGTTGGGATCGAGGGTTTGCTTGATTCGCTTCATAGTGTCTATGGTGGCGGGGTCCAGCGCCATGTCCAGGTATGGCGCTTTCACGTAGCCGATGCCATGTTCACCACTGATTGTGCCGCCCAGCTCTATGGCGACGGAAAACATTTCCTTCACCGCCTCGCGAGCACGGCGTACTGCCTCCCGATCTTCGCGGTCGCATATAAAGTTGACGTGAATGTTCCCGTCGCCAGCATGACCAAAGTTGACCACAAAAGTATCGAAGCGACGACCTATTTCTTCCACCCGCTCGATTAGGTCCGGCACACGCGAGCGAGGCACAACCACGTCTTCATTGAGCTTTAAGGTTCCGTATCTCCTAATTGCCGGCGAAAGGGCCCTACGCACGTCCCAAAGACGGTCCTCCTCAGCCTTCGCGCGCGCGCGCACCAGATCAAAGGCGCCTCCGTGACGCAATACTCGTTCTACTATGCTCAAGGTCCGTTCGGTGTCCTCCACAGTGCCATCAACCGACACCAGCATCAGGGCAGCCGCTGCGGGGGAAAGACCAAACGCAAACGCCGATTCGACCGCGTCAATGGACTTGCGATCCAGAACTTCCAAAGCCACCGGTGTTACCCGCTCGCGGGTGAATCCTGGAATGCACGCGCAGGCCTGGCGCATTGTTTTGAAGGATGCCCGTACTGTCCCCGTCGCTTCAGGAAGCGGTAACAAACGAAGTGTTGCTTCGGTGATGATTCCGAGCATCCCTTCCGAACCGCACAGCAAACCAGTGAGGTCAAATCCGACCACGTTCTTGCTGGTGCGGCCACCGGTACGAATAACTTCCCCTCGGGGCATCACCACTTCCAAACCTAATACGTAATTCCTGGTTACTCCATACTTGACCGAGCGAATGCCACCGGCATTCTCAGCAATGTTGCCACCGATGAAAGAGTCCTTGTAAGACGAGGGATCAGGAGGGTAAAAGAGCCCTTCCTTTTCAACCGCTTGCTGCAGGGCGTAGGTGGTAACACCGGGTTCGGCCACCGCGTAGAGATCATCCGGGCTTACCTCCTTAATGTGATTCATGCGATCAGTCCCCAGGACGATTCCCCCCTGAACGGGAACTGCCCCTCCGGTATAGCCAACGCCGCCACCGCGTGCGGTAACTGGAAAACGGGCCTCGTTTGCCAATTGCAGAATCGCGGAAATCTCGGCTGTCGTACGTGGAAAAACTACCGCCTCAGGTGGAAACTTCTCTTTCACTGCATCCTGTCCGTAGGGTTCGACTCGATCGGGCTCAACTAAGAGATTGTCTGGCCCTACAATCCCGCCCAGACGAGCAAGTACGTCGCTATCGGAGGCGGAGGTCCGCGGGCGAGTGCGGGGCATTTCCACGAAATTGCTCATACGGCAAGAATTCTATCCTACAGGACTTTGACTGTGAACCAGCCTCCGCCTCTAAAGTCGTTACGCAATGTGAGCTTTTTCAGCAACGTCGTCGCCCAGTGAACGAGGGTAGAGTTGCAAATTTTCGTCAAACGAGTAGGGACGGGCTGCCAGGGAGGGAAGGCCACGGCGTCTTTAAAACGAGAGTTTATCGGCGGAGAGTGAGCGGCGCCTGTTGCGCACTTGCTAGCGGCAGCCGTCGTGCTCGCAACTGCATCCGATCTCAATGACACCAGACTTTTCCGCATTCTCGCAGTACTCGCCGCAATACTTGCTGCCTTCTTCGCGCGGACAATCGCATGCCGGGTGAGTGCACTTGTTTTTATCCTGGTTCTCAGCCATGAATTACTCCTTGATCCGTTAGTTGTCTTGCTGTCCTCTAATCCTAGAACTGTCGAATTTCGTCGTCAAGCAACCACGTTTCGCGCACATTTTTAAATCAGGCAACGGGGCATAACCGTTAATCAGAGCTAAGGACTCTGCCGCACGATTATAGTTCGCTGTCGCTCGCCTAAATTTAAAACCATTGGTCGGTTCAATTGAATTGGATGCTCCTCGCCGTCGACGCTGATTATGAGGTTTGAGGGCCTCGCTGCCGTTTCTACTCCTGTGTTTCCCGGTGACAAGCGTGGGAGGAGGTTTGTCGCCACGATTCGCCAGCTTGTGGCGGCACATCTAATGCGAATGCCGGGAGTGTCGGTTTCCACAGACTCATTCGCCAGCAGCTCGTCAGCTTTAAATATTCCCTCACCGCAGCGAACACCTGAGGCATCGTAGAAAGTTACCAGTCCGGAAACATAACTGTAGGGCAGTGGACCAAGATTTCTAATCACTAGCCGAATGTTCGTCACTGGAGTGTCCGGCGCGCCATGCAAAGCCGTGGTGCGCAAGGTTCCCTCAAGCGCGGGAGTGCCCCGGCCATCCAACGCGACGGCCACCTGGATCAGACCTACCGCCTGCTCCCCAGTGCTTTGCACCGCCTCTTCCACCCCAGCGGGGCTGGCCTGCTGGGGACCTCGGTGTTGGGCCGAGACAAGCACACTAAGAAAAAAAACCAAACCGCAGGTCGCGATCATTCTAATTCTCAAGTCGACTCTCCTTGTTAGTTGCGTACCAGGTGACCTGATTCTAGTGCGGATAGTAGAGACAATCAATGATTTATCAAATGAATTCCGGGTTGACCAGGTCGCTACCCTCCCCGTTCTGACAGGCGTCGAGGCCACTCATCACTCAAGGGGTATACCGATCTACCGCAGAGATTCCGGTCGTATGCTTTCCCAGTTGGGACCGGGTCGCTACTCGCTCGCCGTTCTGGAAGGATTTCGCCAGGCTGAAAGCAGCGGTCACTAACTTCGCAGGATCACGCTCACAAGCCGAATTGCATCAGGGCCCGCTCGATTACGCGCAGAGAGGCAAAGTTCGTCTTGCCCGCCGTGCGCGCCCCGGCAAGCCAGTTACGAAGCTTGTGAGCTTCAGCCAATGACGAAATCCGGCAAGCGCCGGTTAAAGCCAGAGTGACGAGACAGTCAGGCGCACCGTGAGTGACCAGCGCCGCTTGCAACGCAGCTTGTTCACGACGATCAAGACTTAGCAGGAGCCCTATTTCCATATGGGGAGTTGTCAGAGTTCAGTTGTCGTTGTCAATGGTCAGTGGTCAGTTGCCGGTGATGAAACTGTTCACGCCCGAACTGAATACTGTCCACTGTCCTGTTCAATGTCCACCGACTGCCGGCTGACAATCAGTCGCGTTGGGATCGAAAACACGCGGTTCCGGCGTGGCAAAAATGAAATGTCTCGTCTTCAAAGTCTGGGGTCTCCATCTGAATTGTCAGATGATCGACACCGAAACGATCGTGCAGTTTCGTACGCAGTTCTTTGAGAAGTGCCGGTTGAGAGATACTGTACCCGTGTATTACGTGGGCGCTTAATGCTTCGCGTCCCGAGGTTATCGTCCAGACATGCAGATCGTGGACATCGTCAACCCCCTCCGTTCGCATGATCGCCTCTTCAACCGCTGCGAGATTAATATGCGCAGGGGTTCCCTCGAGAAGTACGTTAGTAGCCTCTCGGATTAATCGCCACGAACTCCAGACTATGAGAACAGCGATCAGCGCGCTAAATAGCGGATCCGCCGGATACCAGCCGTAAAGCCACATGATGGCTCCAGCAGCCATCGCTCCCACTGAGCCCAGCGCGTCGCTAATTACATGCAGCCACGCGCCGCGAAGATTGAGATCTACCTCGTCAGGGATGTGTAGTATCCAGGCGCAGATTAAGTTTGTTAACAGTCCGCCCGCAGCTATGAACATCACCAGGCCGCCCCGGACAGCCGGTGGCGATGACCAGCGCTGATAGGCTTCGTAAAAAATCAGTAACGAAATGACCACCAGCGCCACCCCGTTAACCAACGCCGCAAGTATCTCGAGACGGTGGTAGCCAAACGTCTTTTTGGACGTGGCGGGACGAGCGCCAAACCAGGCGGCAATCAAAGCCAGGCCAAGTGCTGCCACGTCGGTTAACATGTGGCCAGCATCGGCTAGCAGCGCCAGGGATCCTGTCCACAAACCACCCACGACCTCGGCAACCATATAGATCGCCGTCAGCACCAACACTACGCTCAGGCGACGGCGACTGTCTGAAGCGCGTCCGCGTTCATGCGCGTGGGGCGCTGTAGGATTAACCCCGGTTGCGGTAGATTCCACGTGGGCCATCAGAGTCTTAGATCTTGTCCAGTGCCTGAGTGACGTCGGCGATTAGGTCGTTTGCCGACTCTATCCCGACGGCAAAACGCACAGTTGCCGAGGAAACTCCAGCAGCGCGAAGCCGCTCTTCCGAAAAACCTGAGTGTGATGAATAAAGTGGATAACTGACCAGGGTTTCGACTCCGCCCAGCGACGGGGCCGCGCGAATGAGTCGAAACGAATCAAATAGCTTTTCCGCCTCGCGCTCTCCGCCTACAAGGTCGATTGCCACAATGCCTCCGAAGCCGCCGCGCATCTGTTGCTTTGCCAATTCATGCCCATGATCGTCCTCGAGACCGGGATAGTAGACTCGAGCCACTTTCGCGTGACTCCTCATGGTTTGGGCCAGCTTCATTGCATTTTCAGAGGATGCGCGCACCCGAAGATCCAGCGTTCTGATTCCACGAGAAAGCAAATAAGCCGCGGCAGGATCCAGTGTCGCACCGACCAAAACGGCCATCTGCCTGACTCGGTCGACGAAGGCCCTCGTTCCGGCAACCGCGCCGGCTGTCAAATCCGAGTGACCGCCAAGATACTTTGTGGCACTGTGCATCACCGCATCAATACCATGAGCAATCGGCTTCTGCAGAATTGGAGTCGCGAATGTATTGTCGACGATAGAAAGGAAGCCGGCTCTCCGAGCCACTTCGGCCACTTGATTAAGATCAACAATTCGATTGATGGGATTTGCCGGTGTTTCGAACCAGAAGACTCGCGTTCGTTCTCCCGCAATTTCAGGTAGGCGGCTCACCTGGGCAGAGCTAATAAAGCGCGCTTGAACGCCAAATTTTCTCAGCAACGTGGTTAGGATCTTTACCGTTCCCCCGTAAATCGAATCGTATGCAACCACTTCATCGCCCGCCTCGCACGCGGCGGCCAAAGCGCAAAAAGTAGCGGCCGAGCCGGATGCGGTAACAACACAAGCCTGGGCGCCTTCAAGCTCGGCAATCTTCCTCTCGACCTCGGCGACGGTTGGATTTGCGTAGCGCGAATAGAAGTAGGCCTCCCGCAATTCACCGCGCGCATAACGCCGCATTTCGTCGAAGCTTTGAAAACTGAAGGTGGCTGAATGAAAAACAGGCGAGACCACCGCGCCGAAAGGTTGCTCTTCCGGTCGCTCTCCTCCATGAACCGCAATCGTTGCCGCGGATTGTGGAACTGCTTCGGTAGGTATTTCTGCTGCCATTCGATTACTTCCTGTCGAGAGATGAGAGAGTTCTGCGTTCCCGAATGCGCCAAGCTTAGCAAATTACAGAATCCCCGGACAGCCGGAAGGCAACCAGAAATAAAGGCGAGCAGGCAAAGCATCGCAGATACAAGTCAACTCTTTGGGGCTCGGTGGCAAGCGCAGCGCGACACCGCTTTGGATGGATCGAGGCGGAAGCAATTCCCAAGCGCCGGCCCCGCTTCGCTCTGCCGGCGCACTGCTATAAATTTCTACGGGCAAAAGAAAAAGGGCCTTAGGCAAGGCCCTCATTCCCATTATGGATACGACTTGCGAACTGATTTCAGCTAGAGCGCCGCAACATTCAAAGCCTGGTTGAATTCTTTGTAGAGCTCATTGTATTCCCGTAGCGCGTGCTCAAGAATTCCGAATATATCATCAACCTCTTTAAAGTTTACGAGTGCATTCACATTGTGAAGAAACGCAGCATGAGCATCCATGGTGCGCTGTTGAGGTGAAAGTAGGACAAAAAACAGACGCCGGCGCTGTGCTGGTCTAAGAACATTGACTTCGCGCGTTACGAATGCTGCCCCATGTTCGGCAAGATCGAACTCAGGATCGAGTAATACAACCTCTAATTGGTTTTCGCGCATGCGGTCTACCGCCTGCCCGGTGTCCCGTGCGACAAATACGTGATAGCCATTTTGTGTGAGCTGTCGGGCGATAGCCTCGCGATGTAATTGGCCTGCGCAAACCAACGCTTTACGCGGAGTCCATGCCGGCCTCGAAGTAGAGGCCACGGTACTGTTGCTGCCGTGCTGCCTAAGCAGGTTGGCAAGCAGTTGGCCCATCTCCTCCACCGGCGCCGCCGGGCTGGGCGCCTCGATTGGCGCAGTCTTCTCCAACTCGAAGAGCGGGGCCGGCACGCGAGCTTGAAACCGGTGCGGCTCTGTTGAGGGAGACCGACCAACCGTCAGAGCACTTTTCTCAGAAGCCGGACTGACAGGAACGGAGTTGAGAGTAGTATTGCACTTGAGACAGCGAATACTTGAAGGCTGCTCCAAGCCGGTTCCTCCGACCTGAATTTGCGACGAGCACTTTGGGCAAATAACAATCATGGTAGTGTCATAACGGAGTTTAATTTGAGCTATTCAATTAGGCCCAGCATTGAACGGGATGCTGATGAAGCACCTAACGGAATCGAATTGTCATCCAGGCCCACGAAATCTTGAGCAGCAGTTAGGCCCTTAAGCGAGAGGAGCATATTGTTCTGGTTAGTGGCGAAACTCAGTCCATCTTCCAGCGAAATCACGCGGGCCTCGATCAACTCAATGATCACGGAATCAAAATCCTGCATTCCATCCAGCTTGCCGTCGCGCATGGCGTCGAGGAGAGATTTTCCGTCCGCTTCTCCGGCTTCGATGTACTCCCGAGTGCGGGGGCTTGATCTAAGAATCTCGGCAATGGCAATGCGTCCCCGACCATCTGCTCGGGGGACTAGCCTTTGGGAAATGATGTAGCGAAATGTCTGCGCCAGCCGTGTGCGAATAACAGGTTCCTCATTTTTTGGGTAGAGCCCAATGATCCGGTCTACGGTCTTCGAGGCATCGATGGTGTGCAAGGTAGAGAGCACTAGGTGACCGGTCTCTGCGGCTTCGAGGGCGATTTCCGTTGTCTCAAAGTCGCGCATTTCGCCGATCAGAATAACTTTGGGTGCCTGACGAAGGGTCGCACGCAGCGCTGATGGGAAATCCCTCGTGTCATAGCCAACTTCGCGTTGGTTGATCGTCGAGTTTTTGTGCACATGCAAATACTCGATGGGGTCCTCAATGGTCACAATGTGATACTGCTTTTTCTCATTGATCACGTCAATGATTGCCGCTTGGGTCGAACTCTTACCGGACCCTGTAGGACCGGTAACAAGAACCAGTCCATTCCTAAGATCGGCAATCTTATCGAGGTGATGAGGCAAACCAAGAGACTTTAACGTCGGGATATCAGTGGGGATAACCCGCATCACAATCGAGTACACACCTCGCTGCTGAAAGATATTTACCCGAAAGCGTGCCCGGGAGGGCAGCGAATAGCTCAGATCAGATGTACCAGTCTGAGAGAGTCGCTCGGCAGCTGCGGGATTCCCGTTAAGCAGCGTCATTGCGATTATCTCTGTTTGGTAGGGTGAGAGCTTTTGCATTCCCAGCGGCTGAACAGGAGTCAATTTTCCATTTATCTCAACCTGAGGGAGTTGGCCAACTGAGAAGTTGAGGTCACTGATCCTGTCAGACAGCAGCAGCATTCGCTCGAGAATGGGAGGCAGGTCGAAGAAGCTCATACTGGCATTGACTCCATTTGAGTGCGTTGTAAAGGGGAAAAGGCGTTTGCTTAAGGTAGGTAGCTGGAGGCGGAATCCTTGACGCCCGCAAATCTAAAGGGATTCTCGCGCATAAACTCATTAAACGCAAGTCAAATCTGTTTATCCCGTTTTTTGTGTGCATTCAGAGCCTGAGCAAGAAGCCGTTTGGTGCGCTCAGAGACCTCGTCAGGCTGTGCCAGCAGTGCGCTAATCACAGCCAGGGCATCAGCGCCAGATTCCAAGACCTCCAGGGCGTTCTCTTGGCTTATGCCTCCGATCGCAACGATGGGAAAATTGCCAGTAGCATCGCGTACTTGCCGCAAACCGTCTAAACCGAGCAGGGGTTCGCAATTTTGCTTTGAGGAAGTGGCGAAGATCGGACCGATTGCCAGGTAATTCACCGGCAACTTGGCAGCGCGCCGGGCCTGTTCAACATTGTGAGTGGAGACGCCGATGATTGCTCCGTCACCAAGTAGGCGGCGAGCAGCTTCTGGTGGGAAGTCTTCCTGACCGAGATGAACACCATCAGCTTCGAGGGCTAGAGCGATATCTACCCGATCGTTTATTACGATCCGTACGCCGCGCTGGCGGGCGATAAGTAAGGCCGCTTCCGCCTGTTTAAAAAACTCGCCCGGCGTCAGATTCTTTTCGCGGAGTTGAATTAATTTCGCGCCGCCGTCGCTGAGCCTAACTACCTGCTCAGCATGAGACAACCCTGAGAGCCGCGCGTCAGTAAGGGGATAGATCCTGGTTTCAAACAAGAACATTGACGTTACGGATACTTTAGAACGCGTTCCGGCTAAGACTCATTTCGCTTTGGCCTTTCGTTCGCGCGCAAGACGCGCTTGCGCAGACGTATCGTTTTGGGAGTGACTTCCACCAACTCATCGGCGGCTATGAATTCGAGCGCCTGTTCTAGTGAGAGTTCTTTTATTGGGACAAGACGCATCGCCTCATCTGCGCTGGCAGCCCGCATGTTGGTCAGTTTCTTTTCTTTGATCGCGTTTACGTCAAGGTCGACAGTCCGGGCGTTCTCGCCCAGAACCATCCCTTCATAAACTCTGGTCCCAGGACGGACGAAAAGCGAGCCCCGTTCCTGCAGGTTGTAAAGCGCATAGGTAGTTGTTTCGCCAGTCCGATCAGCAACCAGAGAACCGGTAGAACGACCTCTGAGAGCTCCCTGCCATTCATCCCAGCGCAGAAACATCGTGTTGAGCAGGCCCGTCCCCTTTGTTTCAGTTAGGAATTCACTGCGAAAGCCGATCAGGCCGCGGGAGGGCGTGTCGAATTCGAGACGCACGCGACCCGTTCCGTGATTCACCATCTTGGTCATTTGACCCTTGCGGCGACCGAGTGCCTCGGTTACGACCCCAATGAACTCTTCCGGACAATCGATCACCACCATCTCAATCGGCTCGAGGGTCCGGCCATTCGTTTCTCTGGTGATTACCTCCGGCTTCGATACCTGTAGTTCATATCCTTCGCGACGCATCATTTCAATCAGAATGGCAAGTTGCAGTTCGCCTCGTCCGGAAACGTTAAACTGGTCGGGCGATTCGGTTGAGTCGACGCGTATCGCGACGTTGCCCAAAGTCTCTTTATCAAGCCGCTCCAGGAGTTGGCGCGAGGTCACGAAGCGTCCTTCCTTTCCGGCAAAGGGGGAATTGTTCACGCTGAAGATCATCGAGATCGTGGGCTCGTCGACTGCAATTACCGGGAGCGGCTGCGGATTGTCAGCCGAGGTGATTGTGTCGCCGATCTCGATATCTTCGAAACCAGCCAGCGCCACGATCTCTCCCAGACCGGCCCGCTCGACGGGTTCGCGCTTGAGTCCCTCGAAAACATAAAGTTGCGCAATTCGCACTTTCTTGATCGAACCGTCGCGTTTAACAACTACCACCTGATCGCCAATCGCCAATTCGCCGGAGAAAATGCGGCCGATGGCCAGACGCCCCACGTAGTCGTTGTAATCAAGATTGGCCACCAGGAGTTGGAGTGAGTCATCTCGTAGCGCCTGGGGCGCTGGAATGGTCTCTATAATCTGGTCAAACAATGGCCGCAGATCCTCTGAATGGTCAGTCAAACGTTTCTTCGCCATTCCGTCTCGGGAAATTGAGTAGAGGATGGGAAACTCAATTTGCTCGTTGGTCGCGTCGAGATCAAGGAACAGCTCATAGATTTCGTCAACCACTTCGTCCGGTCGCGCGTCATGTCTATCGATTTTGTTCACGACGGCGATTGCGGGAAGGTGAGCCTCCAGGGCCTTGCGGAGCACAAATCGCGTTTGAGGCAAGCATCCTTCCGCGGCGTCTACCAGCAACATCACGCCATCAACCATCTTCAATACCCGCTCCACCTCACCACCAAAATCCGCGTGGCCAGGAGTGTCTACGATATTGATCTTAAAGTCGTGATAACGTACGGCAGTGTTCTTGGCCATTATGGTTATGCCACGCTCTCGTTCTAAATCCATCGAATCCATCACCCGGTCGCGCACCTGCTCGTGGTCCCGAAATGTCCCGGATTGCCGCAACATGGCATCGACCAAAGTTGTCTTGCCGTGATCCACGTGAGCGATAATGGCGAGGTTGCGAATATCTCTTCGTTGTTCAATCATACGTTTGCACAGGTCCGATCAGCCTCTCTGAGGGAAACTTGAGAGCTTAGTATCTATCTCAGCATAACACTCCTCTTGTCCATGTGTTGGGCGGAATTTCAGGCACTACCAGCGCCACTCTGATCATAAGACAGCAGTTCTCAATGAGAGACTTGATCCTTGGAGGACATCGGCCAGACCACGAGTCCCCTCTAAGTAAAAAAGGAAAGGAACGACGAACTTCGTTGAAGTATTCGTCGTTCCCTTTTGAGAAGGCTGAGAGCCCTCAGAAGTTGCTGTGCGCCAACTGAACCTTGCTGATGTAACCTGCTGGTTCGACCTATCTCTTCTTTGCGGCCTTCTTGGTTCCGCCCTTTTTCGCGCCCTTCTTTGAGCCACCCTTTTTCGCTGCGGACTTCTTTCCACCTTTTTTAGTTGCCATAGCTTTAATGTGCTCCTTCTTTCTTTTTCGAGTTTGGGTTTTCCTTCCTCACCACAAGATGCTGTGCTTTGTTTGGTCTTGTGGGCTAGCGTAAACGGCGCACAACATCTTGCTATATAGACGCAAATGACGCGGATGTCAACAACTTATTACGATTAGTGAAAACTTTTTCCGCTTCACTCAGCAGGTAAAGTAGCGCGTCAACGCCGGCGGCGTTGCCCTCTTCATCATGATGTCTGACGAGAAGAATGATCCAATGTCGATCGAATATTGATGCAGTTGGTGAAGCTGTGCGTGATCGGGGAATAGTGGAGAAAAGCTAAAACTCGAGTGACAATAAATGCCAGTCGCGATGAAAGTGTTATCTGAAGAGCGGTGTGAAGATCCATTGATCGTGACGATCAATCCCGTAGTAGTGGAGAACGGAATTCATTTCACTACGACTGCTTACGCCGACAAAAGGGCCACTCGAATCTGCCGATGAATCTCCCTCGTTTTGCGTGGGGCGATCCGATTCTGTCCCTACTAAGTTGATGAGTGGCGGGGCTGCAAACTCTTGTAACCGCGCCATTTGTGGAGGTTGAGGCTGGGGCAGGGAGTTGCCCGCATAGACCATTACCGAGCGTTGGAAGTCGATCAGATATTGCGAAAGCGGCCGCACTAGTCGCCACTCACCGGAAGTTGAAAGCGAGTCGCGGGCGGCACTGACGCGCAAGATCTGACGCTTCTTTGTACCTCCCTGCACAGGAATTCCTTCGAGCAGTTGATCGATTGATGTGGGAAGAGATTGAACGCTAACGCCGCCCACAATAGTGGATCGGTGAAGGTAGTAAACGCGTAGGGCGTCCGCGACTTGCTCTCCCCGAAAAATGGTTTCTTTCTCCCTTTCGCGTTGGGCTTGTTGGCGAAGACTCGGCGCTGCAGCGGTCGCGAAGAGCGCAAGCAGCGTCATTAAGGCTAGGAGCGCAACCAGAGTATAACCGGCCTCAGCAGACCGCGAGCGGGGGCAATCGCGGCGTTCAGCGACTTGCCGGCAAGAGATCAGCAGACGGCATATCTTGTGGTGGGGTCCTCGGCTAAGGCTCATCATCTTCACTATCAACTTTCGGAGTCGGACGGGACTGCGGACCAAATCCTTTGCTCTGATCGCTTGTCATTGTCAGGGTGTGTCTGATCTTTAGCGTCGTATCAATGAGAACGAGATCGGTGTCCGAAATGCTGGTTAAGCGGAACCTTCCACCAAGAACATCACCCCGCTGCACGTTAAGTATCTCCCGGCTACCTTTGTCCTGAAGGATCGCGGTGTCCAGCCTTTTCTGCGTGCCAATAATTCCGATATATGTGTAATTCGGAGTCGGCGGCGGATTCACATTAAGCACGGTGGCGTTTGAATAGAGCTTGCCATCTGGAGATCTTACTAAGACTTGACGGGCGCCGGCGTTGTCAATCATTGCCGCCGGCACAGTCGCAGACAACTGCTGCGGGCCTACAAATCGCGTCGGCAGTTCGCGTCCGTCAACAGTTACGCGCACCTCCGGTGTAAACCTGTCACCGGTGACTTCGATTGTAAAATCGCCGGTTCGGGCGTAGACACTTGAGGGTGAAAGGGCAGCCACCAGCACCGGAGGCGGGGGGGCTGGAGTCGGGGCAGGGCCCGAGGTCACGGCCACCACCGGTGGCTTTTGGGAGTAGATAAATATGTTGCGTCTGGCCTCTGTTGAGGAGGGCGGGGACACCGCGTAGTACACTGGACGCAGCTGCTCGAGTGGGGGAGTCTTTAGTTCGTCGCCCCGCTGGATGGGTGCAGGATTGATTGCCGCCCGGTTTCCCGGCGCGGAATTAGGATTTTGAGTGTTCCGATTGGCTATCGGCTTCGAGCTTCCTCCAAAGCCGAAGAAAGTCCACCAGAGAAAAAGAATTGCCACCAAACCAAGCGCCAGCGCCCAGATCAATTTTTTACGCTCACCCGGATTGTTGATGTCGGTGGTCTGCATAATCAGTGCTCTACTGCATAACAGCGCCGCTCTCACCGTTCGCACGCTGAAAGTAAGTCGCCATATCCAAACGTAGACTCACGAGCGAGCCGCGGGCCCCGCTGGTTGAAGCGCTATCGGCAGTATTCGTTTCAGTCGCTCTTTCCAGTTCAAGTGCGTTGACAATGATGAATTGTTTGCTCGCCTCGAGGCTGCGAATGAACCGGCGCAGGTTCTGATAAGATCCCTCGACAGTTAGACTGACGCCAATCCCGGGGTAAACACTCTGCCACTTCGCGCTTGCTGACTTTGACCCGGTGGTGCTTCTCGTCGAATCAAGGGACTCAAGCGCGGTATACGACGGCCCTGAAGTGTTGCGCAGTCCATTCTTGCGGATCAATTGGTTGAGTTCATCATATAGACTCATCCGACCCTGATTACGGTTCGGCAGGCGATTGTCCTCGAAATTGGTCAGGCTCTCAGTGATCTTGTCGACGGTAGATTGAGTACCCTGTCCCTGGCGCATCAAGTCGTTGGAGCTACGTAACTGGTCCTGTAAGCGCGAGCGTTCTAACTGGCGCCCCTGGAGATGGGATCGCGCGGGCATGAAAAAATAGAAGTAGCTGAAGAGGACTGTAAGAAGGATTATTACACTCCCCCCGAACGCGATAATCTCGGCCGGGCCAAGCATGCCGCTTCTGCGCGACTTCCGGATGCGCTGAAGTTTCATCCTGATATCGTGGCGACGTGTTGGCGGGGTAGTCCCGGCTAATTCCTCGCTCATCTTGGGCTCCCTTCTGAAGGGCTGGCCGAACTCTCAACTGCAGCGAGAGCATCAGGGTCATCATCGGAAGATGCAGAACCGGCGGGCGGGCGGTAAATCACAGATAGTTCATATTCAGTGCCGCTCTCTCCTCTTCCTTTTTGCAAATTTTGAGAACGCAACTCCGCCTGAAAAATACCTGCTCGATCCATCTCCGCAATCATTTCAGTTATCGTGGAAGGTGCTCTGCTAACCACGGCGAGGCCCAGTTCTGCAAGCGTCAGATCACCTCGAGTAGCAACATCCCGAACACTGATGCGGGTGACTCTTACACTTCCGGGCAAAGCAGCTTCCAAATCTGCTAATAGACGCGACCACGAAAAGCGCTTGCGATCGACTAGTTCGTGCGCGGCCGTTAGGGTTTTCAGTTGCTCGGTCGTCAGCGCGGTTCGCACCGCTTCGGCTTGCTTCTGATACGCTTGCGCCTGTTGGTTAAGTTTATTGATGTCGCTTTGGACAGCTTTGGACTGCGCGTTCGCCTGGGCAGTCGCACGTATAATAAAGACAAAAGCCACCAGGGAAACGCAGACTATCAGAATTGTCACAGTCCATGGCAACGCACGATTGTTAAAGGGTTTGCCAGCCAGGTTGAGTTTCGTGGACATCAGGGTGAACTTACCTCTTTGGAGTCGCCAGCCTACTAGAAGAGAGCATACACGCCCCTCCTGAAATGGCGCAACCGCAACTTACGGTTCTGCTCAGTAGGGCTTTACACGCTGGAAAGCCGATCTCGTTTCATAAATATGATAACGAAACCGGGCTCGAGACTGGATCTCTTGCGTCATCGAAGAAGTGAGGGGTACTGATGCAGTTTGAAGCCGGAAGTTCAGAGTTCAGCCTTTAGGCTGCCGCTTCGCCACGCAAGCTAAAGCTTGATGTTATGAACTCTAAACTGCATCACTACCAAGTGAGGGTACTGCCTTGTAGCTGCCTTCGCTTGCTTCTATAATTAGGTTACGGCCAAATCCTACTCGAGAACCCCGAGGCGCATTGTGCACTCCTCGCAAGGTAATGGCATCAGAAGTTGAGAACGCATTTGATGGAACCTTCAACAGCTACGTGTGCAGAGCCGACTGCCATTCTTTCGGTGGAGCGAGTGGCCGTGGCTAATTTACCTACCGGATGGGGTGAGTTCAAAATCGCCGGCTATCACTCACTGATAAGTGATGAGCAATTTGTCGTTCTCTTTAAAGGGGAAATGCGTCGCGAGGTCCCCACACTGGTACGGATCCACTCGCAGTGTCTGACCGGGGATGTTTTCAATTCCACAAAATGTGACTGCGGGGCGCAGCTCCACCGGACCATGCAAATGATCCAGGACGAAGGCCGGGGGGCGGTAGTTTACCAACAACAGGAAGGACGGGGCATCGGTATCCTTAATAAGATCCGAGCTTATGCACTTCAGGACCAGGGCGCTGACACGGTTGAAGCTAATGAGCAGCTAGGCCTGGCCGTCGATCTGCGTGATTACAGGCAATGTGCTGAAATTTTATTCGACCTGGGTCTGTGCCAGGTTCGGGTGATCTCAAATAATCCACTTAAATTGCGCGCCCTCGAAGAGGCAGGATTGAAGATCGTCGAAAGGGTTTCCATTCAAGTAGAACCGACCGAAAGAGCAGCCGGCTACCTGCGGACCAAGAAAGAGAAGCTGGGTCATTTGCTTTAGTTCAACACTCGAGGTGTGAGCAACTGCTCCTAGTCGTGAGGTCTGAGGTTTAATTCGATTTTGAGTAGGGCCGACGACACGGGTGCTTGGATGGGGGCGACGACTCATGCTCTGTGCCGTTGACACCTGTTCGCAACGGGTATATAAAGGCATACAGGAACGAAGGTTAGTCGTATCACGAGAGTTCTGCTCCCGTTCGTAATTGTTCTTGAGACGTCGGCTCCCGATTCCGACCCGCAGGGAAATCAACCGCAAATTCGTTAGTCCGGTGGCTACGCTCCCACGTCGCCGCCGGTGTCTTCCGAGAAAGCACCATCAAAGCCACAGCGAAATTCGTCCCTGCTTTCGAGTTTGACCGAACTCTTTTCAGGTGAAGCGGCGACTCAATAAACAATCGGATTTGAATCAAATTAAACTTGAATCAAATAAAACCATGATCCTGCACGACAGGTAAGCCCCGAAGGAGCCCTCCATGACAAAAGCTCTTACATTCACCCTGGCGTTTTGTTGCTTGGCACTCGGGCTCACTCGAGGTAGCTTCGCTCAAGATAACGCGTCTCGAATCCCAGTTTCTGTCGCAGCAGAGAGCGGTAATCGTGAGCAGGATAGATTGAATGGGCCCGTCCGGCGCGTTCGAGTGGAAACCACAAAGATGATTGTCAAGGATGGCAACTGGGTCGAGGGGCCGCGCGGCCTTCTCGGAATCGCAACTTACGATCCGACAGGAAGAAAGATTGACTCCGTCGCCTATCCCCTGGGAGCCAGCACCGGGCCCGGCAAGGAGCAGTATCTTTATGACGATAAAGGAAACGTCGTGGAGATGATCTTACGGAGCATTGATGGTTCTATGCTCAGCAAAGAGACTTACAAGTATGAATTTGACCAGTTGGGAAACTGGACGAAAAAGAGTAGCTCAGTCGCTGTCTATGAAAACGGTAAGATTAGCTTCGAACCAACTGGGACCACCTATCGAACTATCAGCTATTACTACAATCAAGCAATCCAGAAACTCAACGCGCCTTCAACCAAGTCCAAGGAAGTCTTAGCGTCACGCACCTCCTCGACACTTCTCCCAACCGCACGTGGATCGTCGACGGATTCTCCGCAGCCTTCAGCACCTGCTGCACAGGTAAGCTTTAGTATTCTACCGCCAGAGGCGGCGAATACCCGCGCTAGGAGAGAGCCCGTTACCGCACCGGTAGATTCAGTTGCCCCAGCCAAAAGCGGCACTGCAGCAACAGACAGCCAAGTAGCAACATCAGGCGAGATCGGTACGACTCCTGATGAGACCCCGGTGACAAATGTAGTTCAACATGTTGCTGAAGAAGTCCTGCGCAATGCGGCCATAGAATTTCCGAAGCCTGAGTATTCAGACGTGGCCTTGCTTGCCCGAGCTAGCGGGAAGGTAAAAGTCCAGATACTAGTGGATGAGAACGGACATGTTACGAATGCTCAAGCGACTTCGGGTCACCCGCTCCTGGGAGCTGCAGCGGAAGCCGCAGCGCGCAAGGCGCGATTCTCGCTCGCCAAAGTGTCGTCAGGCGCGACCAAAGTTTCCGGCGTGATCAGCTATGACTTTGTGCCTCCAACACCAGCCAGCGAGGCATCTCCCGTTTCAAGTCCGACAACGGATGGAAATCCGCCGAAAGCTGAAGACCGCAAACCAGAGGCAAGACCGATCCCTGAGAAACCCGTCTTAGTTGAGTCGATACCGAACGCCTCGGCAAATTACTCGGAAGCGGCCAAATCGTTTTACAATAAAGGTGTAACTTTTCAGGCGTCAGGCCGTTACGCAGAAGCGGCTGAAGCATTCAACCAAAGTATTCGGCTTAATCCCAATGATGCGATAGCTTACCTGAAACTGGGTTTGGCCTACTCAGGTTTACGCCAGTACAAAGAAGCCCTCGTGGGATTTAAAATGGCTGCTCGAATTAAGCGAGAGGTCGTTGATGCGGAAGGTTATTACCGGTGGGGCTATGCATATAGCACGCTAGGTGAGCTTTCGAACGCGCAGGACGCCTTCAAGCAAGCGTTGTACATCGCGAGAGCCGAAGCCGCAGATCCTGGTGTCGAAAAAGCAGAAAACTCTCCCTTGCTGGAAGAAATACATTACAGTCTCGGATTCGCATACCACAAGGCCAAACGCTACAACGATGC
>JALZJF010000202.1 GCA_030859905.1 Acidobacteriota bacterium
CAGTCTAGTCGCATCCTTTCTGGCGCAGCTGGGTGGCGGCGTCTGTCAGCCGGTTCGTTGAATGGTCGAAGAAGAATCAGTTGAATGCTTGCGCGCGGCTTCCGCGGCTAACCCTGCGCCCCCGAACAGCCGCTTGCAGCCGACTCGCCGGAACGAGGCTTCTTTGGTTAGTTGAATGGGCTCGCGGCTGAAGCGGGGCGTTCGGTTGCTTCTCTTCAAGAAGGAGGCATGAAATGAAATATACCGGCTCTCGGCACTGACAGCTCTTGGGGCAGATACCAAACCCGCTGTAATATCCGCTCGAACCAAAACCAACAAATCATCAAAGAAAGGATTCAGCCATGCGACCCATACGACTTCTCCTAATGATCGGCACCGTCGGCTCGACGTTGATTGGGTATCAGCATATTGCGTTAGCTCAGACCGACTCAGCACTCCCTAACCACGTTCACTACAAACAATCGGCCGAACAGGATAAGCCATCGCCAACGGGCGCCCTGGCGCCGCGCCTGCAAAATCTCGGCAAGCATCAGTTCCTGGTGACGACCAAGAGCAAAGAAGCACAGCTCTTCATCAACCAGGGATTTAATTTATCGTTTGCCTTCAATCATGCTGAAGCCGGTAGAGCCTTCCGAGAGGCATCACGATTAGATCCTCAGTTGGCGATGGCTTATTGGGGCGAAGCGCTCGTCCTTGGTCCGAACATCAACGCAGCAATGGATCCGAACAACGAGCCAAAAGCTCACGAACTAATACAGAAGGCTCGTGCACTTAAGTCGAAGGCTTCGCCACGCGAGCAGGGGTACATAGACGCTTTGGCAGAGCGCTACACAGGAAATGCGGCGGAACGGCAGGCGCGCGACCGTGCCTATGCTGTGGCGATGCGCAAACTGCATGAACGCTTTCCTGACGATCTCGACGCGGCGGCGCTCTATGCAGAAGCGATGATGGACCTCCGACCGTGGGGATATTGGTCTCGAGATGGTCAGCCCTATGAAGGTACGGCGGAAGTAGTTTCACTGGTCGAAAAGGTCATCGAACGGAATCCTCAACATCCGGGGGCGCTCCACCTGTACATCCACTTGATGGAGTCAACCGAAAAGGTCGACAAAGCGGAAGCTGCCGCGGACCGGTTGCTGACACTCATGCCGGCTGCCGGGCACATGGTCCACATGCCCGCGCATATCTATCAACGCGTGGGGCGCTACGCCGACGCAGTGCGCAGCAACGAGCTCGCTATCCTGGCTGATGAGGACTACATCACTCAATGTCAGGCACAAGGCCTCTACCCGATGGGTTACTATCCACACAACATCCATTTCCTCTGGTTCGCTGCCAGCTTCGACGGCCGCAGCAAATTGGCGATTGAGTCGGCCCGCAAAACTGCGACGAAGGTTCAGGATGAGGCGCTGAAACAGGTTCCGCTGTTGGCGATATTTCGCGTCGTGCCTTACTACGCGCTGACACGTTTTGGTAAATGGGATGAGATGTTGCGTGAGCCGGAGCCGCCGGCGTTCAGTCCGTACTCCAGGGGTATCTGGCATTACGCGCGCGGTGTGGCGTTCGTGGCAAAGGGGCAGCTTGATGCAGCCGATCAGGAACTGGCGAAGGTAAAGGAAACGCTCAAGGATCAGCTGCTTGATCAGCCACTCTTTTCGCCGAACACGGCCCGCGCAGTGCTTTCGATAGCTCCCGAGGTTCTAGCTGGGGAAATAGCTGCGGCAAAGAAAAACTACGATGCCGCTATCGCGCATGTTGAGCGCGCCGTTCGATTGGAAGATGCACTTGTCTATACCGAACCCGCGGAGTGGCACTACCCGACGCGCCAGGCGCTTGGCGCGATACTTCTGGAGGCCGGGCGTCCTGCAGAAGCCGAAACAGTTTATTGGGCGGACCTTAAGCGAAATCGCAATAACGGCTGGTCTCTGTTCGGGTTGACCCAGGCCTTGCGAGCCCAGGGTAAGAATGATGAGGCCACGCTCGTAGAAGCACGTTTCAAGAAATCATGGGAGCGTGCAGACATCATACCTGCCAGCTCTCGCTTCGGGCGGCAAATAACTGCTCAAGCAATGATGGGATCACCAAAGAAGTAACAGTCCAAGTTAGTCTGCATTGCTGATAACCTTGGAATGACCCTGAGGGCGAAACCGTTTCAGATAACGCGCAAACGGCTCGAAGTATTTCACCGGTAGCGATATGAGCGGGTGGTTGTGCGACCGTTCTAGCTGACAGGTATTAGAAGCGTCAAAACATCTGCTGAAGTTGAGGCGGCGCTGGCGAAGCTATTGAGAGACGAAAAGAAACAGATAGCTGTTATTGGCGAGAGTCTGCTTTGACAAACTAGAGGCTAACCGTGCTGCTTTCTACAGTACCTACAAAGCTGGCTACAATCCCTACGCATTAGCGCACTTGAGTTTCTCGGAAATGTGGATTGTGCGGCCTCAGGGTGTTGCAGCGAACGCTGAGGTCGGGCACGTCACCATGATTATCTCCTCGGGCGACGACACGAATGACGGCCCATAATCGTCGCTACCGAACAAGCGCTTGCAGCGGACTCGGTTGCGCGTTGGGTTAGTAGCAATTTGGAATGGAGCTTGAGTGGAATCGCTCGCCGCTGAAGCGCAACGTTAGGCCGCAGGGACATTATCCGATCAGAGGGCCAAGGTGCCGACGTCAAGGAGGGAGGGATAGCAAAAATGATCAAGGTCAGTGTGCTCTACCCAGGTGGTGCCGGTAGCACGTTCGATATGGACTACTACCTTAACCGACACATCCCGATGGTTCTAGCGAAGCTCGGGGCGGCATGCAGTAGTGCCGCTGTGGAACAAGGGTTGGGCGGTGCCACGCCTGGCTCACCACCGGCGTTCAGCGCCATAAGCCACCTCTACTTTGATTCCGTGGAGGCCTTTCAGGCGGCGTTCGGCCCACACGCTGGCGAGATCATGGGCGACATCCCTAACTACACCAACGTTCAGCCGACGATTCAGGTGAGTGAGGTGAAGCTCTAGTTCGATTTCACGGGCTGCCTCTTTCGCAGCCGCGGCCTAACAAGCGCTTGCAGCCGACGCCTCGATAGTATGCTTCTCAAGATCATTCCTCGCGATGCAGCTTGAATGCCTGCGCTCGGCGCGGCTGAAGCGCGGCATTAGATTTTGCCTGAGGATTCTTGGGAGAGGTCAGATCCTTGTGGTCCTCTTCGGAGAAGATTACACTCCGCAGCGCCTTGTCCACTGAAGAGAAGATTTATCATCAGGAGGATCGATCATGTTGAGGACAACACACCAACTGAATGCAACGCGGCTACTGCTTCCTCAAGGTATGGTAGTTGCTGCTTTACTACTACTCATTGCGGCACCGGATTCATCTACCGCGCAGTCCACAAGCCGTGACAATCCGACGCCACTCAAGTCTGATGAACTTACGGCGGATTTTAGCCAAGATGATCCTGAGTATTTTTACACTTTCACTGCAGGGCCGGGAGAGGTGATCTTTACTTTGGATGTTAAAGGAGCACCTCCTGGCGGAGGTGTTCCCTACTTTCATCTATTTAACACAGAGGGCAGACAGCTTGACTCTTTTGACCAGTTTGCGGCCGGCAATGCCAGCGAAAAGCTAGTAAAAAGGGTGTCGTTTGCTAGACGGCAACCTGTTGTCATGCGTATTGCTAAGCCTATTGGCGGAGGTTCCTATCGGTTGCGCATCAGTGGCGCCGTCGCATTCGGAAAGGGGGCAGCAACCGATGGGGGTAGTCAGGCTGATAGTCGCATGGGCTTGCCCGCGAGCGGAACGCTGCGGATCGAGCTGAATGATGGCTCGGCGCAGGAGTTTGATCTCCGGCGTGTGCGACGAGTCACAGTTAAACCGTGACGGTAATCTCACCTGCGTCAACAAACGTATGCGAGAGTACCTCAAGCAGTACACGACCTGAAGGGACCCACGGCAAAATCTAACATGGGGATGAACCGGACTCGCAGTAAGCGATCTTCTTATGTTAACTGTGTGTGCTCGCCGGTTATCCCCGGCGTTCGGCGGCGCAGTTGAATGCGGGAAAGAGTGGAACAGTTCTAAGGAGCGTGTGCCGCGTCCGCCGCGGTTGAGAGCTTCCCTAACTCAGGTTTTTGTTAGGCAGGTTGCGTGGTACGTTTC
>JALZJF010000222.1 GCA_030859905.1 Acidobacteriota bacterium
GTAGGCTAGATCTTTTCTTCAGAGTCGATCCGGATCTTCATACGTTGGAGCACCCGCACGTCTTCGTCGGTAAGATCAAGCGCCGCTTCATTCTCTGCTGAATCGCCGGCGTGAGGACGCAAGCCGATCTCGAGGCGCAAGGTCAGTTCCATCTCGTACCCCGCATCTCGCAGACGCCCAATAGCATCTGCCACCTTCGAGGAGTTTTCCACCGACTCGTTGATCGCGGTCCCTATCTCGCGAACAATCTCTTTGGCGTCGTCGTCAATTTCCAAAATTCAACTGCCTTTCGGATGCAGAGGTGATCTGTTTCCAATGTTAGAGATCGTGTTGGATATGCTACGCGACCCAGACAAGCAGGGTCAACATCAAGTAATGGGTGGAAATGGGTGGTGCTGGTCAGTTTAGAGTACATCATCAAGCTTTAGCTTGCGTGGCGTAGCGGCGCGGCAGCGCTAAAGGCTGAACTCTGAACTTCCGGCTTCAAACTGCATCAGTACCCGAAGGTTAAAAAGAGTTGAAAAACTCTGTCTCAATCTCTAGAATCAAAAGTAAGACCGCCGGATTTAAAGGACGGCGGTTTCGCTTTTTCGGATGTGGCCGCGTGAGTGGTTAAACCGGTAAGACTGAGTTGTTCCGCCTCAGTCCAGCGCCCCTTGGGTTAACAGGCTACACACAACCTGCCACCGGGAAAAGTGCATCCAAACCCCGCTTGTTTTACTGATAGAGTCGAAATTTCACGGGCAAGCGGGTTCCTTGACTACTAAAGGAAAGACAAAGGACACCCATCTGGGTTATGATCGGCGTCGGAGGCTTTAATGACATTGAGTTCGACTGCTAGACAAATAATCTTCTGGTTGCTAATCGTTGCCGGCGCGCTGCTGCTCTACAAACTGGTAAATCCCACCGGTAAGAATTCGACTGCGATCGATTTAACTGCTCTTTATGGGAAAATCGATGTGGGCGATATAAAACATTTGACGGTCAAACAAAACGAAACGGTCGCCATCGACAACCGCGGTCAGGAATTTCGCGTTCAGCTCACAAACGACCAGATGAAGGCCGAGTTATTCAAGAAGGCCAATGAACTCACCAATGGGAATGTCCCCCGCGTTGCGAAGTTTGAAGACGAGTCAGGGAACAGCAACTATTTTTGGCCAATGCTGATCACCTGGGCGCCCCTTCTGTTTATTATCGGTATCTGGGTATTCATGCTGCGGCAGATGCAGTCTGGCGGGAACAAGGCGCTCAGCTTTGGAAAGTCACGAGCCAAGCTGCTTAACAACCAGCAAAAGCGCGTCACGTTTAAGGACGTCGCCGGCGTTGAAGAAGCCAAGGAAGAACTCCAGGAAATCATCGAATTCCTCAAAGAGCCACAAAAGTTTCAGAAGCTGGGCGGCCGCATTCCCAAAGGCGTACTGATGATGGGCCCGCCGGGAACCGGAAAGACCCTGCTGGCCCGCGCGATTGCCGGCGAAGCTAACGTGCCCTTTTTCTCGATTTCGGGTTCCGATTTCGTGGAGATGTTTGTGGGCGTGGGCGCTTCACGCGTGCGCGACCTGTTCGAGCAGGGCAAGAAGAATGCGCCCTGCATCATCTTCATAGACGAGATTGACGCAGTCGGACGTCATCGAGGCGCAGGTCTCGGCGGCGGTCATGATGAACGCGAACAAACTTTGAACCAGTTGCTGGTCGAGATGGACGGGTTCGAATCGAACGATGGTGTGATCCTGATCGCCTCAACTAACCGGCCCGATGTGCTGGATCCGGCGCTGCTCCGGCCTGGGCGATTTGATCGCCGTGTGGTCGTGTCCCGGCCCGACGTGCGCGGTCGCGAAGGTATTTTGAAAGTACACACTCGCAAGATTCCGCTCGGTGAGGACGTCGACATCAGCGTGATAGCCCGCGGCACTCCTGGCTTTACTGGCGCCGACCTGGCAAACCTCGTGAATGAAGCGGCATTAAACGCCGCGCGGTATAACAAGAAAATGGTGGCCATGGCCGATTTCGAATTGGCGAAAGATAAAGTCCTGATGGGCGCCGAGCGCAAGAGCATGGTGATCTCGAATGAGGAGAAACGCGTTACAGCTTATCACGAAGCGGGTCACACGCTCGTCGGGTTGAAGGTCCCCAATGCCGACCCGGTGCACAAAGTGACAATCATTCCGCGCGGTATGGCCCTTGGTCTGACGCAGCAACTGCCTGAGGGCGATCGACACAATTACAGCGAAGAGTACCTGCTGGGCCAGATTGCCATTTTGATGGGTGGCCGCCTCGCCGAAGAGACCTTCCTCGGCAGCATCACCACCGGCGCGTCGAATGACATCGAGCGCGCTACTGAATTGGCCCGAGCGATGGTCTGCGAATATGGCATGTCTGAAATGGGTCCGCTCACCTTCGGTAAAAAGGAAGAACAGATCTTCCTGGGCCGCGAAATTGCTCAGCATCGCGACTTCTCGGAAGACACGGCCATTAAGATCGATCAGCAAGTGAAACAGATCGTCACTGCGCAGTATCAGCGCGCACGAGCCATCATTGAAGAGAACCGCGACGTGATGGTCCGGCTGTCTGAATGCCTCCTCGAACGGGAAACCCTCGATGCTGTTGAGATCCGGCGTGTGGTTGCCGGGCTGCCGCTCGATGAGCAGCAACCGGTATCAGACTCTGACAGCGAAGACCGGCCACAGTTGAAAGAGCCCACAGCAAAGCCGCTGACACCGATTCTGCCGCCGATTACCGGTGGAAATCCGGCCCCGGCTTAAGTAACCGGTAGAGCAGGTAAGCTGGGAAAACAGGGGAAGGGGAAATACCCGTTCCCCTTTTCCATTTGCTAAGTCGCGGCGCGTAAGTCATCAAAAAATCGATCTCGAATGCGCACGAAACGATTCGAGGGCTTCTTAGCGTTACTTCGTGTGTCTTGGGGGATGGTCTTGGACGTGTCCTTTCCCTGTTCCCCTTTTCCTCAGTTACCCATATGATCTTCGCATGGCAGGATCACCTCCAACACGGGTATGGCACATTGCCGGTCATACCCTCCCGATCGGTGAACGCACCCTGATAATGGGCGTTTTGAACGTCACGCCCAACAGCTTCAGTGACGGTGCACAATTCCTATCACGTGATAAAGCATTGGCGCATGCCGAACAGATGATTGCTGATGGTGCGGACATCCTCGACGTGGGTGGCGAATCGACCCGTCCAGGTGCGGACCTGATTTCTCCCGAGGACGAACTTCAACGCGTTTTGCCGGTCATTGAAGAGTTAACCAAACGCGCCACTATTCCAATTTCCATCGATACAACCAAGGCTGTCGTGGCCCGGGCGGCGCTTGATGCCGGGGCCGCAATCGTTAACGATATCTCCGCGCTGCGATTTGATTTTTATATCGCCGATGAAGTTGCGAAATCGGCCGCGGGCCTGGTGCTCATGCATTCGCGGGGTACCCCCGCCACCATGCAAAAGCTACCGCCGGTGGCTGATGTTCTTCAGGAAGTAACCAACAGCTTGCTCAGCAGCATCGCGATGGCCGAACGACGGGGAGTCAACCGTAAATCAATCGTCATCGATCCGGGAATAGGCTTCGGGAAGACTCAGGAACAAAACATAGAAGTTATAGCCAGGCTCGATCAGCTTGTCGACGCCTTCCCCGACTTTCCTATCCTGATCGGCACCTCGAGAAAGTCTTTCATCGGGCGCTTACTTGCAGATGAGAATCGCGAACCCGCTCCGGCAGCCGATCGCCTCCACGGCACCTTGGCCTCTATCACCGCCGCCGTTTTGCGGGGTGCTCACATCGTTCGCGTGCACGACGTAAAAGCGGCAGTGGAAACCGTGCGCATTGCCGACGCTATTAACGGCATCGTGTGAATTCGTTATCACCTTGCCTAACTGACTCGCGTGAGAGAGAATCTCAATTCATCTTTGGCAGTGAAAGACCGTCTGGAGAGAAGGTTCATGCACACAACTCTTCGCGTTTCTGCTTTTGTCGTAATGCTTTTTTTCGTGTCCGGCTTTACCGAGTGTTACAAGCCCATCACGAAGAACCAACTGCCTTCACGTATCCGCACCGTGGCCGTGCCCGCGTTCCAAAACAGCGCGTTGCGCTTCAAGATTGAATCCCGATTCACCAGGGCCGTTATCGACGAGTTGATCCACCGCGGCCGCGGTTTGCGCGTGCAAGGGGATCGCGAAGGGGCAGATGCGGTGATCGAAGGCATCATCAAGAGCTTCAGCTTCGCTGGTGTATTACTTGATGACAAAGGCCGCGCCCGAATTTTTGAAGTGACTATTGGGGCCGCGGTAACCGTACGCGACGAGACCGAGAATCGGGTACTCTACGACAATCAGAATTTTGTCTTTCGTGGCGAGTACGAGTTTGCTAATGACCCGCGCAACTTCTTCAGCGAAGAAGACCCGGCCGTGCAACGTATGGCGCGAAGCTTCGCTGAAAGTATCGTCTCCACCCTGATCAATGCCGTGGAGATCGAAAAAACGAAATGAGTGTTTTTTTCCGCACTGAGCTGGAACGTTCGCTGAAAGATGGGCGCCTGGCTCCCGTTTATCTGCTTGCGGGTTGTGAAGGTTATCTCCGCGACAAGGGCGCCCGCGCAATTAGCGATGCCGCATTGAGTGGCACTCTGCTGCGCGAGTTCAATGAGTCGAGTTTCAGTCTCACCAGCGGTAGGGCGCAGGAAGCCATCGCGGCGGCCAACCAGATGCCGATGATGTCTAACCGACGAGTCGTGAAAATTTCAGACTTCGGTAAACTCCGCGAGGCAGACGAAGAGGCATTGGTGCGATACGTCAACAACCCGTCAGAATCGACGGTGATGATCTTCAACGCAGAGGATCCCGACAAGCGTAAAAAGCTTACCCGGGCTTTATTGGAGACCTCCCAAGTTGTCGATTATCCAGCTCTGAAAGATGGCGAAGCCAGAGCCTGGGTCAAGTCTCGCTTGAAAGAACTTAAGATAACGTGTGACGAACAGGCCTTGAGCGAAGTCATCATGCTGGTCGGTACAGACGTGCAGACGCTCTTTTCGGAGTTGGATAAATTGGCATCCGCAGCATTGCCGATGAGACGCATTACGGTCGAGATGGTGGACGACTTGATTGGCCGTTCGCGGGAGTTTTCGAATTGGGAGCTGGGTGATCACTTAATCGCCCGCAATCTCAAGCAGGCGCTCGAGACACTTTGCCGGCTGCTGGAGGGAGGCGCGCAACCGGTAATGTTGATCGGTGCGATGGCTGTAAACTATCACCGGCTGGCGCTCGCGAAAGACGCCCTGACACGCGGATCGCGGGACGACGTCTTTCGCACTGTGTCGTTGCCTTTCTTCAAACGCGACGCTTTTATCGCCAACCTCCAACGCAGTGACCCGGCGAAGATCGCACACGGCATTAAACTGATTGCCGCCGCAGATCTTGCCATTAAGACCTCGGTGGGGGGAGGCGGGCCCAAAGGCGCACGGCTCCAACTCGAGATACTGGTTTGTGAGTTGTCAGGTTAACGGCCGTTTATTACATATCTTTCAGGTTCGGAACAACCCAAGCGTTCCTCGTCTCCTCCGTCCGCAAGAGTTCTGCGCTGTAATACTCAAAAACCAAACGCGAGTCTCCCAACGATTCAATCACTGCGTTAGTCATCTCAAGTAGAGGGAGTTTCGGATCCAAACGCTCGAGAAAAGCCCGAACAGTCCTAATCCAAAAAATCGTTAAGGTCTCGTGGAATTTTGCCCGGCCAACGCCGTGGTGATCGAGAAAGCGCAGCAAGCCCGCCCGTATTCTATGCCTTGCGTCCGGCTCATTGGAGCTGTGGAGGTAGTAGGCGGCCACAGTGAGATGACTGCGGTGAGTGAAGTCGTCTTGGGCGATGGTACACGATTCGAAACCTTTTACAATCGCTTCGATTTCGCCAACGTCTTGGTAATAGCCGGCCACTATTCAGGTCCTCCTCTCGGTAGGCTTCGACCAAGCCCTCATTGTGGGGCGTCCCTCCGTTGGCGCCCCAGGTCGCGTAACAAGGTACGCCCCCAGATTGCGTAACTTGGGGCGCCCACGGAGGGACGCCCCTACAATGAGGGCTTCGCGGCTTTAGCTCGCGCTTCCAGTAAAAAGCGAGGCGGACCGAACTTTCGGTCCGCCTCGCCACATATATTATTTGTTAAGACTCTACTTGGCCGTCGCTTGATTTGCGCCAGCTGTCAATCGCGACTTGTAGCGCGCGGCAGTGTTCTTGTGGAGCACACCCTTTTGCACCGCCTTGTCGATAGTGGAAACGGTCGCCGGTAAGAGCGTCTTCAACTCTTGCGCGTCACCCGACTCGAGTGCCACCCGCAGCTTCTTAATTGAGCCTCTGACCCGGGTGCGATTGCCACGATTGATCTGCTTGCGCTTTTCATTCTGGCGCATCCGCTTCTCTGCTGACTTATGATTTGGCATCAAACTCTCCCGATAAGCCTTCCCCGGACCGCTGGTTTCGAGGATAGTCTGGTACGCGCCCAGGGCGTCATGCGCAAGTGACCGAGTATAGGGGCCACCCTTGCGAGTGTCAAGCGATCGAACCATTCGGATCGACCTTTAAATCGAGCAGATTTGACACCCCAGTGGGCCCTGTAGTAGCGTGCCAAGCCGTAGCATATGTCAACAACCTTTCCGCACTTTCACCATGTAGCCCTCCTCACAGTTCACCCGGAAATGGAAGCGAGCGTTCTTGAACAAGATTGAGTTCCCGCCAAGGGGTCTGGAAACGCTGTTCGGTGTTCACGACCAGAACATTAAGTACCTGGAGTCGCTTCTGGACGTGCGTATCAACGCCCGGGGGCAAGACGTTTCCATAGACGGAGATCCCAAAGACGTCGAAACTGCGGAGCGCATTCTCGAGGACTTTTCCGAACTCTTTAAAGAAGGCCGGCAGTTTACCGACAAGGAGCTGCGTGAGGCGTTCGCGCAAATTGCCGAGGACCGCGCCTTCAGTCTCCGGGATTACTTTACCAAAGCGCGCTTCAATCCCGCCGGGAAAAAACAAGTAGCTCCGAAATCGGCCAATCAGCGCAAATACATTCAGGCGATACAGGATAGGGATGTAGTTTTCGGTATCGGTGTGGCCGGCACCGGCAAGACATATCTGGCAGTAGCGATGGCTGTGCAGGCTTTGATGCAGAAGCAGGTTAACCGAATCGTGCTGGCGCGACCTGCGGTGGAGGCGGGCGAGAAACTTGGTTTCCTCCCCGGCGATCTGCAGGATAAGGTGGATCCCTACCTGCGGCCGCTCTATGATGCGCTTTTCGATTTAATCGACTACGAACGCGTTAGCAGGTTGCTGGAGAAGAGAGTGATTGAAGTGGCGCCCCTCGCGTTCATGCGGGGTCGCACTCTGGCGGATGCGTTCATCATCCTGGATGAAGCCCAGAATACCACCAGCGAACAGATGAAGATGTTCTTAACGCGCATTGGTTTCGGGTCCAAAGCCGTGATCACGGGCGACGTTACCCAGGTAGACCTTCCAACCGGGAAACGCAGCGGCCTGATTGAAGCTGAGCGTGTACTTTCTAACCTGGAAGGCATCGACTTCGTCTACTTTACGGACAAGGACGTGGTTCGCCACAAACTCGTCCAGTTGATCATCAGGGCTTACGAAGATCATTCTAAGAAGGCCAATATCTGAGACGTATGATTGAGGCGGTGAGCAGGCAACGGCGACGAAAGATGGACTGCGAGCGCTGGCAGGTGTTTGGCGAGCAGGCACTAAGGGCCATCGGAAAATCGGGACACGACGCCACGATTGCTTTCGTCTCGGACCGGCAAATTAAGATTCTGAACAAGCGTTTCCGGGGACTAGATAAACCGACTGATGTGTTGTCGTTTCCGGCGGGTGACGATGAGTTTGCAAAGACCTCAAAACCGAGCCTGGGCGACATTGCAATCTCGGTTGAGCGCGCCCAGAGCCAGGGACAGGAGAACAATCTCGGCTTTGAAAAAGAAATTGCGCAACTCATTCTCCATGGGTTGCTGCACCTCTGCGGCTATGACCATGAAACTGATAAGGGGGAAATGAATCGGCTGGAACTGCGTCTGCGGGACCAGATGGGCGTATGAGATTGTCAGTAGTCAGTTGTC
>JALZJF010000249.1 GCA_030859905.1 Acidobacteriota bacterium
CTTATTCTGCGTCTAAATGCGAGCGGCCTGGCCTATTTCCGCCGGATCTGCACGTTCCCCCCTTGCAGGATCTTGTCGCCGGAGTCGTACCCGGTCTGAAGCAGGATCCAGTATGTGTCCTTGCCCACGCCCGGTTCGGCCAGATCCCTCACGTTTATGCGGTAGAGGAACGAGCCCGTGCCATCAATGGTGGCGCGGCCGTAGATGCTGGCGCTTTTGTTGTCATTGCTGCAGACGATGGCCTGCACCTCGATTGATTTAAATTTCAGGGCCTGCGCGGGACCGTGGTCCTGGTACTGCTCCTGACCCTTCGTCGTTCCGTTCGCGGAGGACTGGGCGTTGCCACCGAAGGTGGCCTTGTCACCGTTGGCAGCCGTGATCCGTCCACCCTGTGTGATGAGGATCTCGCAGAGGGGCGTGGTTACCGGCAGCACCCACATCTTCGTCGCCGCGCCGGTCGGTTCACCGGGGTCCTGCGTGTTGTCGCCGTCTGTGTCAGCGTAGGCCGTTATCGCGTCGGCGCCCGGCAAGGGTGGGCCCGTGTAACAGAAGGTGGCCTCGCCGCTGGTGTTGGTCGTGGCAGAGCCCGAGGTGGTGACGGAACCGGTGACCGTGAATCGGACGATCACGCCGGGCTTGAGGTTGCCGAAGACATCCTTTACGGTCGCAGTCACGCAGTGCTGGGTGCCGACCGGGTTGCTGTCCGCGGCCGGAGCCAGCACAAGTGTCGCTGGCGGCGCGGGAGTTGGCGTTGGTATGGGAGTCGGCGTCGGAGTCGGTGTTGGTGTCGGAGTCGGTGTTGGTGTCGGTGTTGGCGCCGCCTTGCA
Organism: Acidobacteriota bacterium; assembly: GCA_030859905.1. GTDB lineage: Bacteria > Acidobacteriota > Blastocatellia > Pyrinomonadales > Pyrinomonadaceae > PSRF01. Next base: position 828 of record JALZJF010000249.1, read on the forward strand.
TTTACCCGCGCTGTCGGCATTGAAGAGTGCCTGAATTTCCGCAGCGCTCAGCGCGCGGTTGAAGATTTCGACCTCATCAATGAGGCCGCTGAAGGGTCTGGGGCTGGGAGAGTCTTCGCGCCCGATCAGAACATTCCGATCCGTGGCGAAAATATTGCTGGCCGGAATTACAACACTAGAGGCGACCTGCTGCCCGTTTACATAGATAGCGTACTGCCCGGTCGCTCCGTCGTAGGTCATCGCCACATGAGTGAAGGTGTTCAGAGGTATCACACCGCCCCGAAGGTTGGGCTCGTTCCCATTATTATTCGTCTCGACAGGTGTATGAATCGCGCTGAACAGTCGAATCGTGCCATTGTCGTTGATGAGCCAGAGGCCGTAAGAATCGGAGAACTGCGTGTTCGAGAAGTCTTGCGCCCACTTCGTGACGATGGCAGCCAACTCGTTGGCCGGCGGCAAGCTGTTGGGATTAACCCACGCATCAATTGTGATTGCGCTGCTGAGTTTGAGGTTGGCAGGGTTGCCGATAAAGACGTGCCCAGTGCTGCCGTCAAAGCTAAAGGCCTGATCAACTTTGCCTAGCGCAAAGGACGCGCCGCCTTGCAGCGTTCCGTTATTGCCGTCGGCGATGTCATTTGGGTTGCCATCGCCCGGCCACCAACTAACCATGCCCGGGGGTGGTGCGATACCGGAACAGTTGGGCGCGGAGTCGCAGACGTCTCCCATTCCATCGCCATCGGCGTCCGATTGGTCAGAGTTTGCTACCGTCGGACAGTTGTCCACGGCGTCGGCGATGCCGTCGCCATCAGTATCCAACGGCGCGGACGCCGGGCCGAGCTTAACTACGTAGGCGTCGCTGCCGCCGGCATAGTTAGCCTGATAAGGGTTTACTGTTTGGAGGAAGCCGAGCGTGTCGCCTGTGACGTAGGCGTTTGTAAAAGAATCCAGGGCAATCGCTCGTGCGTTGAAGGCACCGTTAATTTCAGTCGAATAAGCTAGCGAGGAGCCACTCGGATCGAACTTCGTGACGAAGACTCCCGCACTGATGCGTAACACGTATGCTGCACCTAATACGTCAACGGCAATGCCGGTACCTTCGTCAAAGCCCCCTGCGCCCAGATACGTGGAATAAACCAGGGCCGTTCCGGTTGCGTTCAGTTTCGTGACAAACGCGTCCGCACCGCCACCATTATTGGGTTGGACTGGGTTCATTGTGGGAAAGTCAGTCGCACCTGTCATGCCCGTGATGTAAGCGTTTCCGTTGCTGTCGATGGCAATCCCCTGACCCTGGTCAGAGTCCGTGCCGCCGCCGAGATAAGTCGAATAAATCAGGAGGCTGCCCGTGCTGTTGAGTTTCGTAACGTAGGCGTCCATCACATTCGGGTTGACGAATACGCCCCCGTCGCAGCAACCCTCGCAATTGATCGGCTGACTCGGCGCGATTGCTGGTTGGAAAGCTCCGGGCGTGGTCGGGAACGGACTCGATTGAGGAATGTTGCAAAAGTTGACGCTGCCTGAACCCGTGTGGCCAGTGATATAAGCGTTTCCAAAGGGGTCCACTGCAATGCCGCGGCCCGTTTCGTTTTCGCCACCGCCAAGCAGTGTGGAATAGACCATCCCATTACCCAGCGGATCGACTTTAACAATATACGCATCCGAAAAACTGCCGCCGGTCGTTGTCTTATACGCACCTGCGGTGGTCGGAAAATTACCTGAAAATGTATCGCCCGTGAAAAAGGCGTTGCCGGTCGAATCCACGGCGACGGCCCGTCCCATGTCCACATGGTTGCCGCCGAGAAAACTTGAAAAAACAAGCGCGTTACCCGCCGCGTTCAACTTGGCCACGAACGCGTCGCCCGAATCACCGTAGTTCGGTTGAAAAGCGTTCATAGTGGGAAACGCCCGGAACGGCGGACTGCCGTCGAATTGGAAACAGCCCTGCATTCCATTGAAGGACCCGGAAAAAGTCTGGCCTGTCACATAGGCTTCGCCGGCTGCGTTGACCGCAATTCCAGAAAGAAAGTCCGTGCAACTACCGCCCAGATAGGTGGAGTAAACCAAAGCGTTGCCGGCGGGATTCAGTTTCGTGACGAAACCATCCTCGCCGCTATTTCCCGCGAACGTTGGCTGAACCGCGCCCTGAGTGACAGGAAAATTGGCAGAGCTGGTGTTGCCCCCGACATACGCATTGCCCGCAGCATCAACCGCAATTGCGTTGCCCCTTTCCCCTCCGGAGCCACCCAGGTACGTGGAATAAACTAAGATCGGATCAATAACGAGAGGGAACGAAGGATCGTAAGCGCCAATGTCGAAGCCGACTTCATGATTGCGAATCGCAGATTTCGGATTGCGTGTTGAGCCTTTTCTCCCGAGTAATACGTAGCGGCTCGCCACCTCATGCTTCACGCCGCTGATTTCCTGGTAGACGAAGGGCTTGAGCTGGCGTATGAAGCCGCCTGCCGTCGACAACAACAAGTCGCCGCGCTCATCTATACGTATCTTTCGTGTTCCCTTAAAGGCTATTCTAATGCGGTCGGGATTGGCACCGGGGGCCACGACGAGGTCGTATTCAAGCTGCCGTTGATTGCCGTAGTAGATTAGATCAATGCCGGGATAGACTTCCTCGTACCGCACTTTTGCATAGTTGGGAATGTTGGTGCTCCATTGCTTGGGATCGCTGCCGATGAAGTAGTTGCTTACTCCCGCCGATTGATCCATCCCGGTTATCTCGGGCGTTGGATTAGCGCCCACAAGCTTCATTCGGAGTACATCGGTAAGCAGTGGTCGGCGGTCGGCGGTAAGAGGTTTTCCGTTTTGCTTTTTCCCTCCGTCCTTTTCCCTTGCCAGAGTCATGACAGCTTCGTCAGCAGTTAGAAAAAGGTTGTACCCACTGCCGCGAGCGAGGAATTTCACCCGCGAGTCGGTCTGACCGCTGTTGGCTTCAAAGCTCATTGGCAGCTTGCCGTAAGCTTCCTCTACCCGTGCCGCTCGATCTCCCGAAAGAACCCGACGCTCAGCCGGGTTAGGTTTAGCGATCTTTTTCGAAGTAAGTGGTGAGGATTTGTTTTCTCGATTGGACTCAGGGGCGCCAGCCTGCACGGGTAAATACAGAATCCTCCCCATCATGATTACGAAGAATGTGATGATGAAAAGAACGAATGTTCGGGTTACTCTGGGGTTCATTTTGGAGGCCTCCTTGGTTGGTTACGGGCGGAACTATTCTCTCGCTGCCTTGAAGAAGGATCAGTAAGGGCCGGGTTTTCCGAGATACGAATCCTTTCTAAAGCTCGGGCTGTCTCGACCTTGCTTAGGGTCTCAACTTCTCCTTGACACAGGGGACATCGCGCGCTGAGGTTTGATCCCACCATCATGATAGTTTGGCGGCGGACGGCGGTAATCTTCAGTCTGACTTTTCGTTTGATCATCTTTTCAAGTACGGTTGCCACGGGTATAATCCAACAGTCGCTAACATGCCCGGACTTTCCCCGACTCAGCTTCCGAGTTTGAAAGCGACTCCTATCTCACTGAAAGCCACCAGAAGTAACGACAGAAAGACGACAATTCGCTGAAATCTCGCCGGTGTGGTTTGAACCACTATGAAATTGTTGGGCAAGCAGGTTTATCGCTTCGATGGCGTCGAGGTAGATCCCTCTCAGGGATGCCTTAGACGTAACGGCGAGGAGCTATCTGTTCGGCAGAAATCCCTCCGGGCGCTTTTGTACCTGCTTGAACAGCGCCACCGGCTGGTCACAAAGGAAGAGCTGATCGAGCGCGTCTGGGAGGGCATGGCAGTCTCCGATGACGCGCTCGTGCAGTTGATAATGGAGATCCGCCAGAGCCTGGGCGACGACCCGCGCCAGCCTCGCTTCATCAAAACAGTACCCAAAGCAGGCTACCGATTCATCGCGCCTGTAGAAGAGTTCTACCTTGACTTGCCAGCCGCTATGGAGATCGAGCGGCACGGGTCTGTCGAGATCGAATATGAAGAGGAGACCACGGGCGAAACGCCGGGACACTGGGAAACGGAGACACGGCAACAGAACTTGCTTCCCCCGGTCTCCGTACCACCGCGTCGCCGTGTCGTTCTCGTCGCCGCCGTCGCCGCGATCCTGCTTATCGCGGGAGTGACCACAACATATTTGTTAACAAGATCGTCGCGACGCTCGAAGCTTGCGGAAGTGACATTGTCGCCCCAGCCAGGCAAAAAAGCGGTCGCCGTCATGTACTTTAACAATCTATCGAACAGCAATGAGCTGAACTGGCTGCGTGCTGGTCTCGCTGACATGCTGATCACTGGACTCTCGCGCTCGAAAAAGTTGACCGCGCTCAGCCGTCAGCAGTTACATCTCTTATTAGAAAGAGTCGGACATAAGCCGGAGGACAAGATTCCGCTCGACAAAGCGCTTGAGATTGCACGCAAGAGTCAGGGGGAGGCGCTGGTGCTGGGCAGCTTCGCCCGTCTCGGCGAGAAGGTGCGCATAGATGTACAGCTTTACAACGTCGCAGACGGACAACTTCTGGCCGCAGAAAATCTGACTACAGACAACCTCGATCAGATACTCACACAAATAGATACGCTCTCGTACAAATTGGCGACTCATCTGGGAGCCGCTCCTGTTGCGAAGGAGGATGCGGAGCTTGCCCGTGTCATGACGAACAACCTGGACGCATACCGCTATTACTCTCTGGCGCTGGAACAAATCCAGATGTTTCAGTTCGCGGATGCGATCGCGTTATTGGAAAAAGCCATCGCGCTCGATCCGCAATTTGCGATGGCCTATGCGCGAATAGGCTATATCTATGCGGTGAGGATACAGCCAAGAGATAAGGCCAGGCCTTATCTGGAAAAAGCGTTTCAGCTCTCCGACCGTTTGAGCGAGAAGGACAAACTCTATGTCATCGCCTGGGATGCTCAGGCCCGGAACGACAGTTCGCGTGCCGTTCAGACCTACCAGGAACTAATCAGTCAATACCCTTTAGAGACGGAGGCTTACGGAAGATTAGCCTATCAGTTATACGCTCTTGGCCGGAACGACGAAGCCCTGACCGTGATTAATAACGGTTTAGTGATAGATACCGAAGCTAAAGACCTCTATAACACGCTGGGGATCGTTTACCAGCGATTGGGCAAAAATGCGGAGGCGCTTGCGGCCTTCGAGCGCTACATTCAGCTGGCGCCCAACGATCCGAATGCCTACGACAGTCTAGGCCTATACCATCAGTGGCAGGGGCGCTACGAGGAGGCGAATGCGGCCTATCAGCGCGCACTCATGATTAACCCTGAGTCTGGAGTTGCCATCATTCATCTGGGCCACCTCTATTTTCAGCAGGGCCGCTACCGGGACGCCATCGAGCAGTACCAACGATTTATTCAGGTCGCGAAGGATGATGCAGGACGCGCTCGCGGCTACCTATCCATCGCCTGGGTGCATTGGAAAAAAGGAGACATCAAGCGAGCGCAGGCCACCTTCAAGCAGGTGTTGAAGTACCCCCAAATCGGAATCTGGAACTACCTCACGGCCTACGTCATGGGTGACCTCGCAACCGTAGAACGACTGAAGGGCGAATTCTTTGAAAAAGAGGTTTACTCTGAAATGGAAGTTGGGGGATTTCTACGGATATACTACTACTCGCTCGGCCTGATGGCCCTCAAAGAAGGGCGGCCGGAAGAAGCCGTCCAACAGTTCAAAGAAACGCTCAAACGCCAGCCGTTCGCCTGGAGCTTTGATTCTTTCGAGGATTGCCTAGCCAACGCCTTTCTGGAAACGGGCCAACTGGACGAAGCCATTAGTGAATACGAACGAATCCTCCGCCTCAACCCGAATTACCCGCTGACCCATTATCACCTGGCACAAGCCTATGAACGTAAGGGTCAACAAGATCAAGCGCAGGCAGCATACGAGCGCTTCTTGCAGGTGTGGAGAGATGCTGACGCAGACCTGCCTGAAGTAATCACCGCCCGGCAGCGCTTAGGGCGATAACGATCAAGTGCTGGAGTGTCTATTCAACGCACTTATAATCAGCGGGTGAGGTTCGAGCCCTGCACCGCTCACCATTATTTTCAATCAAGTAAGGGGTAGAATCCCAACCACGCCACTCCTGTTTCTTATCAGCAGGTCGCGAATCAAGCGCTATCTTAGGTTGGCTAATAAAGTCAACGATAATTTGCGCGACGACCCTCGCTTTCAAGATTTGCTGCGGCGCGTCGGATTCAAGTCATGAGTTTTCAAAAGGCAGCGAACTCCGAATAGGAAGCTGCCCTGGCGCCCGAGATCATGGCCCTGCGCGCCTTCACGGGAAAATAAATAGCGGCAGCGGCGCGCTACCTTCAACGGCGGATCTCGGCCTTTGGCAAGTAAGATAGAATCAGGCGCGAAGATCAGCGTCGGTAAATGGCGAAGATGCAAAACGGTTCTATGGGCCCACCTCTTTCTTGGTCCAACTCAGGGTGGTTATTGATTCTGCTCTGCCTAAGTGCGGCTGCTCCGGCGGAGGCGCAGTACCGCTTCGATCACTGGACGGCGGACAATGGATTGCCTCAAAACTCCGTGCGCGACATTGTGCAGACCGAGGACGGCTACCTGTGGTTTACGACCTTTGACGGGCTGGTGCGCTTTGACGGCGTGCGCTTCACCGTCTTCAACAAGAGCAACAGCCCTGGCATCGCCAGTAACCGGTTCGTCAATCTGTTTGAAGACCGCTTTGGCGATCTGTGGGCGGGGTTGGAAACCGGCGAGGTTGTCCGGCGGCGTCAGGGACGCTTTACGACCTACACCCAGACGCAGGGTTTGCCGGGTGATCTTAACCCCAGGCTGGCTGACGACGGACAGGGAAACGTGTCCATTTATTACGAGCAATACAGTACTGACGAGCAGAGAAAGGTTTACACCGGCGTCTCGTTGCGTGTCTATCGTTGGTCAGAGGGCCGGTTCCAGCCCGCGGAGGAACCGAGTTCCACGTTCTCGGGGCCGCCGGTGTTGGCTGAGGAAACTAATAGAGTGAAATTTAGTAGAGGGTTCGAAGGGGATTACTGGGTCACCACGCCTCTACGGGTAATTCACTTAATGAAAGGCGGCGGGATTCAGGTTTTTAGCGAGCGGAATGGTTTGCCCGGCACGCAGCCTGGATTGATTTGGGGGAAGCTGCGTCCCATGCAAGCGGTCTCGCGTGACGCGGCGGGCCGCCTTTGGCTGACCGATCTGAAAACAGGGGAAAGCCAGCTGTTGAGCCTGCAAACACCGGAAGGGTTTGACGTCTTCGGCGGGTATGCCGACAACGAAGGGAATTATTGGTTTAGCACCAACGGCAGCGGGTTGTTCCGTGCCCGCCGGCAAACGGTCACGCCGTTTGGAAAAGCGCAGGGGCTGAACTTCAGTGAAATCTATCCGGTGCTCGAAAGCCGCGACGGAGGACTCTGGATCGGCGCGTATGGAGAGGGTGTGTTCAGATTCAGGGACGGCGCCTTCACGCAATACCCCGGCCCTAAAAACAGAGACATCGATTCATTTGGCGGGTTCGTGTCCTCACTGTATGAGGACCGCGCCGGACAGTTATGGGTCAATGGGATCTGGCAGTTGGTGGGTGGGCGCTTTGTCCCTGGCCCGTGGACGAATGCGCTGATTGACCGAAGGATTGGTTTTATCTGGACGATGTGCGAAGACCGCGCCGGCGCTTATTGGCTGGGGGCGGATACTGGCGTCCTGCGCTATCTGAATGGGGCGCTCACGCGCTACACCACAAATGACGGCCTGGCGGGCAATGATACGAAAGTCATCATTGAAGATGGGCAGGGCGGTCTGTGGCTCGGCAGTTACGGAGGGCTGACACACTATAAAGACGGCAAGTTCACCGCCTGGACCGAGAAAGACGGGTTGCCCGGCAATACAGTACGGTCGCTCAAACAGGACGGCGATGGCACGCTGTGGATTGGCACCTACGACAGCGGGCTGGGCCGGTTCAAGGACGGACGCTTCACGCGCTATACCACGAGGGACGGGCTGTTCGACAATGGCGTCTTTCAAATCCTGGAAGACGATTCAGGTTGGTTCTGGATGAGCTGCAATCGCGGCATCTACCGCGTGCGCAAACAGGAGTTGAACGATTTCGCGGACGGCAAGCTCAAGACCATCACTTGTCTGGCGTACAATAAGAACGACGGCATGCCGAGCACCGAATGCAACGGCGGGCGCTGGCCGGCCGGCGTCAAAACCCGCGACGGCAAGCTCTGGTTTCCGACGATGGGCGGCTTGGCGATGATTGATCCGGGTAACATTAAGGCCAACACCCAACCGCCGCCCGTCGTGATTGAAGGGATGCGGATTAACAATGAACCGGTTCCATTCGATGACTGGGATTCCGCAATCCACCATCCACAATCCCCGATTCGGATCCTGCCGCGCCAGGATAATTTTGAGATTCAGTACGCGGCTTTGAGCTTCATCAATTCGGAAAACCTGCGTTTCAAATACAAGCTGGAAGG
>JALZJF010000242.1 GCA_030859905.1 Acidobacteriota bacterium
TCTCGGCAAAATCTCGACAAATCACAAATGGGCTATATTTTCAGCCCCAGATAATTGCTTGACGGAGAAGGAAATATTGGTAGCGGGGGGGAGACTCGAACTCCCGACCTTGGGGTTATGAATCCCACGCTCTAACCGGCTGAGCTACCCCGCCGTATCTTATATATCAACAACTTACAGCGGCGAGCGCAAGTGGCCGTGGTGGGCGTGTGGCCAATTTGTGGACAACTTGTTTGGAACTGAGCATCGCTGCCTCGACCGCTGCGCGTTTGTTTCTCTCCGTCGCACGAACATAACGAGCCGTCGTGTGAATATCAGAGTGTCCCATTAGCGCGGCGATTGTAAAGGCGTCGAAACCGGCTTCACCAAGTCGGGTCCCGAAGGTAGCACGCAGATCGTGCCAAACCAGACCTTCGATTCCCGCTATCTTCAACGCGGTCTTGAATCCCTTCTTGATCTCCTTCACCCGTTCTCCCGTATGAGGATTTATGAACACGTACCCTCGTCCGGTTGATTGTTTGCGGAGAGCACTGAGGATTTCAAAGACTTCGGGATTCATCGGGACTTCACGATCCTTGCCACTCTTCGTCTTGGTTAAGATTAGGACTCCTCGTGACAAGTCCACTCTCTCCCAACAGAGACGAAGTTGCTCGCCAAGCCGCATTCCAGTTCCCAACGCTATCTTCACCATCGGCTTCAGATGTGCCCGTGGCCCTTCAAGAGCGGCCATCAGCGCTGGCTCTTCTTCCGGCAAGAGGTAACGATAACGTTTGTTGTCCAACACGTACTTCTTTACTTTCATGCAGGGGTTCGTGTCCGTCACCTTGTAATCAATCGCTAGATTAAAGATCTTACTCAGTAGATTAAGCTCGAGATTGACTGAGGCTAAACTACGAACCGCCTGCCGCGCCGTGATCGATTCGCGTCGGTCACGTTTGAATTTCTCAACCAACAGCGGCGAAATCTCGCGAAAGGTTTTGCCGCCGAAATACTCGCGGATTGTACGGGCTCGAAACTCGTCATGTCTCCACGAGCGCTTATTCGCTTTGGACCAAGGCACGAAGACCTTTTCGGTGAAGTCAGCTAATTTCTCGCTGCCTAAATCGAGTTGGCCGAAACGACCTTCAAAGATCTCTTGCTTGATCTTGGTCTCCGCTTGTTCTGCTTCCCATTTCGTGCGCGCCTCGGGAATTACCCCTCGGTAACGCACGCCACGCACCCGGAAGTAGTAATGCCAGTGCGCGCCTTTCTTACCTCGTTTGTAAACTGACATATGTTCTCCTTGACGTTGCAGCCACCAAGCGAGAACGACCGCATGGTAGCAGCAACTAAGGCTCAAGTCATTTGTTATTTTCACCGCGCGTCCACGCTAAAACCTCATCGAGATCGAATCGCAAAATATTTGTGCCTGGCGGTTTGCGATAGGGAATGCGATGCTGCGCAACCATCTCGTAGATAGTGCGCGGCTTGACGTTCAATAGCAGTGCAACCTCAGGGACTTTTAGCAACTGGGGCCGCTTGACTGGTGTGGTGGATTGTAAGTTCGTACTCATCTCTCGACCTCAAACCTTGAAATTTCCTAAGCTAGTTCCAATTCCATCTCCTCGGATTGTTCTGCGCGATCACTCGCTTCTGCTTGTTCAAGCGTGATGTCAAAAGCATCCTCTTCTATGGTTCTCTCCGAGACTGACTTTTCGCGATTAGGAAAAGTGTCGTGATGGGAATCATTTTGAAGAGTTAGCCGATAATCCTGACTGTGCTTCGTGGCTTCCAGAGCCATTTCTTTGTCAACTCTGCGATCCAAAGCGCCACGCAATTCTTCGATTGAATTCGTATAAATGATCGCGTCCTCTCGTGCTCGCGAAACCGCGACATATCCCATGCGGTCATTCAGCAGCATTTCGGATTCGCGCGTGTCGGCATTCACGAGGACGCGATCTACGGTCGTTCCCTGTGACGAATGACTTGTGACGGCGTAGCCGTGATCGATATGTCTGAATTTCTCTTTCTCGAAGGTGACTTCTCGTCCGCCGTCGAGTTCTACGGTTAGCTCTTCGTCTCCGATCTTGGCGATCGTTCCGAGTTCACCGTTTGTCACGCGATTTTCGGTAAATGGCGCACGGAATTGAATTCGGTCGCCCTCGGCGAATTCACGCTGGGCTTCTCGATAGACGCTCACACCAGAAAGTCGCTGCGGGTTGTAGGTGAGTTGGCGTCCACTTTCGAAGTGGACTGTGATCTCATTCTCCGGGTGATTCTTTGCGGTCACGAGGGCATAGTCGCCAACTTCAACACCGTAGACCTTGCTGGCGCGGTTGTACCGGATAATGTCTTCGCCGGGCACATAGGCGTTGGCAAACGTACGTTCGGTGCCGGTCATATCCTGACGATTCACGTAGACGGTCATCTGATGATCGTCTCGCCTGACTATGCCTTCGCGTTGTAGCTGTCGGTGAATTAGGGAGTTGATTTGGACTCGGTCTCGATTGCGCGGTGAAACGACGAGCGTATTCTCTGGGCTCTCGCAATAAGCACTGGCAATGGCCTTCAACCGTTGGGTTGTACCGGCGATTTGCACGATCCGTCCTTGTAGTTCAAGGCTGCCGATCGCTTGGCGCATTTCCCTGGCTGAGAGTTTCTCAACGGTGCGCTTAAGTTCCGGTTTGCGCTGACGGACGATCTCACTGAGTTTGACGGTCGCCATTCCCTGCTTTTGAAACTGCTCGAAGGGCGTGCCCGCCTCAACTGCTTGGTGTTGTCTGCTGTCGCCAACGAGGAGCACCTTGTCGTTAGCATCAATGCAAGCAAAGAACTTGTGAAGGTTCTTGGTGCCTGCCAATGAACTCTCATCCAAGACAAAAAGCCGATTTTCATTCGCAGACTGCTCTTGCCGCCGGTGGATGAACTTCTGTAGGGTCTCAGATTGAATCCCGCTCTCGGCAAGCTGCTTTGTAGCGCGAGTAGTCGGCGCAAATCCATGTACTTCGTACCCTTCTTTCTCGGCTGCTTCTCTCAGAACCGATAAGGCCGTGGTTTTGCCGGTGCCCGCGCCGCCTTGCAAACCGATGATTTGATCTCTACTCGTGAGGATCTGTTCAACTGCCACGCGTTGGTCGTCATTCAGTCTGAGTTTTTGTCGTTCAGCAATGGCATCAACTGTCTGCCGTGCATCGTTGGCGATGATCGGGATATGTTGCCCTTGGCCGTGCCGCATCGTTTGAATGTTGGACTCTTCCATTTCCAACATTCGCCGCGTCGTTGCTTCTCGTGGTTTACGGTCGCGGATTATTTCAACGAATTCGCCGCGCTCGATGCGTTGGTGAAGCTCACTCGCAACAGCTTCGTATGTGGTCAATCCCAGATTGCGCCGCAGCGCGTCGGCCATGACCTTGCGCATGTCGGTGACCGCCTCGCGTTCGGTTGCGTTGTCACGAGCAAACGTAACGGCTTCCTGGGCGCGTTTCGCGATCTCATCCTGAGAGAATCTCGGTTGGCCGCGTTCAATGGCTTCTCGGACTGTCCGTTTCGCCTGGTTGTCATATCGAGCATCCATTTCAAGAGCTCGCCGTCTCATTTCCGCGTGGTCATATCGCTTGCTGGCGCGATTGGTTCGGGCGGCGGCTTGATTGAGTCCTGCGCCTTCTTTCACGGTCGCGCCTTCCTGCTCAAGGCGCTCTTTCATCTCCTGGGCCTCTTTGCGTACTTCTTCGCGCCTCGGGCTGCTTTCCTGTAGATACTCTTTGCTGAAGCCCTTGATCTCCGGCGCTCCGGTTCGTTGGTCTACTTCAATCTGATAGCCAAGCGCCTGTAATTTCTCCGCGAGGTGCGTTCGATAGATCGAGGTCGCATACTGCTGCGTTCGATATAGCTCAAGTGGCTGAACCGATCTGATCTGGCCTTCTTCTGTCTTAGTCATATTCATGATGACTATATGAGTGTGAAGCTGTGGCGCGGCATAGCCGGTTTCATGGTCTGGCCGCGCCGCCGTGTGCTCGAACTGCGCGGCGATCATCTTTCCGGTCGTGATGGCTGGTTTGTTGCCGCCGCCCCGTGCTTGCACGTATTGCTCAAACACTTCCAAGGCTTTCTCCACGCTCTCACGATGTGCGATTCTTACTCGGTCGTCGTCGCCGACGAGCGCAGCGAGTGAAACCGATTTGGGGGCACTGAAAGTCGCATCCCAACCGGCTCGGTGCTCGCTGGTGGTTATTTCCTCACCGTAGTTATTGACTGACTCCCTTGAAGGCACACAGCGAATGATTTGTTCGCCATTGTGCGGGTCCTGTCCCGCGACAAGTCGCGCGTACTGTTCGCTCGTTACCTCTCCGGTCAGTCCCCATTCCTCGGCCAACCTACCAGACCAAACTCCATTCACTTCTCCCTTTTCGGTGTAGTAGTCCGCAGTCTTACTGGTGTAGTCCTTCTGGTAGTAGGTTTCAGCTTGGCCAGCAGACAGCGCATTGCTCATCGTCATCATGGCCTCACCTCAGAAACCAATATCGATGTCGTCGACCATTTCCGCAGTGATCTCGACGAGCTGCTTGCTATGTCCATTCCCGCTAGCGGCACTGGCGACAGGCTTGAGTGCCTGTTCCTTTAGCTGCTTCTGAACAACTGGCTTGCGCTGGCGGGAGATGAAGGACAGCGCAATCTGAGGACGATCTATCGGCTCAATGCGAAACGGCACTACCGAGTCCGCATACTTCCAATACCCATGAAGATTCGGCAACGCCATGATCTGTTCCTTACTGACAACCAAACGACGCTCCGTAAATGTCGAGTAATTGATCGAATCTCTTCCGTTCGCTTGGACCGTTGCGGTCGTGCCGATCCTTGGCCGCTCCTTCTCTTCCTCGCCGATCATCTCTGAAACCCAGCGCGCCGATTCCGGCTCGTTACATCGAAACAGAATCTTCGTGTGCGAAGATGCAAGCATAGTGGCCGCCCCGCGTCCGTAGTGCTCCTCGAACTGCGTCTTGTTCTGAGTTCCGAGCACCATCTTGACGCCATACTTTCTCGCCTCGACCAGCGTGGATTGGAGTATCGGCAGATGTTTGAGTGAATGAACTTCATCAATCAGCATCCAGCATGGGCGATACCCTGAAACCCCATAACTGTCGCCCAACAGATTTCCCAACAGAATATTTATCCAGGCTGCGTGTAATCTGCGGAGAGCCTCTCTGGTGCTGTGACTCGAAGTAATGAAGATGGAGCCTTCGCGTCGTCTGGCCCACTTGCTCAGGCTCAACCAGCGTTTGTTGCATTCTTCGGAGGCAGGCAAAAGCTTGAACGATTCTCCGATTTCGGAGAGCGTCGCCAGCACTCCACCTCGTTGCCCTTTGGCTCCTTCGCCGATTAGGTGTGCATGCTCGGTTCCTGCAACGCAGTAGTCAATCAGCTCCTCATCCGAAAGCATTTCCACGAGGCGTTCAGGAGTAGGATTAAACGTCAGCATCTGTGCAAAGGCACTGCGAGCTGCCTTGACGAAGAACTGCGTATTCGGCGCGCCATGTTCGGGATAAGGAAAGAAGCTCTCAGCTATGAATTGCCGTTCAGGTGCGCTCGCTGCCGCGTCGACTCCGGCAATATCAAACGCGGGCATCCAGTAAGGACAACGCGCGTCCAGGGGATTCAAAACGATGTCCCTGTTTGGATCGAAGTGCGCCGCAATGAACTCACCGGCGGGGTCGTAACAGACAATCGCTTCCTGCGGCTTGCGATTGGCGATGTTGTCTAAGAGTTGGTGAATGACCTGGCTCTTGCCGGTTCCCGGATCGCCCAAGAGCAAGAGTCCTTCATTCTCTTCAATGCGCGGCACACTCAAGGTGTAGCTGCGCGGTTTCGTTCCGACGAATTGTCTTAGTGCATTCAACATAATTTCTCCTTAGGTGGCTGCGTAGACCGTGAACTGGTAACCAAGGTGTTTGCGGTGTTCGCGCGCGTAGCCTTTGGGTAGCAGCTCGCGTGTGCCTCTTATTGGTTCGCCCTTTAAGTAGCGTCGTTGAGCGAATGCGTCGAGGCTCATTAGCAGAATTGTTCCGAACAAAAAGATGAGGATTGCGGCCAGCCATGCCGGACGCCAGATGTTGGGAATACTCTTGCCGTCATAGATCGTCGTGCGAAACCATTCATAGGCCTTCGTGTCGGAGGCAATCGTTTCGTTCCAAAAGAAACGTTTGAATGGAATGCCACCTTTAATTCGAAAGATCGGGCGATGATTCGGATCAAACTTAATTCGCCCTTGGTCGTCCAGGACCGAATTGACTTGATCATCGACGACTGCCAGCGCCACGTCTTTCCTTGTTTGCCAGTCGGCAACTGTTCGTGTGAGCGTCGTGTAGCGTGACTTGGCGTTTGGGAGATAGCTTCGATAGGTACTCTTCAAATACTGCTTGAAGTAGACGCGCTGAAGCGGCGTCAATTTCGCGCTCACCCAGTAGCGATGAATGCCATAGCTGCTCGCTCCCGCGATTAGGAACATGAACGTCGCGTACACGCAAACTCTGCGAGCGGCGTTCTTGTTACGTGTGCGGCCTTCCTCAGTCAGAAATCCCAGAGTTGTTTTCATGGGCGTAGTTCTCCCTTCCCCGCAAGAGGGGATTTTCAAAATGTTTGGTGGCGGCGGAGGAGAAAGGCAAGCCCAAGGTTACGGCACTGTTAGGTGCGGCAGCCTGGGTGACAGACGGCACTCCGACGCTTGTGAAAGAAGACGGGAGAACTCGTCCGGCATTCCAGCGATTCTAACTTCTTGCGGAACAATTCGATTCGCACTTTCCATGTGATGACATGTTCTCCCATCGCTTACGAAACCTTCGCGCGTTTCATCTAGCGTGAGTGCCTTTAGCAAAGATAGGGCCACACTTGTGCCGACCGTTTGCCCAGAGGCGATTCGCAGCGAATTCGCGTATTTGAAATGCTTCTAACTGCCAGAGACTTGCTGGCTTAGAGGGGTGCGGCTTGGGTGTTGTAAAACACAACAGGCGATTACAACACCTACCTTTACTTCAATTTCTAGACACCAACTTACACGAGGTTGGGATCGTTGCCGGAGAGCGCTAGGCCTCGATTCGGCATAGAGAATTGGAAGCACGACCGGGCTTAGTTTGTTCGAGAGCCTACCTCCTGTTGCCAAACTGCAACACGCCGACGCCTCTGCCATTAGACGTTTTGTTGAATCCGGCGTGATGTTTTTTGAATCCAGAGCGAACAAGGGGGGTACCTGTATGTAAAACGTGACGCCTCACCTGTACGCATAATACGAACAGTCTGGGATGCCACATTGACTTCGGAGTCATCGTTCGCCGGTTGTCAGCACGTGCGTCAGACCCCAACCCCACGACTCTGAGGGCTCGTGATCTGTCAGGAAAGGTGACAGGCTTTAGACAAAAAGTGACAAGCCGAACCGCTGCGGATCGGTAAGATGTCGCCAAAGGCGACACGCTTTGGAAGAAAGGTGACACTTTTGAGGTTGACTGAGGGACTTAATTCATTGAATCGAGAATCTCACATCTCTGTCAGCAATCTAATAGCTTCCGTGGCTTCCTCAAACTGGCCCTTCAACTCAGGCTCGCCTGTAAAGTGATATGAAACGAAGCGAGCACCGTCAGCCTCCACGCGGTTAAAGAAATAGCATGCGTTGTTCGCTGATTCAGGTGACGGCCCGAGCTTGACGAGCGGGAGAAGCTTCAGCGCTCGCCCTGTTTCCTTGTTCGATAAATAAAGATGCTCGACATCCAACCATGCTGTCATTGGTCGGCTTTGCTTAACGAACTCGCTATTGCTTCCCATCAGCACTTCAACCTCGGTTTCAAAGACTCCCCGCCTGGGCCTACAATAGAGCGCATGGATTAACTCGGTTGTGTTCCATGTACCGGCAAGCACCTCCCGCAGTTTCTGTACTTCTCCGAGAAGTTGCTCATTTCGGAGTTACGCTTCTCTTTCCCCTACGACGCCTCCGTGTCCGGTCCAATCATTCCGCATCTTGTTTGTCGTCGAAAGAATGCTGGCCAACTCCTTTCGACTGACCGCCTCCGGCAAGTCAAGCGATGGATCAGAAAACATATCCGCACAAAGCAATCTATTATTTCGCGCATCCTCGGGAGGCGTTCCCTTATCGGAAAGCAATTGTCGTGTCTGCTTACCAAGATACTCAACTACAAATTTCCACGTTCCAAATGTTGCGCGTTGAAAACTCAAGTTTTGTTTTCTCATCGACTCAAGGAGCTTTGGCTTCTGTCCGTTAAAGAGTGCCTCGTTCGAACTAAACGCGCTTAAAAGGATGACGCTAACGAATTCCGCTGTCGCTTCGAAGAAGTGAAGCAGATGACCGTACTTTGTCTTAAAGTCTTGCGTCTGCGCTGATCGCCATGCGCGCAGGATCGACGCGAGCGGAAACGGAAGCGTTTCAAACCACTGTTCCAAACTATCTGTGGTGTATTCGTCGATCCCGCTTCCAAGCCGGAGCGAAAGAGTATGTATGCGCTGCTCTACATTGCGTGCTGACTGCGGATTCGTCCAAAGCTCTCTGCGATACTCGGCAAGCTCATTTTGTAAGCCGAGAATCGCGTTCTCTTCGCTAGCGATCCTCGTTTCAATCTCAAGCATCGTCTGCTGAGTTTGCAGATCCGGCACAAACACGCGAAGGGCTTTCAGCGTCTCCTTATTCAGCTTTGGTATAACCGCCCCTGATTTGCCTTGTTCTCTTAACTCCTTACCGAAATCAGAATTTAAGAACCGTGCTACGAAACGAGCGTTTGATTTTGACGGGTCCACGACCACTTGGGCGTAGTTCTGTTTTTTTAACGACAAGTCATCGACCGAGTCTCTAACATCGCTATGACCGATCAGTGGGATGAAAATCGCGTTGTCTTTGCTCGGAAATGAAAAGCCTTCACCGAATCGTCCAAGATTGATTTCGGTTGCCAGTTCTCCAATCTTTACCGCCGGCGCACTGAAACGCTGTTCCGCGGCGGCAAATCTTTCCGCTGTCCGAATTGATTCGAGGCTCGTGAATGATTGTGCGTCAACGATTCGGCCAAGCTCTAGGGTGCCGCCTTCTCTACCGTGCTTAAAGTTGTCGATAATCTGATCATTCGTGTTCGTGTCAGCCGATAACTGTGCGACAAACATTTGGGTTGTCGGCTTTCGCCGCACAACTACTAGGTAAGCCGGAATATTGGTGACCGGAGCGAATGTTCCCGACGGCAACGCTAGCGCGGCTTCGATGCCAAGACCTAGATCGCTGAGTTGCCGAAAAACTGATCGCTGGGAAAAGAAAAATGAGGGTGTAACAACCAACAAACCGATGCCGGAGTCAGTCAGTTTCAAAGACGCAGTTACGAGAATAAGGTTGCCTAGATCGTCTCTTAACTCCACCTTGTCGCCTGATGAACCTGAAATGCTGACGGGATAAGGGAAGCGAAGGCCCATAGGGAGAATGCTCGCGACTACATCGATCGGTTTCTCCATCGCCGACAGCAAATTTAGTGGCTCACCAAGCTGCCAGATCGCCTGTGGAACGAGTGTCTTTCCTAACACAAATTCGGATTGGTTTTGGGTGAAGGCAAGACTCTCTTTAACGCCGGGGGTTTCTCGCAAGACTCCAATCAGGAGTCCGATCCCCGCCCACGGATCGCAGATCGTTGTCGGTGAACGATCTTCAATTAACTTTCGAAATACAGATGACAACCAATCAGGGACTTGAGAGGTCGCCGCGTGACGACCAAATCTGGACGTGAGGAACCATCCCCACGTGCTTAGGTCATCGCCTGAAAACTGGATTCCTTCTCTCTCAATGAAAGTGGCAAGCTCCTCGGGGCCGCGCAGTTCAACTCCGCGAAGCTTATCGAGAGTCTCCCGAAGCCGTTTGTTCATAGATTACCCTTGAGTCTGATAGTTCCAGTCAAAGCACAGTGCAAATCAAATGAACCAGGCTATTAAATTGAAGCCCGTTCTCAAGCAACCGCCGCTTCACGAATCGATCCTAGGATCGAGATGATCCTGCTGGCGTCTTCATCCTTAAAGACTCCATCAAGTCCCGTACTGCTGAAGTCCGTGAATGGTGGTTCGTAAAGCAGCCCTGGGTCCATCACGCCGTTTTGGGTGAGATAGTCGATGATTTGATCGATGAACCGAATTTGATTTGCGGTGAGAGTCTTACTCATTAGGTATTCGCTGAAAGCTTGTTTTGCCGCCTCTCGATCAAGTCCGATTAGTTCTCGAATGAACAGTCCCAGATGTTCCTGTTGCCCATACGCGCGCTCGAAGTCTTCCCTCGTTCCCAAGCCGTCAGCCTCAAATAGAATTCGTTCAAGCTCCGCGATATCGCTCGCGGTAATGGGCACGTTCCGCTTCAGTTTTTGAATCGAGATGTGGTTCTCGTGCTGCTTCAGAAAGTTCATGACCTTCTTCTGGTATTGCTTCGCATTCACGGCAGGGCCGATTGAGCCGAATACGACCTCGCGAATCTCTCCGAGTTCGTCTTCGAAATCGGTATAGATTAGTTTCCGCTGACCCTTATCCATAAATTTCACAAGATCGCGAAGCCGCTTGCGGACGTCTTCGAGCATCGGGAGTGTGATGTCGGCCCAATACTCGTCATGCTGCAAATCCAGAATCAGTTCAAGCTGTTCGTTAACCATTGGAATAGTTCGCTTCCCTTCCAAGCGACTGGCGATCTCCTTCACTTGATCTCGGAGTTTGACGAACGACTTGTCCGACGTGAGCATTGCCAACTGGAGTTTCAGCATTAACAGATCGAATCGCTTCGCGGTCTCGTCTTCAGGGTCCAATTCATTCGGAAGCCCTGCGAGAATGTAATCAAGCTCCTCAAATTCATCCGGCCCAAGCTCTTCCCATGTTGCCGGTTCGCTGAATTTCTCGACGGCTTTCCGGTGAGGTCGCACGACAAAGTTGTCGGTGTTCATCGCTTGAACCTGTTCTCTCAGCGTTGCAGAGATCTCGTCATCAAGTTGCCCGATAGCCTCATCTAACTCGCCAATGTGCCGAAACTTCTCAAGTAACTCGACGCGGGCGCGAAATATCTTTGTGCTCAGAGATTCTTGTGCCGATCCTTCAACGCCTTTTACGTCTTGATTAAAGAATTCGAGATTCTGGCAATAGTCGAAGATATAAAAGAACTCCTTGTCGATCCCTGGGCCGAAGAGATCTGGCCGCAGTCGCGTCCCTCGCCCGATCATCTGAAAGAACTTCGTTTTCGATCGAACAATCTTGAAGAAAACCAGGTTAACTATTTCAGGGATATCGATGCCGGTATCGAGCATGTCAACCGAGATCGCGATCTGCGGAAACTTCTGCGGCGTCGAAAACTCATCAAGCAAGTTCTGGGCATACGGTTCGTAGTTGTCGATCACTCGCGCAAAATCTCCCTTGAAGTGAGGATAATTCTTGTCAAAGCGTTCCTGGATGAAAATCGCGTGTTTGTGATTCTTCGCAAAAATGATCGTCTTCCCAAGCACGTCTCCACCCGCTACGCCTTGCCCGCGTTGCATCAAGGTCTCTAACACCTTGTCAACGGTGTCTGCATTGAAGAGCCACTTATTCAATGCTGCCGCATCGACTGATTCGGGAACATCTTCCTTCTCCTCGTCCCATTCAATCGCGTCCCACTCTTCCTTTTCCTCATCGCTCAGATCGTTGTACTTGATCCCTTCGCGGATAAATTTTAGCGGAACTTCCACCGGCACGTACGGAACCAGAAAACCGTCCTTGACTGCCTGATCGAGATCGTACGAATAACTCGGCACGCCCTTTTCTAAATCGAACAGCGAGTAAGTGTTCCGATCCACTTCATCTTTTGGTGTCGCGGTCAACCCGACAAGCAGCGAATCGAAGTATTCAAAGATTGCCCGATATTTTTGGTAAACGGAACGGTGTGCTTCATCGATAATGACGAGATCGAAATGTCCGACTCCAAAGCGGCGTAGGCCATCCTCGACATCGTTAATTAGGTTCATCATCGTCGGATAGGTTGAGACATACACCCGGCTCTCGGCGTTGTATTTCTCCGTTACCAGATTCACCGGACTTGTGTCAGGCAGATGTCGTTTGAAAGCATTGCAGGCCTGGTTAACCAATGCGACGCGATCCGCAAGAAACAACACTCTCTTGATCCAGTTGCACCGTTGCAGCAATTCGCACAGCGCGATGACTGTCCGCGTCTTGCCTGCCCCGGTCGCCATCACAACCAAGGCCTTACGCTGCATATTCGCGAAATTCTCGGTGACCGCTCGGATTGATTCTTCCTGGTAATACCGCTCGACGATTTCTTTGTTAACGCCTTCGCTCGCCGAATCCTTTCGCTTGCTGCGTCTCTGAATTAGCAGCTCAAGTTCATCTCGTTTGTAGAATCCTTGAGCTTCGCGCGGTGGATAATTCTGATCGTCCCAGAACCAAGTTTGATAACCATTCGTGTAAAAGATCAGCGGGCGTTGTTTGAATTGCGTTTCGAGACAATCCGCGTAGAGCTTCGCCTGTTGTCGCCCAATGCGCGCATCTTTCTTCGTGCGCTTTGCCTCGACGACCGCGAGCGGCAGACCGTCATTTCCCCACAACACATAATCGACAAATCCAGCGCCCGCTTCATTCGGCATTCCAGTCACCGGATATTCGCGATCTTCTGCCTTGTCGAGCGGCCAACCAGCTTCACGCAAAAGCAAATCAATGAAATAGTCACGCGTTTCCGCTTCCGAATAATCGTGGTCGTCGGGAATCTTCTCGTTTTGCTTCTTTGCTTCAGCAATCTGCTCTCTGAGTAGAGCGATCTGGGTATCAGTATCGGCAATCGCTTTTGCCTTCTCTGCAATTTCGCGATCCCGTTCGCGCAATTGATCTTCCAGTTCGCGAAGTTGATTCAGCGTCTTGACTGAAACCGAAACCTGAGGAGGAGGTATCTGGGTTTCATCCCAGGCGATGTTTTCGTATTCCGTGGCAGAGCGGCGCGTGTAAGTTCGCGCAATCCAATAGAGGAAATGGAATAACTCTTTCGTCGCTCTCAGAGCGTCGCGTTCGGTGATTGGCTTTCTGCTGTGAACGGCGAGGTTTCCAACTTCCTTGATCGTTTTGACCTTCAGAAACAGTTCGCCTGGCAGGTTCTGCTTAAAAGTAGGTTCGTAGATCAGCGCACTGAGATTGTCGTCATACGGTAGCTTGAGCGCGGTATCGTGCTCGTACAGCCAATGAATCGCCAGTTCCAGCGTCCGGCGCGCGTAAAAGCAGCAACTTCTCGCGTCCGCGCGCGCCAGCGATTCAACCTTTATCGCTGACCCGTGCAGTTCCGGCCATTCGGCTTGAAGGAAAGAGAAGTTGCTCATCCTGTCTGATTGATTGTCTCCTCTAAATCCGACAATTCCTTCATTATCGTTGCGAAAGGTGGCGGCTCTTTAAGAAACATCGGCTGCATCTCGCGATAATCCTTCTCTAACTCAGCCATCCGGAATTCTGGCGGCGCAAGACGGAACGTTCCCGGTTTTGCCGTTTCGTAATGCGCCCAGCTTGATGGGAAGAACCGGCTCTTCCAATCCGCGACATGCTGTCGTAGCTCATCGTTAGCCAACGCGGGGGCGATCTCCGCGTGCTCCGCCATCGCAGCCACGTCTGAATAATGTCGAGAGAAACGGTCGCGGATCGCTTTCGCCTTATCGCGATGATACTCCGCGTGCAGAATTGTAGCCTTCTCCCAGAAGCTCCTTTCGAGTTCCAGCGACACCAGCTCACATTGAAAATCCGTTAACACTTCCGGAAAATCTTCCGCCAACCACGGCGTTATGCTGTGCTTACCCGCAGGTCTTTGATCGGTCAGCGATCCAAATTCCATCTTGACTGAGCGACGAAGATACTCGAACCCAGTAGGTTCGTGGGATGGATAGTGAAACAGCACTACAGGTGAATTAGTATCGTCGTCAACTTGAAACTCCATCCATCGTTTACCGCTCGCGGGGTTGCCTAAAGATTCTTCGGCGATCCGTTCCAACTCGGGCGCGAACCGTTCGCGCACGGTGTCAGTGCAAGCGGCTTCCAACTTCTCCATTCGCTCGGTTCGCTTGTTGCGGCTCTCTGCCTCTTCGACCCACTCCTCATCGATGCCGACAAATTTCGGACTCACGGATAGATCGATGTCCTCTGAAAATCTTTCGATTACGCCAAAGACTTTCGATAACGAAGTGCCGCCTTTGAAAACTAACTGTTCACCAAACTCCCGATGCGCAAATAACACCGCTAGAGTCCAAGAAACCCAGAAGTCCTTCTCAACCATCACGGCTGATATGCCGCGTCGAGCCGCCACTTCGCGAAGGATGGCGGCTTGATCATCCGCCGTACGATTGAAGAATTGCAGTTTCACGATCCGCTCTCGGACAGTTCACGAAAAAACGGATGCATCCACGTCGGCGCAAGCGGAAGGTCTTTCATTAACTGCTTCCGCTCTTTTGCGGGCAACGTGCGTTTCAAGTGCGCCATGCGCTGCGCCGTAATGTGTTCCTGGCCCAGATGCCGAAATGCTTGCATTAGCAGCCCGCTCAATCGGCCTGCTGCAGCCATGTTGCGAGGCGTCGTGTGGCGCAATTGGATTTCCTGCCGTCCGATCTTGACCGTGCGCGAAGGACCATCCGTCAAGAACACTGCCTTAGCGGGTACTTGTTCGGAAAGGCCCAGCAGGTTCGTCGCGTAAGCTCCGGCTGGCTGGAGGCGAATACGATCCTTTCCCGCCAATGCCTTTGCGACCTTTTGAATGTCGGGTGATAGGGTTCCTAACTCCGGGTGCTCCCGTGGATACTCGTAGAGCCCGCGCGCCAGGCGGCGTAGGATTTTCTTCTCAATTAGGCGATGGAGAGCAAGATCGACTGCCCGACGACTGCCTAGGTCTAGAAAATCGCCGGGAGTGAACATGGCACCCCTCTTCGAACCATAGATTCGACTAAGAATCCTGCTATCAATAGTTTGGCCGTTATTCTGCATGACAAGTTTGTAAGAAAAACTACCCTATTTTTCTTACAAGAAAATGGCTGGAATGGCAAGGGATAAACGCGGGAAACCCTCAAGGGTTTCCGCAAAATGTTTAGAAAATCAAGTTCTTGGTGTTCTATGAGCGTTATCAATTCGCCGATGAAGAAACGATACCATCGTGAGAAGATCCAAAGCATCTTGCTCGGAAATGGGCCAACGAATCTGCGGCTCATGCGCAGTTGGATTCCTGAATGTACCAAACACACCCTTCATAAGATTCATAAGGCCTGTCTGCTCACTTTGTTGCGTTTCGGTTTGAAGTTGGCTGAAAGCAAGGAATGGAATCTGGTTCCGAAAACCAAAGGCTTTGTCCACAAGCGTCGCGCCGTCTTCAATCAAGCCTGTTCTTTGTCGAATCTTGTCTGCAACACTCTTCGAAGCTTCTAATACAGCATGGAAATAGTTGTCCTCAAGCAGTCTCGCCTGGCAGAACTTAAGTACGTCCGTGTGAACGCCTCGCTCTTGCAATCTCTTTCGTAGCCGCTCCGCTTTTTGTGCTGCCTCGGAGAGAGTCTTTGCCGCTTTGATAAATATGCACTTTCCATCCTCGCTTAAAGCAATTCCAGAAAATGAAAGCACTTGATTCAATTCAACGCGCCTAGCTTCAAACCAATCAGGGTCCCTTGTGTGATTCACTGGGTCCATTACAGCTTGTATAAGGTGTATTACGCAATTGCCGCAGTCATCACTTGCCTGCTTCGCACTGAGGGCTTCGTACAGACGAATGCGTTTGGTGCTTGTTATGCCATCAGGTATGCGACACCTTACCAGGTACTTTCCGATTTCCGTGCCGGTCAATCCGTTATTCGTGTCGCCCAACACTTCACAGATGCTCTCAAGGGAGTTGTGAGGGAATTTCGGAATCCTCGCCATCTAGAGTTCTCCTCGGAAGGCGCGGTGCTGCAGCGACGTGAAGAGCGTATCCAATTTCTTTAACGACTCCTGCTGCGCTCTTTTGAGCCTCTCAACTGCCGCTACTTGCCTCGCGAATTCGCGCTGTAACTCTACGGGCGGAAGTGGAACTGGCATTGCTTTGATGATCCCCATGTTCAAACCAGACATGATCGCACCCTTAGCTCTCTGGGCAAGGTACTTTCGAGCCATCGGGTGCTGAAGGAAATAGGCGTGGAGAAAGGTCGGTAAGCATTTCGTTCGGTCCAGCGTGATACAACACAGATGCTTTGTGTTGATGGCTCTTGGAATTTTGTCGGGCACAACGGCGCAGCGGCCACACGTGCCCATAATAGTAATAAGCACATCGCCTGGGTGTACTGTGTATCGCGCGAGTTGCCGATACTTTGACTCGCTGATGAAACGCCGCTGACCCCATCGGAATTCATTGGCAACGGCATTATCGATGCCTAGCACGGCGACACCCTCATCCGTGAATTCACCGTGAAGAAGTTGGCTGCCAAAGGGACCCGTACGAATTGAGCCATTCACTGGCTTCACAATTTCTGCAATGTTAGTCATGGCCCATCCCTTTGAAATGGGATCGTCAAACATGCCAAGAAAGATTGATTTCAGAAGTGAATTGAGGTTCTCGATTGTTTGGCGGCGCTTAATCAAAACCGCTTCGGCTTTGTTCAAGAGTGTAGCGATACGCTTCTGCTCTTGAAGTTTAGGAAATACCACTCGCATTTGCCCGACATCTTTAGGATACAAATGGATTCCTTTCACTAGTTTTCGCACTCTCTGCCGAGTCTCGCCGTATAACAACCAATGATAGGCAAAGGATCCTGCTAGTTTGCCGCGCTTGGGTCTCACTATGAGCCATTCCCCAGTTGCCAAGGCGCCAACAACACCATTCTGAGCTTTGTAAATCTTCGACCCGACGTAATCGGCATTGTGGGCAGCATTCAGGATCAGAGTATCGCCTCTGCGAATAAGTTTCTGGCGAAACGCTTCGACAAAGTCAAAATCAACGTAGGAATCGAATGTGCCGACAAAGTGCCCTCTTCCATCCACGTCCTTTACTTTCAAAACAGGATGACCTTTGCCGCGTTGTTCTGATCTCGACGGCGTCTTCCCATTGAATACATCAGCGAAGCTGGATAGGGGTGTTGTCATTTCAGCATTTGTTCCAAATTCCGTAGGTCTTTTTGAATGCCACTCTCCATTTTCTTTAGTTCCTTAAGAATTATTCGCGGCCGATCGAGTTCTACATGCTGGTAAATAGTCTCTTTGTAGGTATTGATGTTCAGATCGTATTCGCTAGCGGCAATGTCGCCTTTGGAAATCATGAACGACTGTGCTGTTAGTGGGCGCTTGATCTCCTTCTTGCGATTGCTCCATCTCGTTAAGATGTCTGGAATGTTGTCATGCTCATGCTTTGAGTGATCGAGCTCGGTACGTTTGTCGTCGAGTGAGAACCCATCTGCTTGCATGTCATAGAACCAAACATTCTCGGTCCCGCCTGAGTTCGTCTTTGTGAAAACCAATACAGCCGTTGACACACCGGCATAGGGCTTAAAGACACCTGACGGCATTGATATCACCGCATCGAGTTTTTGATCTTCAACCAGAATCTTTCTCAAACTCTTGTGAGCATTCGACGATCCAAAAAGCACGCCGTCCGGCACTATTACCGCAGCTCTGCCACCCGGCTTGAGCAACCGCAAAAACAAAGTGACAAACAGCAATTCAGTCTTCTTTGTCTTAACAACCTGAAGCAAGTCCTTCGCGGTATTTTCATAATCGAGCGAACCTGCGAATGGTGGATTCGCTAGTACCAATGTGTATTTCTCTTCTTCGCCCGCGTGTTCCTCGGCCAGCGAATCCTTGTAGCGAATGTTCGGATTCTCGATGCCATGAAGGAGCATGTTCATGCTGCCGATCCGAAGCATTGTGGAATCGAAATCGAATCCATTGAAAAGCTTCTCGTTAAAATGATGTTGCAGCTGTGGCGTCCTGAATATCTCGGGATGATGCTCTCGAAGGTACTCGCCCGCTGCAATTAGAAAACCGGCAGTACCGCACGCAGGATCACAAATGATGTCCGTCGGCTTGGGCTCGACCATTTCAACCATCATCTTGATGATGTGGCGCGGGGTTCGGAACTGTCCGTTCTGCCCCGCTGTCGCAATCTTGCTTAACATGTATTCGTAGAGATCACCCTTGGTGTCTCGCTGCTCCATCGGGATGTTGTCGATCATATCGACAACCTTCGCGAGCAAGTTCGCGGTCGGAATCGTGAACCGTGCGTCCTTCATGTGGTGCGCGTATGTCGAATCCTCGCGCTCGCTCTGCAATTCCTTGATGAACGGAAAGACTTTCTCAGAGACGAGCTTGTACATCTGCGCCGGCGCTTCATTCTTAAAGCGCGACCAACGCATATCCTGCTGGTCTGGTTTGAAGATCGGATTCTCGATCGCGCGTTTTAGACGATTCGCTTTCGCCTGTTGCGCCGTGTGCAAATCGTCAAGCCGCTTGATGAAGAGCAAGTAGGTGATCTGCTCAATCACTTCGAGCGGATTGGCAATACCTCCCGCCCAAAAAGCATCCCACAACCGATCTACTTTCGATTTAAGGTCACCTGTTATCATAATTCCTTTCAGGTCTAATCAAAGCACAGCGGCAGCTTTTGAAGTCCTTAATACGCTGTGCGTGATCTCAGAGAAGCGATCGAAGCTATCACCGACGAGTCCTTTTAATCCAATTGACGAGCGAAGCATCTCTCCCGCGAAAACGGACGTATTGATCAGCTTAACGTTGAAGGGATCTGAATGAATGCGCGCGAGAGGCGAAATTACATCAACATAGTGAAGCTTGTTCTTTCGGGGTGTACCTGCTTTGGTCGTTGGTGGAGATATGGTCGTCGGCAGGTCAGTCACATCGAGCAACAAAGTGTTGCTAATCAGGTCAGGGTTGTTCGAAAGTTCCAGCGTCGTGCCGACCATCGGAAAGACATAAAAGATGGCTCGGTCCGCATTACACCGGTTTCGCAACTGCTGCATTTGATCATGTTCCGCGACGAATTGTCGTGCCCCGCTCCGCAGGACGTATGCTGAAGCCTTAAACTGAAAAATGAAGAGCCTTGCACCCAGGCGCGTACAAGCATCGAATCCGGCACGTGCCTCTTGCATTTGGGTTAGACCAAACCAGATGATCGGCGTACCGACAAATCTCTCAAACTGAGTGCAGAAGTTCAGTTCTAGTGTTTTCTCGCGTAAGCGCATGTCTGGACTCTGACTAAATTGCCTCTACTGGGTTCCGGGTCGTTCGGCAACGTGTCAGTGCGGTTTAGGCGGTTAATATCCCATGATCTCACTAAACTTTCCATTGCTAAAGACAGTCACCGCCTTCTCGAAAGCACCTCGCTGACGATCACTTCCGATCGCTCATCCGCCTGGGCTGTGAGCTTCTTCCAAGTTGCTGCTGTGGCTTCGTTGCTACTGAAAAGGAGCTTGAACCCATGTCCAATGAGGAAGCGCAGCAAGGTGATTTCTTGGTAGATGAGCCGCTCGTTCTTGGTGAACGTGTGACCCTCGCTTAGTTGGCCGACAGCGGCTTTCCGGCACCAGTTGTTAGGATCGTCGCCGGCGGCGGTCGCCGCCTTTTCGATTCGAGCATAATCCTCATCAGTCACACGAAACGCGATGTTTCTGGTTCTCTTGGTCTCACTCATTTCCAACTATCTCCCCATTCACGAAGTTCGTAATCAGCCAGCCTGTATCTGTGCAGGCGTGTTAACAAAGTTAACGCACAGCCTCGAAGCATAATAAACACGGGCGTTAACAAAGTTAACGCGGCGTTTACAACGTAAACGACCCAGCCCCGAAATTCGGGGGTGGCGTGTCCCATTTTTCAGGTGCGCAGCACCTACTTCTAATTACGCGCTTCGTTCGATTGCCTCGAACCCTAACCCAAACAGACTTGGCGATGGCAATCGTACGGGTCGAAGGGCGCGAATCTGACTGGGTGCTTAAGGAATTGAGCGAAGTTTACGCCACCTCCGGCTGGTAGCACATCGCGAATAGTTTGTGTGCTTCGGTCGACAATTCGAGACTTATGCATCCCTTCGCAGACCGCACAACTAACCGGTTTAGGTTATTTTTCAGGTAAGACGTTGGAACCTCAGGATAGTAAAGCTGGTCGGATTTCTGGTTGTAGAGGAGGAGTTCGATTTTTGAACTGCCGGCGCTGACGACCTTGGCCAGCGGAATATCAAGCCACCAGACATCCTTGGCGGAATTGATGTTCGCAAAGTGAATACTGGAAGCGTCGACTACCGACACCTTTCCCAGTTTGACCATGCGAGCAATTGCCTGAGCTTTATTCATGCCCTTCAGCTAGGTGCTTCAACCCACCAGTCAGCAAAGGTATCAAGTAACAAGCCACCCAACGGTCGGGCGGGGCCAGATTCTTCCATTGACGGAAATCGTCCGTACAAATTGCATAAGAGCCACATTCCGATAGCGTCGGCAGTAATAATGTCAACCTGCTCGTCGCTAGCGGATTTAAGCGAATTTTCAACAAAGTGTTGGCAGTCTGCGAATGCGCCTGAGCCTTGAGGATTCCACTCATCCAGCTTCTGGAATGCTCTCGTGCCGACTGTCTCAAATGTATCGTCCGAGACGGTCTGCGCGAGTGCATGAAGAGCTGCGAAGACGCCAGCGACGGTTACAAAGAAGTTCCAATTCTCAACGTCATCGGTGATTATTTCCGGCAATTCCAGCTCTTGTTCAGCCGAGGTTAAAGAAGCGATGGCGACAGAACTCGACATGGTAACCAGTGTCTCAGCTTTCTCGACCAACGTTTCCGGTACGGCCTCCACTGTCTTTGGTGTGCCAACAGGCGACGCCAGTCCGCATCTTTCCATCGCCAGCAGAATCTCAGTCCGAGTAACCCACATCCAAGGCGCCCAATCCGACTCTAAAGCAGCACCTATCTGGGGAACATAAGCATCCACCGCATTCTTGGCATTGCCAAGGTCGAGCCTATGTTCTTCCAGTTTTGAGCCCTTCGGCTGAAGAAATACGAGGGTCTTGCGGTTTTTTCCGTTCCTCGGTCCAGTCGTAGTAGAAGCGTGTTCGCAAATCGATTTCGTTCTTGATTGAATGAAACAGTTTGACGGTTTCTATGAAGATGTCATCGTAGCCGTCCCGATCTATTTTGATCTTTTCGATCAGCTCATCGCGGACAAATGCGATTCTTAAGCGATAGTCCTTGAAAACACGGTCGGCAGGATTCGCGCCAGGTTCGAGTTGTATTTCGCCGGCGGCATTTTCATACTTAAGCCAGACACAGAATTGCTTCTCCATGTCGTGGTAGAGCAAGTCATGGTTTGCGCTAAAACCTTCGCTACATTTCGGGCACTCTTTCCAGAATAGCGACTCTGATAAGATCTCTTCCTTCAGATTAGGACTTACGGTGACGTTCGCTGAGATCCGGACGTTGTATTCAGATGCCGAGTGGCAGTGAGGGCATCGAATCAACGCTTGTGTGACTTTGCTCACGGTCCGCTTATACCTTCACGGTTGCGTTAGGTGCAAGAGTAAAAGACCCGGCTCAACGCCAAATGGTCCAACGAAGACGAAAGCGGTGCGAGTGAAGCTCGCGCCGCGATTGTTCTGGAGATTTGTTTACGTTTCAATCTCTAGCAGCTTCATCTTGTGCCGGATGTCCTGCTCGAAGGATTTGGTCCGCTGCGCGGAAGATTTTCTGGGCGCTCTTTTCGGGAATCGAGCTTGCGTCAAAGCCAATGCCCTGATAAAGCCAATTCTGCAAATATCCGCGACAGTAATCGGCCCCTTCCAACTCCAACGACTCACAACACAGAAGTGCGACTGCCTCTGCTTCCACTTCGCGAAGATTTCGCGGGGTCTTCTCGGTGTCGGCAAAGTCCGCTTCCGCAGTGTGGCCGATCACGACGTGGGCCAACTCATGAAATAGCGTCTTGTGGGGAAGTTGCGCCACGGGGTTGATCGCGATCTGCCGCTTGCGGGCAAAGCCTTGGCAATTACCGTCGATGCTGTCGAATGGAATCTGATCAATTCCGAGAGCTGCTAACGCTCGCTTTGCGTCCCATTCCGTTATCACTTGGGGCGGGAAGTCGTCGCCTTCCGTCTGACTGAGCGTGAACCATCGCGCCTTGTAAACAAAGCTCGTAAATGTGCCCTCACCGTCTGATTCGTCGTTATTGTGTTCGTTGCTTCGCTTGCGTGTGATCGGCATGCAGAGAATAAGCGCCCGCTCGCCGCGCTTCACGTACCGTCCAAGGTCCTTCCACTTCGGAAACGTATTGATTGGCCCAGGCTGCAACCCTCGTATCTGACATTGCACAAGTGCGAGCAATTGATTTCCCAGGCTATACGAATGAAAGGCCGAATACGCTTTCATGATTAGGCCGGGCTTGTTGACAGCTTCAACGAGTAACGCTGACCACTTCGGAATGTCTGCTGATGTTTTTGTCTGTCTCTCCATTGTCGTGTGCTCCTTCTTTGGTTTTGTGCTTTTGAAAGGGTATTTCCCCCTCGCAGCGACTGAAGGAACACGACTGAGCGCCCACTCCGCACACCGCAGGGCGGAACGCAGAGGAGCACTCGAAGAGAAACGGAGAGTTGTGCGGATGGGCTAGTCGTTTACGATGAAGCGCAGAGGGGGCAAGGATCTAGAAGTGAATTGTTGTTGCTGCTGACGTCAGTCCTCGAGGATTTAGAGGTGAATGGCAGGCTTGGTCTAACACTCTTTTACTCGTCAAGCTGCAAACCAAAGTACAGACAGAGCCACGGTCTTAATTCGGACACATGAACGGCTTTACCCGTTGAAATAAGGAAGGACTTCATGTTTTGCGTAAAGCCGTCTCCGCTAAAAACAACAATGCCTGTGATAGGCCAAGCTGAAATATCTTGGACAGTTGCAGGAATCTTCTCCTCAGCAGTGCCGCCAACGGCCTGATACTTACATTCAACGCCAAGTGTCTTGCGAGTCTGGGGGTGCGTCAGTACAACGTCGATCCGTCGAATTGCTCCCCAAATTCGACGTGCCACACGAACTTGCTGCTTAACCTCTAAACCGAGATCTCGGCCAAGTTCGCCAACTGCTTGCACCAGCTCATTCCCACTAGCGACTGCTCGGGCTCTACCTGGCAGGGTAAGACTCTTATTCTTCGACCTTATAAATGTGCAACTGATTTTGAATACCGCTTTCCAAAAGCCAAATTTCGTCCTCACCATTCACGACTTCCAAAATGCTTTGAACGAAGAGTTCGTTAAAAAACCAACGAATGAGGGAAGCCTCTTGACGCAAGGCTTCTTTATAACCACCTGTTATCTCAGTTGACAAGTTTTGTGGCTGAGCCTTGCACGGAAAAATGAACCGGACAGAAGCCGTTGTTTCGTCAAGAAGATATCGATCGGGACTTCGTGCCTCTTCCGCCAAAACCTCAACCTTGGTTCGGAGTTCTCCTACTCGAAATCGGCCGCTAACATGGTTGATGGAGTAACCTACAAATCGATCCGCTATCCACGCGCAAATCCGCTCTAAATAATCCTCGTCCGCCTCAATCATCTTCGGAGGAAATTGCTTCTTTAGATCCACTTCGTTAATCGTCTTGAGGCGAAACTTAATCGAATCCTTGTAAAAAAGACCATCAAGCGCGGCGCGGAGCGATTCTTCATTTCTCAAAGGCATGAAGAACTCAAACATGACAACGTTCTCATATGAAGAACGTTCATATTGACGGGTGAGAATGCGGTTTTGCGTAACTACATTATCGCGAAACTTTCGCCACGTAGCATACTGCCGGAAAGCTAGTGAAACTCTGAGTTTGTCATCGATTACTTTGACGAGGAGATCTCTAAAGTGCTTCGACATATATGTGTCGAAAGACACATCGCCAAAACCAGTTGCAGCCTGAAACTGCTCTCGCGTGAACAACTCTTGTGTGTTGTATTTGTCGCGGAGGAAGTCAAACGCCGCTCTTTGCTGTGCAACGCGCGGCTCCGAACTGCGACTGTTCTTACGCGCTCTTCTTGTCATTACCTTTCCATCGCACTTGTTCGACAACCGGGGGAACTTTCTCTCGCTTGTTGCGACAGAGGGAGCCTTTGATGTCAGGCAATCCCTGTCTGAGTCTAGCTGCCCTCAAAACGGGAAACTGTCTCCCTTCAACAATGCTCGGCTTTCCCTGTTTACCGCCTGACAGAACCTCCCACCAATTTCGTCGGGTCTTCTTACCCTGACGATCCCACTCAGCCGTTACTTCGTCGATCAGTTCGGCGACGTCGTTGTAATCGTTATCTATCAACCACTGGCGAACACTATTCTTGTATTGTCTCACGGGCTTACCTCCTCCAGAGCCAACACTAACGGCAATGAGTTCGCTGGATTGTGTGTGATTCGCGATCCGCCTGGCTGCTAGCTGAGCATGTTGAGAATCGACTTCGATTCCAACGAATGCTCTCTTCGTTTGAACGCAAGCAATTCCTGTCGTTCCTCCACCCATGAAAGGATCTAGGACCAGAGCGTCCTCATTCGTAGATGCAAGTATACAACGCTCAACCAGAGAAACTGGTTTCTGTGTCGGATGTTTGCCTAGGGTCTTTTCGCCGTTCAACGGTGGATAGATTCTCCAAACAGTCTTCATCTGTTTACCGCCTGCCTGTTCACGCATAAGCTGGTAGTTGAAGACGTGTTTGCTCTTCTCGTTCTTAGCTGCCCAAAGCACTGTCTCAACGGAATGCGTAAAATAACGGCACGAGAGATTCGGAGGCGGGTTAGGCTTCTCCCATGCGATGTCATTAAGAATCCTAAACCCTAACTGCTGCATAGCATGTCCCACTGAGAAAATGACGTGATGGGTTCCAGTTACCCAGATCGTGCCATTAGGTTTAAGTACTTTCTGACAACGCTCTAACCAGGCTCGATTGAAATTATGATTCTCATCTATTCCTCGTGACTTGTCCCAATCGCCCTTGTCAACTTTGACCATGCGGCCAGCATGGCAAGTTATACCTCCGTTCGAGAGGAAGTAAGGGGGGTCAGCGAAAATCATGTCAAAACAGCCTTCGGGATACTTTCCGATGAGCGCGTCAAGCACCTCAAGACAGTTACCCTGATACAACCATAGGCCAAGCGCGTTCTGCCGAAAGATAAGGTTCAGCGGAACTAGCGCGTCACTGGCAAGCGTTATGTCTTTCAGTGGATTGAGCCGCGCGTCGTGAAGGGGCTTCTCTTCTCGTTGAACTGACATTCGTTTATGAGTACCACCGGGTAATGAAGATTTTCAGACGGCTGGGCCTTACCGCCATGATAATCCGCGCTTCGCGTGCAAGTTGTTCCCGCGCGCACGACGCGAAGTGAATTCAGAAAACTACTTGGCTTGGCGGACGGGCAATCCAAGGGACTCGATCATTTCCACACCTGCTGATAGTTTTTGCTTCCTCTCCGAAATTCGTTGACGAACAATCGTCTCCAACTGATTGTTCAGCTCATCGGCAGAAGGTCTTTGCCAATCTAAGTACTGCTTTATCTCCTGCACTGTCTTTAGGTATTCGCGCTTGATGGCCTCACCATCTGCCTTTGACTGTGTATAGGTAAGATGTATTTCGCTGCGGACGATACGACCCGCTGGACGCGTGAATGTAAATGAGTTCGGTTGCACTTTGAATAGCTCTGGATCTCCTTCAAACGGCACAGCAATCACTGTTTTGGTGCCGGCTACATAAAACGGTCTGCTCCGATCGATGATGTGGCGGTTGAAATCATGGCTCACGTCCACCTGTGATTCGCCATATCAGCAACGTAGATTTTGTCGTCCTGAATAACTGGGACATCAAGCCTGTACTTCTTAACGATTTGCGTCACAAGTTCATCTTCATTTGCCTGCTGAAGTCGCCCCGACTCCACTTTCATTGCCGCTTCAGTGGCTTGCTGTTTCTGATGCTCGACTACACTGAACATATCTACTTCATTGAACAAATAATCATCGCGCATGGCTTAAGAATGTCCTCTCTGTAAAATTCCGTCACCCCTAACCTGTGGCCGCGGAAGACTGAGCGCTTGGTCGCCACTTCTCAAGTTGGGTGGCTCGATCTTTGCCGAGAATCTCAGTGATGGAATCATTTGAATGCGACCACAAATCACCCAGCTTTCGTACGCCCATCTGATACAGTGCGAGATAGTCGCCCCTGGTCAACGGCACGGGAATGTAAATAAGATCTAGTGCGTCCGCTGGAATACCTACTTCAAGTTGTTTTAGGAGCGTTTCAATAGACTCTTCCGTTGGTCCTTGGTCAATAAACATCACTGTCGCGATTTGGCTGGCCGCGCGCAGATGAAATCTGGTCGCGTCGGCGCAACTTCGTACGTGGCCGTAGCCAACTGCGTTATATGCATTCACGCTATAGTTCTGCTCGATCCTCTCCATCGGCACGCCCCGTATCCAGTCCCACAACAGTGTGGCTCGCTTGCACCGGGCATAATAATCGAAAAAGTCGTTAGCGTTCCGCTGTAAGGAAGCAACAACAGTTTGTCCGTATCGCTGCACTGCGTCTCTAGGCCACCGAGTCTCAGACTGAACAATCTTCCGTCCGGCTTTTGAATTCGTTTTCATTATCGGAACGAAAACGTTATCGAGTTCAGGTAACCCCTGAGTTAGTGCCATCAAATGTTCCGCTGTAAGGCCATGAGCTTGCACTCCCTTTAGCAAACTAATAAGACGCATAACCGACGTAAACGAGAGAGAAGATCGTCCGCACACCTGACCGAGCAAACTCAATCGAACGCGACCGGCCTCCTCCTCCAAAAGATCAAGGTTAATCATTTCTCGTAACAGATCATCAAGACGCTTCTGGATGCTGTCACGCCATCCCGGATGTTCTCGAACCGCTAAATAACCCCCATAAGTATTAGCAAGAAGGCGTGTAACATCTTGGAGAGGAATTTGACCGACCTGGGCAAGGAGGCGAAGCACCCACGTCTCGATGTGATGCGGGTCGAATGAAGAACGCAGCGAGTCAAGTTCGCCCATAACGTAGCGATGAAAGAGAGTCTCTCGCTCATATCCATTGTTCGCGAGAATGATCGATTGCCCTTCCTCATTAAAGCCCAACCGTCCTGCTCGCCCCGCCATGTTTTTGTATTCCGCGACGGTAAACGGTCTTCCGTCGTCGCCGACGAATTGTTGTTCCGCAAGGATTACCGTTGAAGCCGGAGTGTTGATTCCAGCTGCGACCGTCGTAGTCGCCGCTAGCACGCGTATCTTACCGCCTGGGTTACGGAATGCTCGTTCTACAACTTGTTTTTCTTCAGGAAAGAGATTTGTGCTGTGAAAAGCAGTGCCACCCTGCAAACATCGACGCAGAGTTGCGGAAGACGTGGAAAGATCGCGAGTGGGAAGCGCCGCAAGAGCTTCGTTGGCGGGCGGCAATCCGAGTTCTGCGGCAAGATATCCAGCGCATCCTTCTGCCGGTCCACGGCGATTGCGAAAAACGATTATTTGCTCTTTCTCGTTCTTCTGAAGAAGCATTCGCACTAATGGAACAATCACGTCCTGTGAACTTGGCTTCTCTTTTCGCTGGCGAACTGAGCCCGGAGGAAGCAATTGTTTTGTTTTGACTTCGCCTGCACTGTCCAGATATTGAAATACTCCACTTCGATCAAGGACACCTTCTGTTAACGGTACGGGCCGTTTGTGAGTTATGAGGCTCTTGCACTTGAGCCAGTCGTCAAAGTTGCTGATATTACCGATTACCGCAGACAAGGCAATTAGCTGAGGCGTAATTCCTTTCTCCCGCGCAGCAAGAAGGTACGTGAGCAAGAGCTCGACGGTAATTCCTCTCCCTGGATCGGCGATAAATTGGGCTTCATCAATTACTATCAATCCGATCTGATTGAGGACACTTGGCGTGCTAAGAGCGAGTCCCAAAAACATCTCATAGGTAAGCACAGCCAATTCGTATTTGCCTCTCACGAATGCGCCATTGTCGTCTGAATGATCTCCGGTGCACCGGATGACACGCATTGCCAATGCTTCACCATACATTCGCGAAAACTGGTCATATTTTTCATTGACCAATGCTTTGTATGGAAGCAGGAAGACCGCTTTACAGCCATCAACAATCGCGTTCACCGCAGACATCTCGCCGATGAATGTCTTGCCTGAACTTGTGGGCGCAACGACCAGTAATGAACCGCCATCGAGAACTCGAATCTCATTCACTGCCTGAAGTTGTAGCTCATTGAGGCCGTTATTGAACTGGCGCGCCCACTCAGTAAGTACCAGTTGAGGAATTCCGAAGCCTGCCATCTCATGCACTTCGGGGCCGATTCGGATACCGCGTGCCTCTGGGAAGGCTGCGAGGAAGCGTTCACCTGCTCGTAGGGTCGGTATGCTCAGTCCACCCTCGACATAACCAAAGACGACCGGCGTCTGCTCAACACCCATTCTTGCAGCTTCCGCGCGTACACGTTCCATTACTCGGTCCATCATCGAAGACAGACTGGTCATGCTTTCGGTACGCTGTAATTCGTCAATGAGAGCCTTGGTGAGTAGTCCGTGTTTGCTTCCCGGGATCTCGTAAGCAAATTCGTTAATATTTGCAGCAGAAATGAGAATACGACCTTTACCACCAAGTGTCTCCAAAGGAAAAGACGGAGATCGCGGGATAGGACTATTCTCTAATACGCGAGCGGGCGCGCCGCCACTGAAGCAACAATCAAGTATGAAAAGAATTATTTTCGCCTTCGATTCTCTAAATTTACCAGCCAACTCGTCCATCGAGATCGCTGTGTCAGGAAGGTTGTCGAGCGAGGTATCAAAATTGACAATTCGATGATCATGCGTTCCATGACCTGAAAAAGAAAGAACAACTACGTCGGCAGAACCTGCTGCTCCCAATGTGTTGTGTAGAGCACTTCGAACGTTCGCGTTCGTTGCCTCTTCGTCAATGAGCAAGGTTGACTCGATCTCTGAGATGGTGTCATTGAAGAGTGCGCAGAGCGCTTGGGCGTCTCGGCGGGCGCCGGTCAATTCCCGAATTTCGGGATCTTGATATTTGTCGAGTCCAATGAAAGCGGCTTTGAACATTTTTCTAGCACCCGCGAATGGTTTAATACAGATTTGAGGGCAGCGTCGCGACAACGACTCCTTGAATAATAAATTCCTCTGATAGCACGATCGGTTTGTGCTCCTTTTGAGTTGAATTCGGTTTGAGGACGATAACATCACGCTCGCGGTGAAAGTGTTTTATCGTTGCCTCATCGTTGACTAGCGCGACTACTCTCTCCCCTTCGTCCGCAGTTGGCTGGTGGCGCACTAAAACTAGGTCACCGTTGTTAATACCAGATTTGTTCATCGAAGTGCCTTGTGCTCGCAAGAGGAAATAGGTGTGACCCGGTCGTGCGATTTTGGTTGACACTTGAATGACTGCCTCAGGGTTTTGTTCCGCAAGCGAGGGTAGTCCGCATGCAACTGAACCGACGAGCGGAATATCAATAGTTTGTTCGCCCATAATTGGCGTTTTTGACGACAACCGGATGACACCATTCGCGTAGGACACCAATCCGCGTTTCTTGAGCCGTTCCAACATCAACTGCACCGACCGGGGAGAGTTGTATCCAACGACAGTTCCGATTGCTCGCAACGAAGGCACGACGCCTGAATGGACAATCTGATTCCGTATGAAGGCATAACCTTTCAAATCGTTTTGCTCAGTCCGATTCATACGACCGAGTATATGCCACTGTACACTTTTGTCAACCTACCGATTTAGTTAGATGAATTTGTCCGCCCTTGTGTAATGTCAGAAAAAGAGATCGCTATTTCTGACAATAGAGCGTTGAACGTATCAAATCCCATTGCTGACAAGATTCTCGACAGACTTCAGTCTGCAAACGGGCAGATCTTTTCCGTCGCTGACTTTCTCGACTTAGGCCCGCGCCCCACTGTCGACCAAGCGCTTTCGCGCCTGGCCCGCCAAGGCAAAATAAATCGTGTTCGTCGGGGCCTATATGAACTGCCACGGATCGGCAAATTGCTTAATCGACCTATCACTCAATCGCCGGATGCGCTCGCACGGGCATGGGCTCGAAAGAATGGATTGCGAATCGTTCCGTCTGGTGCGTACGCAGCAAATCTGTTGGGGCTCTCTACCCAGGTCCCGGCAAAGATTACTTACTACACAAACGGGCGAACGAAGACGATTAAGTTAGGACAACACACCATCAAGCTCTTGAATCGCGGGCCGAAGACAATGGAGGTTCAAGGAAAAACAAGTCCGCTGGTATTTCAGGCCCTAGGCTACTTTGGTAAAGATGGAGTAACACAAGGCATGATATTGCGCCTACGGTCATTACTAACCGCTAAGGACAAGGCTGAACTGAAGGCCAATCTTCACCACGCACCCGCTGGTTGCAAACGGTGGTGAAGCAGATCGTCGGCCAGGGGAAAGACTAGTGGACAGGATTGCCCAAGCTCCTGCGGAGGAACGCACTGACCTGTTCCAAAGAGCCGCCGCCGAAATTCAGCCGCAACGCGCACCGGCGATCATCGAGAAGGACTTTTGGGTTTGCTGGACACTGCGGCGAATTTTCGAGGTGCTACGGTTCCAACCGCGTCTCATTTTCAAGGGTGACACATCCCTTTCAAAAGCCTAGCAAACGCTCGTGATACCTAGCGATCTGGTTGGGACTGACACTAGCAAGTGCTACGGCAGCAGTTCGAAACTGGCGCAATGCTTTGGTTGGATCAATTGGAAGTCCCGCCGGTCGAGCGTTAACAAGCGATTGATGTTCAGTCGTTCAGTGATTGCAACGATCAAGGCGTCTACAAAGTCGAGGTTCGCATCGGCGTACCGTCGAAAGGATCTCTGCTGAACGAAAGTAATCTTCTTGAAGTGGAGTTTCCAGAGTTAATTCGGTTGCTGCAAGGCTTGCGATGAAATCCGCACTGGCTTCGTTACTGATATCGCGAGCTAGAAGGTATGCAACTTCGGTAATAGCAGGGACCGGCAGAACAATCGGTTCACGAATATTCTCCAAAACGCGAATGGTTGACTGATGTTCCGCTTCTGATGAATTGAGGGATGCGAACAGGAACCCAGAGTCGAGGAGCACTGCCATCGCTAGTTTGTCGTTAGACCACGGCTCTTATCGATCTCGGCACGCAGAATCTCGTCAGCACGTGCGGCGGTGTTCCCCGGTCCGCCTGAGTAGCGACCAGCCATTGAAAGCAACCATTTAGCAGCGGGAGAAACCTGATCCCCATTTGCGGATTGCTCTGTGTCTTCGCCTTTTTCATGCAGGCTCTCTTGAAGCAGTCGAAGCACTCGGCGGCGTTCGTCGGCTGGTAACCTAAGGAGTTCTTCGATTTTCTCTCTCTGGATCATAGATTGGTATTCTATCTAATTGACTGGTCTATGAACAGTACAAAAGCGGATTACCGATTTACTCCCCTGGGCATTCTGGATGGAGAGTGTTAGCCGCGCTCCCACTCCCCCCGACATGATGAAAACGTGTGGCCAATTTGTGGACAGAATTTACAGCATTCGACTGCTACGCGATGGGAGCGGATGTGAAGGAATGCAAAAACCTTAGGAAATTCTTGGTGGCTGCAACTTTTGAAAAGGCAAAAACTTACATTTTTGCCGGGTTTCTGATTATGAATCCCACGCTCTAACCGGCTGAGCTACCCCGCCGTTCGAAATCAACAAACTTACTAATACCTCACGTTTCTCTCGCGCCATTATTACGCAATTCTGACGTAAGTCGCTACATTAACAAGCGCAGGTTCAAAGGCTGTTTTCGAGAAGCGCCTTGAGAAGTGATCTATTGGTTTCCTGCCTAGCTCGACGCACACACAATTTCACGGACACAGTGTTTGTCAGCAGCCAAAAAGAGCGCGCATCAGTAGGATCAAACCTATCAGGCCGGGAGAGAGCGTGAAGGACCACTCTACCAGGGGGCTGGGCCGCTTAAAGACGCGACGGAATATCACCATGCCGCTTTTCCATCCGTCTTGTTGGTAGAACGGGATCAGATTCCCGACTGCCAGCGCTAGATTGAGCGTACCAAAGAACGTTCCCCAGGTTATGAAGCCAAGAATGAGGTTCACTGCAATACCTGCAAGCAGCACGAACAATTGTTGGCATAGCGGCCGCCTCTGCAAACCTGACATGTCCATTCGGATGTAGGCGCCGAGCGGCAATAGGTGGAGTCGATAATCAACGTCATTGAGACGGAAACCAAAAAGCCGAGGGCCCCAACCGAGTCCGGCTTGGGTTACCGCGACTCGGCAGGCACGAGCCGCAAGAAAGTGCCCCATCTCGTGAAACACGAGCGCGCCAGCAAAGCTCAAAGTGATATTGATTACAGAAGCGTACATTCTTATTGACTTACAAGAGAGTTAATCAGCGGAAGGGGAGAAGACTTGCTCGTCGAGCGATCTTAAGGGCTTGTAGCTCCTCCCTGATATCGAGAATCATGTATTGCGGTTCTTTTCAAGCGCGGGCACCAAATAGGACGCGCTGCCATTAGCCTTATCATCCCTTATGCCACTAGGCCACCGCGGACCCGGAATGCGACTTTGCTGAATAATCCGAATGAATAAATTTAGACCAGGATCGCTGACAGAGGCTGAGGGACCTAAATCTGTTCAAGTTGAAAGGTCAAACTGAGGGCCCGTTCAGAATGATTGCTGCCTCGCCGACTTTGTCAGCGGGAATCTTGTGAGACGATCCAATCAGCGGCAGTCGCCGTCCAGAGAAATAATAAATCGATGAAAATGCGCTGCTGCCGTACGGGTTAGTTTCGGTTCCAAGTCTGCCTTTACGCTCGAGGGGTAACGCCTAATTTGGTCCAACAGGCTGGTGAAAAACTAAGAACGATCCACGAAACCACAGGGGACCTGGAAATGGTTCAAGTTCAAGGGGGAGGGTAGCCCCCAGGGAAAGGAGTAGTCAACCATCCCATATGTTCGTCGAAGTGGGTAATCCGCTTGTCCGGTTCTGTGAGGGACGAGGCGGCAACTGGACGAAGGGTGTTAACTCACCCACTACGTTTAGGGAGCACCTCGTCTACTCGACCGAACGGACACGAAGAGAGGCCTTAGTTCGAGTCATTTCGCTTGTTTTCGTGGATCGTCTTATCCTTCTTATAACGCTCCAGCTCAACTGAGGAAGTGCCGGCTCTGCTTAGTAGTCACGTCGAGAACAGAAGCAGGGCCAGCAAATGACGGCTAAGGTTTAAGCGTTACCTCACGCAGAATCCGCGTCCTGATGTAATCACGAAGAGGGAATCGCGTGGTATCGAGTCGGGCGTCTCTTCGTTCTTTGTTCCTCTCGCCGGTGATCTCCCCGGCAATTTTCTGAAGTTGATCCGCGGTGGTCTGATTAAAGTTTAGACGGCCATAGTCTGAGT
Organism: Acidobacteriota bacterium; assembly: GCA_030859905.1. Classification (GTDB taxonomy): domain Bacteria; phylum Acidobacteriota; class Blastocatellia; order Pyrinomonadales; family Pyrinomonadaceae; genus PSRF01. The sequence goes on from JALZJF010000242.1 coordinate 33,382, forward strand.
AGAGATAGGCGATAGCCACGTCCCAATCATCGGGACTGCTCACCGTAGGATTGAGCAGCACTTTGTTATCAACAACGATACCCGCCTGTTTCTGCTTCGCGACGTTTTTTGCAAAGTTTGCTCGCAGGAATTTCATGTATTCCTCAAACTTGCCGGGTTTTGTGCGGTAATAGTTGATCACCCAAACCGGGCCTTCAGTGTAATTTTCCTGTGCCTGGGCGTGTTGTGCAAAACCTAAGCAACAGCAGAAGAGAATTAGCAGAGTTAGTTTTTTCATCCTGGGAGACTCCTAAGTAACGGAAGAGTGGAAAAACAAGAGGCTTTTACGCCATGAAAAGTTACTTGTCAACAATTGAACACAAACTGAACTTCTTAGTTCGGGCGTTCTACTTCGCTGCGGAAATGAAAAGGGCCGCTGAAGCAATCGAGTCTCCAGCAACCCTCTCCCGCGTGTAACCGCGAACTCGAATAAGATCTGCCAAACTACCGGGGCTTAGAATCCTCCTTGGTCGCCTCCTCCAACTTAGCCAAGGCGCGCGGTCTCACGACTGCGTAGCCGGTGTCGTTCTGATTCCAGTCAGCTATCCGGCGGTACAACATCTTCGCGTTTTGCTTATCCCCCTTACCCTCGTAGGCTTGGGCCGTGTAATACCAGACGTATGGTTCGTTCGGGTCGGCTTTGGCGAAGTACTCGAGCGACTTGGCGTGATCTCCCTGCTTGAGCGCCAGCATCCCCAGCAACTCGTTGACTCCCCTCTGTTCGAGTGGGTTGTTGCGGGTGGAGATGAACTTGCTTAATTCTTCGATCTGCACCTTCGCCGCTTCGGATTTCCCCTGAGAGATCATCATGAAGGCGTGGTTCGACATCTTGCCCACGCGATTGTTCTCGCGGACGCGCTCCGGTAATGAAGGGTCATCCCTGAGCCGGTCGGCTTCCGCGAGATGCTTCGCTGCCTCCTCGAACTTGCCCGCTTCGGCGAGAACGAATGCGGCGGTGGAGTGAGCGCCTATTGCTGACTGAATCTGTTTCTGCTCAGCCGCAAACTTCGCCAGCCGCTCCGCGGCCTGGACGGCTTCCGCCGTCTTCCCTTCGTGGACGTAGGAGGCAACCATCTGGTTCATCGCGCCGACCTTCTGGTTGACGTTGGGCGCCCGGTCGAACTGCTCCTGGTAGGATTGGCGCGCCTTCTCATAGTCGCGCTTGAAGATATAGTTGTTGCCGATGCCGGCCAAAGAGCCGCCGAACGCCGGATCTTTTTCAAGCGCCTTTTTGTACTGCCCGATTGACTCGTCGTAGCGCCCCAGCTTGAGCAGGAGTTCCGCGTACGAGTCGTAAGGGTTCGGGCTGTTTGGCCGCAACCTGATGTAGTCCTGAAAAGCTTTTTCGGCCTCCTTGTAGTTGCCCTGGTCGGACAGCGCGTAGCCGAGCTGTTGTAGGCAGCGGCGAAATTTTTGTCGATTGCTGTGGCCTTCCTAAATGCCTGCGCTCCCAAAAAATAAAAAGGCTTCAGGTCCGTGGTGATGCCCTTGATAAACGCAGCGCGATTCCAAGAATGAGAACTACTATGCCTACATACAAAAGCATGTTGCCAATTCGCAATCCAGTGGCGGAGAGCCCATATAAACTAACCAGGACATAAATGATTATGCAAACAACGCCCGTTGCGATAAGGGATCGCCCGGCACCTCTTAGTCTCATCCTTCCACTCCTTGCGCATTCATAACAACAAACCTCCGGTTAAGTGATGGTCCTCAAACGCCTAACCGGCTGCTGAAAAACTAAGAACCACGAAATCACACGAACGGACACGAAGAGAGGCCCTAGTTCGAGTCACTTCGTGCGCTTTCGTGGATCGTCTTATCATTCTTGTGTTGGCTACCCCTTTTTCAGCAGCCTCTAAACCCGATGCAATTCATTTCACCATCGTGCCGGTGCGGCTCCAGCGTGTGTTTTTGAAGAAGTCGATGAGGAAATTATTGCTCGAGGGGGCGCTTTCGTCGTAGGACCAGTAAATGAACATCGCGCGCCCAATGACAAAATCGCGGGGAACGAAACCCCAGTAGCGGCTGTCCTGGCTGTTGTTACGATTGTCGCCCATGACAAAATAATGGTTTTGTGGAACCGTAATTTCTTTATCATCTCCCTTTCCTTCATGGTCGAAGACGGGATAGTCGTCATCCATCAGATCCGAACGGTAGTAAACACTATAAGTCTCGCCGGGTTTGACAGGCGGATCGCTGATGATCTCCAGCGGGTCCTTCCGGTTGTGATCGATGGCTTCAATTTGATGTTCCGGCAACGGCTGGCTATTAACTATTACACTCCTGCCATCCAGACGGATCGTGTCGCCCGGAAGGCCAACCACGCGCTTGACGTAATTGGTGGTGATTGGTTTGTTGTCAGGTCTGTCGTAGTCGCTTTGAGGATCATAGATGTTGCCGGGGTATTTGAAGACGATGATGTCGCCGCGTTTGATTTCACGCTGGGACAGGAAGGGCATCGTCTCGCCCGGCGCGAAGATAAACTTATTAACCAGCAGATGGTCCCCGATGGTGATTGTGTTCTGCATCGATCCGGTCGGCACCTTGACCGCCTGTACGATGAAGGTCATCCCGAAGAGAGCCATGATTACGGTAACGACAGCCGATTCAAAGTATTCACGCCAGACCGATTTGACGGGGCCTTTAGGCTTGGTTTCTGGTGGCGGCGTCTCTTCATGACCATTGCGATTGAAGATTCGCCCAAAGTAGAAGCGCGACGGTTGTTGCTTTGTACCAGGGGTTGTTTTAGTAGTTTTCACGCTGGAAAAAGTGCTTGTCATCGTAAAATCAGGTAGTCATGCAGTTTAGAGTTCATCAAGCTTTAGCTTGCGTGGCGAAAGCGGCAGCCTAAAGGCTGAACTCTGAACTTCCGGCTTCAAACTGCATCAGTACCTAAAATCATCCTAGATACGTTCGGTGCAAGAATCAAGTTCTCAATCCGGCGGCAACCATCCAAGTAGGGAACTTTTCGTGGTGGTTAGTGTGATTTGATGGATCGTTAAGATCGGGTTGCTCAACAGCGCCGCCAGGAGATTACGATTCAGCACCTGCTTCGTCATCCGATTTCAGATTGAGGAGTGCTTCTTTCGCGGCGGCTACTTCCGCAGCCTTAATCGAGCGTCCTTCACCCCGAACACTTCGGCCGTCCCAGGATACTTCGACATGAAAGATGCGACGATGCGGCGGTCCGAGCGTTTCCACGACCGCGTATCTGGGCGCCGGACGGCGTTCCGCCTGCAATATTTCCTGCAGCAGAGTCTTGTAATCGGCCTCAGCCGCAGACATTGGATTCACTCGCTGCAAATCTTCACCCAAGGCGTGTTTGACGAATCGGGTTGCAGCCTCAAGTCCGCCATCAAGGAAGATCGCGCCCGTAAGTGCTTCCAGTGCGTCAGCCAGAAGTGCATCTTTACTTCTCCCACCGCTTTTTTCTTCTCCGCGACCAAAACGCAGGAAATCGCCGAGATTAAATCGCCACGAGGCCTTTGCCAGAGTCGGCTCACTCACGAGGCGGTGCTTCATCCGTGAAAGCTCGCCCTCGGTGCCTTCGGGGTACGCCCGGCAAAGATAGTCGGCCACGACTAAGCCGAGCACGGAGTCACCGAGAAACTCCAACGCTTCGTTGTGCAGCCTGCGGGCGAGATCCTCCGCGCCCGGCGCGACTTGTTCATGGGCCCAGGAGCGGTGAGTCATAGCGCGCTCAAGCAGGTTACGGTTCTGAAACGTGTAGGCGAGAATCGTTTCCAGTAAATCAAGATCCGGAGTGTTGTTTTCTTGCGTCTTCAAAACGGATGCGATTGTAGCAAAACGCCGAAAGCATCGTCGAAGTTACCGACAAAGCTTCCGGCGCCGATTTGGAGGTAGCGAATATGATAGAGGCTTCAGTGGCCGCGGTGATGCCTCTTGCTTCTGGGCTTGGGCGGCGTTGTCGTTGACTTTGCCGGCTCCTTAGGTTTAGTTGCAGGTGCGGGGGTTGGGGTTTTTGCCGGGGCTGGATTGGTAGCTGCCGGATTGCCCGATGCTGGCTGGGTTGCCGGCGCCGCGCCGGTCGCGGCACTGTTTCCCGCGTTGGATCCGGAAGCAGTCACGCTTCCCGAGGTGGGCGTGCTGGCTGGCGTGGCTGTAGGCAGCGCAGTAATCGGAGTTGGCACAGGCGGCAACGGTTTCGCCAGAATGCCTGCGATCATTTCGTTAAGGCCGGCGTCGGACTGATTGTGCCGGTACTTGTACCAGGTGCTAAGGCTTTCCATCCATGACGTCTTGCTCGCCTGATTTGCCGGATCCGTCCCCGAAAGAGCCACTCCACGAGCATACGCATCGATCATGCGGTCTACCACCTGATTAATATTATCGAGCGCCAGTTTACTCTCTGGTGATTCATCCTTCCCCCCAAACGCCGTCTTGTAGTCGGCCGACAGTTTTGCGTAAGGACCAGCCTCGTAAGCGGCACCGATGATGCCGTAAGTAAAGGGGAGCTTCTTCAGCTTGCTCTCATACTGCGCCACCTTAATCAGGTAGGGCAGAGCCTCTGTAGGGTTCTTCTGGACGGTCAGGCTACCAATGATGTTATTAAGGTAAGCAAGGGCATCATCCCTACCCAAATAGGGTTCCCATTTCTCTGGCACTTTGCCAGCTTCTATCAACTGCATGGCTTTCCTGGCATAGTTGATAGCATCCGCACTGAAAGCATCATTCTTAGCATTTGCTGCCGCGAACCCCGCATACGCGAGGTCAAGCATCACCTTGAGGTTTTCCGGTTCCTCTGCTAACACCGCCTTCCCGATTTCGAAACCCTTCGTGTAATCTTTCTTGTTAAAAACCAGGTCGGTAACCTGATTCTTGCGGTCCGCCTTTTCATAAAGGGTGACGAAGTTTTTCAGATAGGCGCTAACCTGTTCCTCACCGGCGACTTCGGGACAACCCAACCACTTCTTCGCCATTTCGTTGGCCTTGGCCGTGTCGCCTTTAAATTCTTTCCGGAATTCGTTGTACAACGCGGTCTTGGCTTCCGGTGTGCATCGGGGATCCTGCGGTGTCGCTGTTGGCTGCTGCGGTGATGTGGCTGGCTGCTGCGCAAACGTTGGGAATGCAGTTGTCGCTATTGCCAGCAAAATCGCTATTAACCCAATAGTCTTTTTCATTAGTTGTTCACAACCTCCAAATGTTTTCTGCCATCTCCGCACCCTAGGGGCCACCAGCGCTTGGTTCCACGGCCGCTTTTAGAGCGACATTGAGATGCGTCCCCACAAAGGGCGGTTGCCGATGACGGCATGACGCATCCATGAGGAGAGCACGAAGACGTGGATAAGAGTCGGGGAACCTACAAAGAACGTTCGCAATATTCCTGCAACTACAACGAACGTGTCAAGGCCCTGGCGGCTTTTTACTTTGAGGCAATAAACCGGTCAGAAACAATTGCGCCGGGCTGCGTATTAATTACGCGTGCCCGGCGCAGTTTGGTTTTCGGGAATTGCGGTCTAACTCTGTCCGAGGTTAGTTCGGTTGAGCGCGACGCGGTCTCTCCTCGCCTGAGGAAACAGTCGTTGCAGGTTGCTGAGGGGTCCTTACCGCCGGGGTTGGTTTCGAAGTAGTGCTCTTCAGAGCGTCGACCGTCCGGCGCGGAATCTGCATGAGTACGGATTTAACCGTGTTACGTGGAGCCTTCATTTCAGTCTCAAGCGGAGGACGGACTGCGGTTTTCGTAGGATCGGCAGCCACCGACTCTTCGGCTGTGGCCGCCGCCGCTGCCTCGATCGCAGCCGCCTCGGCCGCGTCCACCTCGGCGGCGTCCTTTTCTTCTTCGTTTAGCTCAGCAGCCTTTGGGTCATGGGCGCCAGGCGCGGTCGCTAGCTGGAGATTAATCGGGGTTCCAAATCGGCCATTCAGTTCACGATAAATTCTACCGGCAACTGCTGCCGGAAAGTGTTTGCGCGCATCAGGTCCGCGGCTAATTACAACCACCGCGAGTCTGGGATTCGCAAGGGGCGCATACGACGTAAACAACCCGAGCCAACCGCCCTGACCTATACAGGTACCGGTTTTGCCGGCGACCGTCTGCAGCGGATCGTAAGCCTTCTTTCCAGAGCCATAGTTAACTGCTCCGACCATTCCCGGAACCATTCGGCGCCAGGCCTCCGGCTCGACCTTGATCTGGCGTCTAACTTTCGTTTTGAACTTCGCCTGCTCTTCCACAGTGCGCGCCACGCGAGGCACCAGCAGCTTGCCACCATTACCCATGGCCGAAACGAGCGTGGCCAGTTGAACCGCCGTCACTTCAAAATCATCGCCGTGAGAAGACATACGATTGAGCGCAAAGCCGGTTTTCTCGTAGGGGAGACGACCCGAATACTCATTGGGAGCATTAATACCGGTCTTCTCACCAAGGCCGAAATCCTTTGCATATGACATCATCTTCTCAAAGCCGACGCGGCCGCCAACCTGTTGAAAGTACGTATTGTTTGAATAAGCCAACGCGTCTGTGAGATCGATATTGTATCTATCGGAGACTGCTGTGGTGTGCGCCGGCTCGATCACTTTCTCACCCAAACCAGCGACGCCTGTGACAAGCTTGATTGTTGAGCACGGCTTGAAACCACGTCTTAGTGCCCACTCCTGGTTCACAATGGAATAGATCCTGCCGGTCATGGGATCCATGACTACGGCAGTGCCTATATGATTACCAAGAGCCTTTACTGCGGCACGGCGAACTTCCAAGTCTTCACCGGTGATGTCGTCGCGAGCGATCAAGGCTTGCACTTCGTCCCGCATCGCCTTCTCGATTGCTCTCTGACGGGCAATTGCTGCCTGGCGAGCAGCTTCAGCGCGACGTCTCGCTGCTTGTATCGCATGACGGTTACGTGATCCGATTCTGCGCAACTCTGCCGCACGTTCGCGCCTGGTCAAAGGGCGGCGCAGTCTACGTTCAAGAGCTTTTAACGAAGCGGACTGCTCCCGGGCAATCTGATTTCGTCGTTGCCTCACATCTCGCGCAGACATCCGCGATCTACTGCTCCTGCGGGTATTCCTCGCGAGCCTTCCGCGGGACGTAGATCGACGATTTTTCGCAGATGACTTTCTTCCTTTTTCCGCGCGCACCGCCTTGTCGCGCGATGCCTTATTGCGCGACGAGCTGGCTGGCTTCTTCTTTCCAAAGACAGTACCGGAGCAAGCGACCGTAATAAGAATGACAAATATGAGGGCGTAACGGAGGGATTTCGGAAAACGGGTACACAGGTTCATGCGGGTCTAATACCTTTCCTAGGAATTGGTCTGGCTCATAATTAGCCAGGAACTGCGTTTCAACCTTCGGGCGCCGGAGGGAACATGAGTTTCTTGAAACTGTCGGGGAAGCGCCCGCTCCTCATTATTAACTACTCGTTTTCGCAGTGGTAAGAGTTTCAAGTCCTCTCCTAAACAATTTGATACATCCCCTAACAACCACGGCCTTGGCGATTTCGTCCAATCCTGCAACTTTGAGGTGGGAGAGTTCCCTAAAGGGCGGTCCCTGGAGACTTACATTCGAGACCAAGTGGAATATACCATCAGGCTGGCATCAACAGCAACAGAAAAGTAACCTTTTGTACACAATTCATTAAGAAAGGGTTTGGAACGCCGATTGTACTTGCCTTAAGCTGGGCTCCAAATGACGCATATCTGGAGCGACAACCTTCTCTTGTTTGTTTGCACCAGTTATTTTAAGGCGCAGGATGAAGATATTCAGACTTCTTAATACCTTTCGCGCGCGATTGTTGGTGCTCCTGGCGGTCCTGCTGGGGCTGACCTTAGGGGTCCAGTATTACGTCAACTTTCGCTCGGTAAACAGGAACGCTCACATGATCGTCGAACAGGAGCAAGCGATCATGGCCGGTGTTGCGTTAGGCGTTAACAGTATTTCAAGCAATAAGTATCTCGATGAATTGCGTTCCAGTCTCCGCGGACCGCTCACTGGCGAAGGAGAAGGTCGGGTGCAAAACGTCCTGGTAGTAGATGGCGAAGGAGTCGTTCAGGACAGTCTGATTGGCGACTACGGACCGCGCAAGAATGAGGATGATACAGCCACATATCTACATTTTAAAGATGTTCCACTTCCCCCGCTGAGCAGCGCGGTTGAATTGGGCGACGAAGCCCCTGGACTACCAACGTGGTTGACAGGCACGGCTGCTGCTAAGCCTGGTGAGCCGGGAGCCTTCTACTTTCCGCTGGAGACCACAAAGGGCCGCTGGTACATCCTCGTGGTCCTGGGATCGGCAAACAGCTTGACTAACATACTCGAGCGTCAGGCGCTTCGGTCAGCGCTTTACACCCTGCTGCTTTTGTTAGCCACGACGCTGGTGACCGGCATCTTCGTTTGGAGGTTTACCAGACCGATCAATTTCTTATCGATCGCCGCGCGGAGAGTGGCCGGAGGAGATTTCAGCGTTCGAGTACCAACTGATCGGCGAGACGAGATGGGGGCCCTGGCAGCGGCATTCAACGAGATGACGGCCAAGCTTGCTCGCGCCCGCGAACTGGAGACTCAACTTCATGAAGCGGAGAAGGGAGCAGTCGTGGGCCGGCTCGCCGCGGCCATAGCCCATGAGATCCGCAATCCTCTTAATTACATCAACCTGACCCTCGATCACTTGCGCTCGACGTTTGCTCCCGAAGAACATCAAAAACGTGAGACATTCGAACGGCTGACGTCTCAACTCAAAACCGAAGTGAGGCGCATCAACCGGCACATTACAGATTTTCTAAAATATTCCAGGCCGTCGATGATTGATTCACAGCGGATGGATCTGAGATCCGAGGCCGAAGACGCGTTGCGCGTAATTCAGGCACAGGCAGACGAAGGCGGTATTGCGATGCGTTTGGAGGTTGAAGAAAACATGCCGTCGGCGATGGCTGATCGCGAAGCATTGCGTTCGGTTTTAACCAACCTGCTGGTCAACGGGTTGCAGGCGATTGATGGTGAAGGTGGAACTGTGCGGATCGCCATTCGTCCTGATCAGGATGGTGATCGAGCGGTCATTGAAGTCAGTGATACAGGTCGAGGTATTGCGCCTGAGGATATTGCGAAGGTATTTGAACCATACTATTCGACCAAAGAAACCGGTACTGGACTGGGCCTCGCCATCGTAAGAAAAGCAATCGACGATCATGGCGGGACGATCAGCGTTACTTCGAAACCAGGCTCTGGAACCACATTTACGATCACCCTGCCGTTGAAAGGAAAAGCGAACCAGATGGAGGATGAAGAGTCATGAGTCTGGTCACTGACTTTCTTTCTTTATCCTTAATCGTTCATACTTAGCATATGGCACGAAAAAATATACTGGTAGTAGACGACGAAAGGCCCCAGCGAGAAGCCTATGAGAGACCGTTGATGGGCGCAGGATATGACGTAACGACGGCTTCGTCGGGTGAAGCGGCAGTAAAATTTCTTAACGAGCGCAATTTTGATTTGGTGTTGACAGACTTGAAAATGACTGGGATGACGGGCATTGAGCTCTTACAACATGTGGTTGCGCTCGACCCGTCTACCAGCGTGGTCCTGATAACCGGCCACGGGACCATAGAATCAGCGAAAGAAGCCTTGCGAAATGGCGCCTTTGACTATCTGGAGAAGCCCGTGGACCAGGATCTGCTCCTGGAAACAGTCAGGCGAGCGCTGGGCAAACTCGAAGAGCTCGATACCGAAATAGTCTCGGCGTCCCCGAAGATGGACACTGTCAAAAAGATGATCGTGAAGGTTGCACGATCTAATTCCACAGTACTGATTCGTGGTGAATCGGGTACAGGTAAGGAGCTAATCGCGCGGGCAATTCACAACCAGTCGCCACCACGACTAACTGAGGTGTTCCAGGCTGTTAATTGCGCGGCAATTAGCGAGAACCTCCTTGAGTCTGAGTTGTTTGGCCACGAAAAGGGATCCTTCACGGGCGCGCACGCTGAGAAGAAGGGTCTTTTCGAACTCGCAAATCACGGCACGCTGTTTCTGGATGAGATTGCCGAACTGGATGTGGCCATGCAGGCTAAACTGCTGCGAGCCTTGCAGGAACGCAAGATTCGACGCGTGGGAGGCACCCATGAAATCAGTATCGATGTGCGCGTGATCGCGGCAACCAATCGGGATCTGCGAGCCATGGTGGCCGATGGTAGGTTCAGGGACGACCTTTACTACCGCATCAACGTCCTGTCGGTGGACGTGCCCCCTTTGCGCGAGCGGCGAGATGACATCCCGGTTCTGATCGACTTCTTCTTAAAAAAACATACGCGCAACACCTCGCGTCTGGTCCGTGGACTTACCCTCGAGACAAGAAAACTAATGGTCGACTACAGTTGGCCCGGCAACGTTCGCCAGCTCGAGTCGGCCATCGAACGGGCCATCCTGCTCTGTGAAGGCGATCAGATCACCGTGGAAGACTTACCGCTCGAATTGAGGCAGGAGACCCGTCCCCTTGCCCAGGGAGCCTTCAAGTTACCGGCTGAAGGAATCAGCTTCGAAGATGTGGAGCGCGATCTGCTGACGCAGGCGATGGAGCAAACCGATTACAACATTACCAAAGCGGCGAGGCTGCTGGGTCTGACGTTCCGAACTTTGCAGTATCGCCTCGAGAAATTCGGCATCAGGAAACCGGAAGGCAAGAAGGAAGCGGCGGGGTAGAGCCGCGGCGGTTGTTCAGAAAGTTGGATTTGACCGCGGATGCGCGGATGAACGCGGATGTGAAGGAGTACGATCACGTGCCTTGACTGAGTTGTTCCTGCTTGTATTAGTTTCGCTCTGATTCGCGGGTCATCCGCGGGTATGCGCGGCTAAATGATTGGTTTGTCACCGTTTCGTATCTATCCACATAAAATGACTCGACTCTTACCTGGTCTGATTTTCTGCGTGATCATGATGGCGGTGTTTTCCGCTTGTTCAAGGAGTCAGAAGCCTAACGGAGAAACCGCGGCCAGTTCGGCAGCCCCAGCCGCAGTCCCAAAGATAACATCCGAATCAGTAGTGAAGGTCGCGGTGCAGGGCGTTGAAGTTGCAGCGGGTGAAATTGCCGATGCAATTGTTCGCGTTACCGTCCAGAACGGCTACCACATCAATTCGAATCCCCCTACCTTTGCGTATCTGAAAGCAACCGAGCTGGACATGGCAGGCACGAATGAGGTCTCGCTCAACTCCGTCTTCTACCCTAAACCCCTGGTCAAGACTTTCGCATTTGCCGAGAAGCCACTTCATGTTTACGAGGGCGAAACCCCGCTTACAGTGTCATTGCAGGCTGCCCCAGCCGCGAAGAAAGGCCAACAAACCATTCCCGCCAAATTGCGCATCCAAGCCTGCGATGACCAGGTCTGTTATCCCCCCGGTGCTATAGACGTCTTGATTCCGGTGCTGATCAAGTGAAATTATTCTGGCTGATATTAGCCGGAGGCTGTGTCGCCGTTGCGGGTGTTTTCTTACTGTGGGGTAATTTTGATAATGCATTTGTCGTGGCAGCGGTCGGCATGGTGGCCTGGTTCCTAAACTATCGCATGCAGGTGAAGGCGACCCTCGCGGCTGAAGACTCCGATCATGACCAAAACGGCGGTGGTGGCGTGCGTCAGAACGGCGAGTCGTAGAGATCCGCTAAAGAATCAACTGAAGCGCAGATCATCAAATGACAACTGCGCATCGTCAACCTGCTCAGTAAATTCACCGTGGCGAATCCTGGAGCGGGACACATTCAGAGCCTCGCGCACTGCGTCGAGATGAAATCTGATGATATGTGGTGTCACGCGAACGGAAGGAATGCGCCGCTTGCGAGCCAGGCGCCGAACCGTCGATTCGCTCACCTGCAATATCTTTGCGAGCTGTCGGGCAGTTAGAAACTCTTCGCGGTCTTCCATGTCTTTTAGCGCATCCTAACGCAACCGCATCAGGTCAGCCAAAGATAGCACTATGTTTCTCCCCTTACCCGTTCCCCGTTTTCCTTTTTGCCCTCGGTACCGGCTGTTAATGAGCCGCTATTTGTGAGCAGCCGGAACAGAAAGAGCAACGCGGTAGACGGCAGCGCCATCAATTTCGACGTCCTGGCTGACGGGCTCGGCATTGCCAGATTTTACAGTGATCCGATACTTCGCAATCTCGGGCGTTAGCCTAAACACAAATGAACCGGTCTCGTTGGTAACACGACCGTCGATCTTTTTCGCCGAGCCGTCCGCTTGAATCTTCGCCAGCTCAACTTTCACGCCGGCAACGCTGCGGCCCCCCTGGTTGAACACGCTGCCTCGAATAAATGCGATCGAGCCTTCATCTATGGTCAGAATCAAACGATCTCCCAGCGAACGGGTTTTGCCAGCCTTGACCTCCACATTTTCAACTGTGCCCACGCTCAAACCTGGCTTTCTAAATGTGAGTGCATACCTTCCTGCCGGCAAGCGCTGAACTAGAAACGAGCCGCCCTTGTCAGTCACGACGCGGTTAACCTCTCGCTCGTTCTGCCTGATAACAACCGTGACTCCGGCTGGCGCTCCAGTCTCAACTCGCACTTTCCCCTTGATACCGCCGGTCGAACGGTCCTGGGCCATTGAGGCTGCTCCCAAAAAGAGCAGCGCCATCGGCGCAAGCACTAATCTCTTAGGTCTCATTGCGAACTCTCCGGGTTAGACGTCTGAATCTATAAAGGGGGTCGAATTGTAACACGCCGCCGTGCCCTAACTTAAGTGACCCTGGCTCTCCCGGCTCTCCCGGCTCTCCCAGCCAAGATCGAAGAAGGGTGATCCCACGAAATAACACGAAGGTCTTGTTAGTACATGTTGCCCAAGCCTCGTTGGCGGCATCCAACTAACTTCGTATAATCTTTCCCCGATCGGGTTTTTAAGGTTCCGGCTCAGATCAACAAAGACTTCGCACTGGTAACTGTGAACATTCGTATTAACCAAAGCATAAAGCTTCGCCGGACCGCGATTCTAACGCTGGTTGCGCTTCTCTTGAGCGAACAGGGCATCATGTTCGCGCGAGCCCAAGACCCCACCCCTCCGGTTCAGCGCCCACGGCGGGTTTGGCCCGCGCAGACTCAGGAACCCGATGACGTACTGCGTATTGATACCGATCTAGTTTCAGTGGACGTTACGGTTACGGATCTGCAAGGCGCGCCAGTGCGGAATCTTAGCAAGAAGGATTTCAAGATCTACGCTGACGGGATTGAACAACCGGTCACCTTTTTTCAAGTGGAGCGAAGAACTGGCCCGCCACGACCTCTCGCGCTGGTATTTGCTTTAGACATCTCAGGCAGTATGACGACGGAGGAGATGGGCCGATTGCGCAATGCCTTGCAAGCTTTCTCTACCAGCATTGCGGATCAGCAAGCAGTTTATGCCGTGATGGCATTTGGAATGAACGTGAAGACACTGCAAAAGTTCACTTCGGATCCTACCGCCCTTGATCGGACTTTTGAAAAACTCGCCCGTGAGCCGAACGGCCTTTCAACCCACACCTACGATGCAGTTGACGACGCTATCAGGCTAATCGTCCGCCACGCACCTCGTACTCGAGATCGTCGCTTGATGAAAAGGGCTGTGCTTGTCGTTACTGACGGTTTTCCGGTGGGAGATACAGTCGCTCCGCAAACTGTTATCGAGCGTGCCAATGCTGCAGATGTGAGTGTCTATGTCGTCACACTACCCTCGTACTCCCGGATGATGACAGCTTCGACGCAGACCCCTTTACCGACACCGCTGGACGTAAGTGGACTTGCTGATTTGACCGGAGGAAGGAGCGTCTATGCAGACGAGAAGGATTATTCGCCCCTCTTTCGGGCGCTGGCCGAGGAAGTCACTTCTGCCTACGTCCTAGCGTTTTACCCTGCGGAAGAAAAACGGCGGGATGGTCAATTCCATTCGCTCAAGGTGGAAGGACCGCCCGGCCTGGCAATCAGGCAAAGCCGTCCGGGATACCAGGCGGGAGGAAAGAAGCGTCGGCAGCAGCAGTAATCAGGAGTAGCACAGACTTTAGTCGGTGTTGCCGATTGAGTTGCTCAGGTATTGATGGAACCAGGCTGGCTCGAGATCACAGACCAAAGTCTGGGCCACTAGGAACTGCTCCTGCCGACTTTTTCTTCAGAACTCCTCGTCTTCCTCGTCGTCGCCCAAATCTTCTTCAACAATATCCAGTTCGACTGGGTCGAGACCCACTACTTCCAGCGCTGCGGAGCATTCCTCACATGAGACCGTTTCGCCCTTATCCGTGTCCATATCTACGTGAACATCGGCATCGCATTCGGGGCAAGTTCCTGTGGGCACTTTTTCTACCTCCAACTCAAATTATGAAGGCAGCGGAACACCCAAAAAACGACGGGGAGATCCTCCACCTTAAGGTATGATTGCTGGCCCCAATCTAACTGCCGCTGATGGAATTTGCAACAGTCTTTTTTTAAGTTCCACCTGCGACCCAGGGGCATAGCCCAAGGGTTCTTGTAACTAACCGGCGGGGCAAAGCCACCGCCTCACGTCGGGCGGCAAAGCCGTTGGGGCAAGCGTCGCTCTGAAGGACCGGGAAGTACGCTTGACACTCAAGAATCTTGTGCGAAAAGCAAGAAGTTGGACCCTTGCTACTGCGGCTAGCACTTTAGCGAAGATTGTCAATCTGCACCGGCTCCACCTCCTCAGCCAATTCAAAACCGAAGACTCTTGAATAGAAATACAGCTCTCCATCCAAAGCCCGCTTGATGTTCTTTGCCTGTCGAAAGCCGTGTTGCTCGCCTTCGAAAAGTACGTAAGCTACGGGAATTCCCTTCGCGCGTAACGCTTCTACCATCACTTCGGCCTGGTTAGGTGGCACGACTTTATCATCGAGACCGTGAAAAAAGATCGTTGGTGACGACAGCCGATCCGTGAAATTGATTGGTGAACGTTGAAAGTAGTTTCCCTGCTTTTCCGGATAAGAACCCAATAGCCCATCGAGATATCGCGATTCGAATTTATGAGTCTCTTTGGTGAGCGTTTCCGCATCACTCACGCCATAGTGGCTGGCGCCAGCCTTAAAAGTATCTCGGAAAGTAAGCGCGCAAAGCGTTGTGTACCCTCCGGCGCTTCCGCCCGTGATCATCAAACGGTTGCCGTCGACTTCGCCCTCCGACACTAAATAGCGCGCACCGTTCGCGCAGTCATCAACGTCCACCACGCCCCACTGGTCCCTTAACCTCTCCCGATAAGCTCGGCCGTAACCGGTGCTCCCGCCATAGTTCACATCCAGCACAGCAATTCCTCTGCTGGTCCAGTATTGAATTGTCAGGCTTAAGGCCGTGGCGGCCGCGGATGTTGGTCCCCCATGGCTTTTCACTAGAAGTGGAGGACGCTCGCCGTCAGGCGCCAGGTAGTCAGGATTCTGAGGGGGATAAAAGAAGCCGTGAGCCGTTAGTCCATCGGTGGTGGGGAATTCAACAGCACGGGGACTTGAAAAATATCCGGCATCAATATGCCGATTGTTCGACCGGCGCAGGACCACGAAGGTTTCGGTGTTGAGATCGAGTCTGACAATCGACGGCGGCTCGGCAGGTGAGCCGGCCCGAAACACAGTCTGACCTGGCGCTGCCCGCACGAAAGCTATGTCCGTGTAGTTAGTCTCGATGGGCTGGAATTTTCGAGTTCGGGTATCTATCGAGGCCAATTGAAACATGCCGCGTTCACAGTAAGTACAGATAATTTTCTCTTCCGACTCAAAGGCGTAGTTGCTCATCCCAAAGATCCACTGCGGCACTCCGAGTTCGGAGGCTAGTTCAGTGACAGGCTCAATCTCTCCGTCGGCCCGGCGGCGATACAGATTCCACCACCCGCTCCGATCCGATATGAAATAGAGCATGCCGTCTGGGGACCACTCCGGTTGAAATATCGATTCCGCGATTCCGCCGGTAACACGTTGGGCTTTGGTAAGTGAGCCGTCCGTTCGAAAGTCAGCCATCCACAGTTCAGTTCCATCCCAGGGCATCTGGGGATGGTTCCAGGTAAGCCAGGCGAGCCGGCTACTGTCTGCACTAAGGCGTGGCGACGAGTAGAAGTCGTTTCCATAGACCAGCACTTCGCCGCTCTCATTCACACCGTCAAGCCCAATGCTCACGAGCGTGTTGACCGCTTCGCCGGCGGCGACCGAATGGTCTTCTCGCACGCAGATTAATCGTCGTCGTTTGGCGTCGACCGTAGCATCCGCATAACGCAAGTCAGCTTCGGGCGTAATAGGACGAGGCTCTCCGGAAGGGACCTGTTTGTAGAGGCGCTGATCGGCAAAGTTTGAGAAATAGATGACGCCACCGCTTACGACATAATCGCCGCCGCCGTACTCATGGACGCGCGTCCGCGCATTGAATGGCGAAGGATTAACATCCGTAGGTGCGCCGGATGCATCACGTCGCACTATTACATTGCGCCCGCCTTCTGAAGGCCGCATTTCAACCCAATAAATGTCCTGGCCGGCTATAGTAGGCTGACTAAGGCCGACAGAGCCGCTCACGATCAGGTCCGAGGTGATGGGCGATTTCCACGAGCCAAAGGACGCAGTTTTTGGTTTAGACATTGAGGTTCTTAAATGGTCTTTGTGGGAAATGAAGAATTACCGGACGGAGCATAGCTGCATAAAGCGTCCGTGGAAGGCCACCCTATGAGTTTCGGAAAATAACTTGAGCATGCATTGTCAGGTGAAAATCCTTTAGGCGGAAAGGAGCGACGTAACGTCAATATTGTACTTTCTTATCTTACTGTAAAGGCGCGGGCGATAGATTCCCAACAGATTCGCTGCCGCCTGCTTGTTGCCGCCGGTGCGTTGCAACGTTCTTTCGATAACCAGACGCTCGATGTCTTCGAGCGTCATGTTTGGCGGGACATCCCACCCCGGGGCGGCGGAACTCGATTCTGGGAGCGATCCATTATCGAATGGCAAGTCTACGGGGTCGATCCGATTCCCTTTGGCCAGCAGCACTGCCCGCTCGATAACGTTTTGCAACTCACGCACATTGCCGGGCCAGAGATGACCGAAAAGTCGCTGGTAGGCCGCTTGTGAGACCCCGCCAATCGTCCGTTCATACTTTTGCGCGTACATGTGCAGAAAGTGTTCTGTCAGCAGTTGAATGTCTTCGTTACGCTCGCGCAGAGGCGGAACGTGAATGGTAATTGTAGAAATGCGATAAAAGAGATCGTCGCGCAGCAGGCCATCACGTATTGCGTCGGCGGGCGGCTGGTTTGTAGAGGAAATAAGCCGAAAATCGACGGCGTAAGTCTTCTCTGAACCGATCTTCCGATAGCTTCTTTCTTGCAACACGCGCAGCAGTTTGGGCTGGAGTTCAACCGGCATCTCTGCGATTTCGTCGAGCATTAATGATCCGCCGGCTGCGTGCTGGACCAGTCCTTCCTTGTCGGCGTGAGCGCCCGTGAAAGCGCCTTTGGTATGGCCGAAGAGCTCCGATTCGATCAGTTCCTTTGGCAGCGCCGCGCAATTGACTTTGATGAATGCCTTCTTGGAGCGCAGTGAGTTGTAATGGATGGCGTTGGCTATTAACTCCTTGCCTGTTCCCGACTCACCAACGATGAGAACGTTCGCGTCTGATTTGGCGACCGATTCGATGGTTTCGTAAATTGCTTGCATGGGCTTAGCGGACCCGATGATGTTGAAATACTCTGAGCGAGTGGAGAGCTGACGGCGCATGCTTGTCGTTTCGGCAACCAGCTCGCGACGCTCGAGCGCTTTATCCACAAGTGGTTGAATTTCTTCAAAGTCGAAAGGCTTTTCCACAAAGTAGAAGGCGCCGGCCTTGGTGGCTTCCACTGCGCGCGCGACGGATCCATAACCAGTGACGACAATTACTTCGGTTGTTGGGCGTGCGTCTTTCATGTGACGCATGACTTCGAGACCATCCATGTCCGGGAGTTGCAGATCGCAGATGGCCAGATGATGCCCACCCTGGTCGAAGAGCTCGATGGCTTCGGCGCCTGTGGCTGCCGTGTCCACTGAAAAGCCTTCCTCCATAAGGTTCTGTTTCAGAGAATCCGCCATCATAGGTTCGTCATCGACAACCAAAATCCGCACGTTTTTGTTCTCCACCCTTTTCTTCTCCTTGAAAGTAGCTGTGGCCGTTGTGTTCATGTCTCGGTAGTCTGGAGCGCACTCAAATGATGTTTCCCGACGTTAACGGAAGACGAACGCTCAAGGTGTCTTTGCGGTGCTCAGCCCAGCCGCCATGAGCCTCGATGACCTTAGCGGCAAATGACATTCGGATCTCATCGCTGCCTGCGAACGAACGGAACGGATTGTGATCCAGGTCATTTAACCCATGCCATTCTATAACTGCAGTGTCCTGATCGCCCTTCTCTCGGCGCAAGCTGACCCTCAGTATCCGGTTTTGATCATCGACACGCATTTTCATTGCACCCACGGAGATCGACTTGAGCGCATCAGCTAAAATCGTGGGATCAAACTCACCGGACAGGGGAAGCGGCTCCGCGTCAAGGGTGATAACTGCTGTCAAAGGACCTGTCGCACGCGAGGGCTGCGAGAAAGCCTCGGCAACCGTTCGCATTATCTTTTGCACATCGACGCCGACCTGTTTCCGCAGCTCAATCGGCCGGCCATATTGCACTAGCGTCGACAAATCACCTGCGGCGCGATCCAATCCGGCAATGAGTTTGTTGATAGTTTCCATCTCATCTTCCGGCCTGGCGCTCTTCTCCAATCGCTTGCGCAGAAACGTGGCATACAGTTTGAGACCATTTAGCTGATTCTTTAGGTCGTGAACGATCTGGACAGAGGCTCGCCCTAGGTTTTGAAGAGAGTTGCTATCCTGTGGCTTCAATAGTAATGGCTTCATCGCTAGGTGTTAGTAGCTTTCCGCCCTCCCGCTTCAAGTCAGAAGGGCATTGTCGGGGCAAGTCCGGTGTATGAATTGACCCGAAACGCCGGATTCGATCTGTCGTATTTCGATGCGGCATCTTAGCAAAAAGCCCCGGCGTATTCTACTGATACAGTGGAGTCAACAACTTAGGGGTGGTCTGGTTTTTGATTGTGGAAGTGAAATCACGCGAAAGTACGGACGTGCAGTTAATGACTAACAGGGTAAATGCGGTTAGTGTGTTGCTCGTTGAGGACACGGAAGATAACCGCATGATGATGCGTCGGCTCCTTGAACTAAGCGGCTACCGAGTCTCAGAGGCGGTTAACGGCGTGGAAGCTGTGAAAGCGGCAGAACGGGAGACGCCAAGCATCATTCTCATGGACTTGAGCTTACCAATTGTCGATGGATTGGCAGCGACCAGGCGAATTCGCCAATTGCCCGATTTGGCAAAGGTTCCCATCATCGCAGTTTCAGCTCACGATACGGCTGACTTTCATTCCGAGGCTTTGGCTGCCGGGTGCGATGCGTACATAACCAAGCCGATAGATTATACCGAGCTTGAAGACCTGATTACTGACCTTACCGCAAAGCAGGAGAGATAGAGATTCCACTCGGAAACGACCAGGGTGTTGGTGTCCTAAGTCAACCAAGACCGGAGGTTCTTGCTGTTTGAGCAATTTCGAACTACCGAACGATCCACGAAAACACCCGAACCAACACGAAACTTGTAGTGTCATTTCGGAAGAGTTCGTGGATCGTGTCTAAAGCTGCAATTTGATTGGCGTAAAGGGCGGGGCTCAAATTGGATACCCCGGGAGCAATTCGAGCAATTGCAAAACCGATCCTACGATTTCTACGATTCGACGCACCAGCATGGCGGCCACGGAAAAAAGTTTAGACAGCTCGGATGATTCGCGGCGAAAGTTGATTATCGTCGTGGCCATCATTGCAGCTCTGATCATAGCTGTCATTTTCTATTTTTTGTTGCGTGCCAGCAGCACTGGAGGTAGTGTCGATCCCCTGCTGGAAGGGGCCATTCGCGTGGGCTCGCCTGAGTGGGAGCAGCATCAACCGAAGATCGTCCTCGACGAACCGGAAGCCGACGAAGCTAAACGAGCATTGGGTGACATCGTGATGAATCTGCAAACGACTGTTCGCAACTTCACCGGGCGAGCGCTCAACGGCCTCGAAATCAGAGCTGCCGTTGTCGATCATCAGGGTAAAGCGGTGAGGGAACGAACAGTGGTAGTGATTCCCACCAGGCAACCCGAACTGGATGCAAACCGAACGATGGTGGTTGCAGTGAGACTCGAAGGAATGAAGGAATCCGACATCCGTGCGAACATCAGGATGGAAGTTACCGGATTTAAGTTCAAACAATAGAACCGCTTATGAAAGAAATAATTCCTCCAGCGACTGCCGGACGGGTTGAACCGAGACGAGTTTGCCTCCGGTTCTCCTCAGAGCCGTAATCACTTCATCAACATCCTTCTCGTCTGGAACTTCGATCCGCACCCCGCTCGCCGTAGATGATAGTTGATAACGTTCGCCTTCGGGCAGGTGAAACTGCAGGGTTTCCGCATCGCTGCCGGTGGCCACGATCTCGACGTGATTCCGATCGCCGGCGCGCTGACGTAATTCGTCGAGATTGCCGACCTGCGCGAGTTGCCCACGTTTCAGAATCGCAACCCGGTCGCACAGCACTTCGATATCCGAAAGAATGTGGGAACACATGAAGACGGTCTTGCCTTCCTGGCGCAACCCGGCGATCAGATCCCGTACCTCGCGACGGCCCACCGGATCGAGTCCGCTCATTGGCTCATCAAGAAAAACCACTTCCGGATAGTTGATTAAAGCCTGGGCCAGCCCGACGCGCTGCAACATCCCCTTGGAAAACTTTCGCAGTTGAATGTCCCATTTTTTTTCCTCAAGTCTAACGCGGCTCAGAAGGTCGGCAGCGCGTTTGCTGCGCTCAGTCTGTCCGTAGCCGAAGAGTTCACCGCAATATTTCAGGAACTCGCGCGCAGTGAGGTAATCGTAGAAGTAGGGGTTCTCGGGCAAGTAGCCAATCTGGTGGTGCATCGAGACCTGGGTAATGTCGCGGCCCAAAATGAGGGCCTTGCCGCTGGTGGGAAAGATAAGCCCCATTAGAAGCTTAAGTGTGGTCGTCTTTCCGGCGCCGTTGGCGCCAAGAAAACCAAAGATCTCGCCTCGATTTACCGTCAGCGAAAGCTCATCCAAGGCCCGCACTTTCCGTTTGCGCCAGAAGCCGACGTCGTAATCTTTGGTTAAATTCTCAATTTCAACTATTGCCTGCATGATTTGTCTGTTTGCTAACTTCAGTAATCCCATCGCTGATCATCTGGCTGGAGGAGTCTGGTCGGAAAACAGAAGCCCAGGGGAAACATTTTTATCAGAGCTTTTCATTTCACCCCGTTAGTGGGTGAGATGTCTATAGCACCGGAACCTCCATCATCCTCCGGCTCCGTTCGAAGGAGCGGAGAGTATCTTGAAGATTACAGCTCTAGTTGGTTCCGCTCCTTCGAACGGAGTTGATGAAGCGTTGCGTTCAAGTCTATAAGCATCTCACTCCTCCTGAGTGAAACCCCTGGGTAATGGCATGTTAGAGGTCTTTTTGGTTGGTTATTTTTTTTGAGTTTTGCCTAAACCTTCTATTCGAAAGGCACCTTAGATTCTTCGTCGACATTGACGTCACACTTATCGGGTACGAGTAGGTACGGCGTTCCCGCCGGATCCAGAGGAGCGCCGGAAGAGTCGACCTGTATTCTGAAAGCGCTCAAAACAGGTCGAATTTCTTGCCATGATCCTGGGCAGCGTCCCGTTTTGGATCTGTGCGCAGCCATTAGTTTCCGCAGCGCATCCTGCATATCCATGGAGTCCAGTAGCAGCAAACGGTTGCGCGCCATCTCCTTTATCTTACTATCTGAAGCCTCTTCGTACAGGCGTTGGTAAATCTCGCGAGCCGTATTGCGGCTGCCTCCTTCACTGGCCATTCGTGCCGTCATCGCCCTCATCCATTCTGGCGCCCCGGAAAGTTTCGCTCCCTGCTCGTATGCTTCACCCGCCTTTTTAAAGTCCCGTAGCTGCCAATAAATAAAACCGAGATTGTGGTAGAGCCGCCATTCCAAGGGATTGGCGGCAACACCTTTCTTGATAATCCGAATGGCCTCCTGGACATCGAGATCGGGCAGAACCACCGCTGCGTATTGATACGGCTCCATGAACTGAGGGTCAAGCGTTGTAGTCGCATCAAGAAGCGGGACCAGCAGCTTCAGATTGAGCTGGCCCAGATGGTCCAATGGAACGCGCTCGGGAAGCTTCAAAATCTTGCCTCCGACATATTGCAGTGAGCGCATCCAGTACCAGTCAGCCACCAAACCGTTGAAACCAAGACTCATTCGCTTCACAGTGGCGGCGTTGAGATAGAGTCCCTCTTCCTCGATACTCGCATTAACAGCGGGACGATGCCCGTCGATCCAGCGGGAGAGAGAATAGACGCTGAGCAGTCCAATGATGACCGTCAGCAGAAGCGCCCCATCGCGTTTTGTTAATTTGTCGGTAGTCATCACTACTGTCCCAATGTTCGAACGAGATGTAATTCAAGGTTGACTCAAAGAGATAGATTCACAGACATGTGTAATCGATTTAATTCAGAGAGCGGTAGCCATTATCCTGGGGCTTACGCCCCAGGCTCTATGCTTTCGCCACGCTTCGCGGGCTTTAAATCTCTACGTCCGTTTCTTTAGATAAGGTCATTTGAAGTTACGGCGGCTGAAAATCAGCGTCGCCACAGACAGAATTACGGCGATGTAAATCAGGGAGTAGAGACCCACGGCCGCAACGTGCGCGGCGTCCGGCACCTGCCCGTGAGCTGCCGGGGTTATGTAGCTAAGGTTCGCCAAATTAGGGAGTAAGTAGTAAAGGCCACTGAAGAGCCAGCGAGCCCCGGTGCTTCCCATCGACGTGGCCAGGCCTTTCAGGTCGGCGCTGAAGTGTCCGATGATGAAGATGAAGAAAGTGAGTAGCGCCGAAAGTGCAGGTGATGAGAAGGAAGAGAAGAGCAGCGCGACGCCCGTCAGGATCATCAGCTCTAGGTAGATGAGTAGGATTGCCGACCAGATGCTGAGGACCAGTGGATCCCAACCACGGCTCACATAGATTAGTGCTAATGATACGCCCGCGCCCATCACTACGACATTGACCAGCAAGGTCAGGCATAGCCCTAGATACTTTCCAACGATAAACTCACCGCGGGTGACGGGTTTTGCAAAGATCGTGTAGATCGTCCGTCGCTCAATCTCTTTGTAAACCAGACCGACGCCGACGAAAATTGCGATAAAGACCCCAAACAACAGCATCGCGCTGAGGCCAAGGTCTACGATTATCTTTCGTTCCTGTCCGCCGGAGAGTTCGCCGATGAAGATTGCGGCGCCGGTAAGCAACAGGACAAAGAGAACCAGGTTGTAGAGCACCCGATCGCGTACCGCTTCGCGGAAAGCGTTCCGTGCGATGGCGACGATGCGCCCGACCATGCCGCCGCCGGTGACTGCTAAGCTATTTGAGATTTTTGTTGCTTGAGTCGTGCCCAACAGTAAGTCGCTGTTATTTTGATGACTGCGATGCCGTGAACTACTCTATCCCAATCCCGGAAATTTCGGAACCGCTTGGTCAGTGTGGTACAGATGCCACCGGCTTGCCCGGTGGAGTCTCACGTTGGCTGCTACAAAGAAAGTGCGCATTGAACGACTGCGAGATGCCACCGGCTTGCCCGGTGGAGTCTCACGCTAGCTGCTACAAAGAAAGTGCGCATTGAACGACTGCGAGATGCCACCGGCTTGCCCGGTGGAGTCTCACGTTGGCTGCTACGAAGCGAGCGCCCTCAAACGACTGCGAGATGCCACCGGCTTGTCCGGTGGAGTCTCACGTTGGCTGCTACAAAGAAAGTGCGCGTTGAACGACTGCGAGATGCCACCGGCTTGCCCGGTGGAGTCTCACGTTGGCAGCTTGCTGGCGCATCCTGAGATCGTTTCCGATGGTGCAGGCTGACCAAGGTAGCGATGGCAGTCTCATCTGAGGCGCATTCGAGAATCCGGATGTGATACGGCTTCGCAAGGCAGTTCAGCAGCTCGGAGGTGAGTAGTGTCAACGGCGGGCATGGACGATTTCGCAGTGTCTGCCGGCGCAAGTAAGCACGATAGCAAAAAGCAAAATGAATCTCGTGAGGTTGGTAAGGTTCAACTAACAGTCGGTGTTTGCCTCGCAGGCAGCGTGAGGACTCCACCGGGCAAGCCGGTGGCATCTTGGCTACCCGCCGAGCGGCTGCATTGCTTCCACGGCGGCGTAGTCGGCTGGGACTGCAAGAGTTGAATCGCCCCTCAGCACCCCGTCTTCCGTCACACCGAATCGCCGAGTGCCAGTTTGGCCAACTCCAGACGTAGCTGTCGGAACCGCGGTAATGTGGAACTTGGCAGGTAGTACACCGGTGGTGGGATTCGCTGCGAAGTAATAGCCGCTCTTCGTGCCCGAGGCCAGAACGCTATCTATTAAGGACTGGATCTTCAGATCATCAAGTGTTCCGTAGTCTAGATTCCCATTTGTCGCCCGGTAGGTAAATTGGCAATTGTGGATCGTGCGCAGAGAGGCTTGCGCAGAAGCTTCATTGGCCGCGCGACGAGAAGTGAGCAGACCAGGAATGGCGATGGCAGTCAGGATCCCGATAATCGCGACGACGATGAGGAGCTCAATCAAAGAGAAGCCCTCCTGGACTTTTGATGTTTTAATCGCTTTCATCTTAACTCCTTCAGACAAGGTGTCTTGTGTTCGCTGGCTTATCTCGTGATTTCATGAAAGCCTCAGGTATCCGTCCTATGCTTCACTTCAATTGCTGTGCTCGCATCCGCGCACGCCAGCCGGTATGGACCGCCCCAGGGAAGCGTTGCTCATTCTCCCGCAGCACTTGGAAGACCGCCGCTTCGGGAGTGAGTTCGCCAGGTAGTGCAATGTTTCGGTCCTGCTTTGCGGCAAGGTAAGCCGCGTCGATATCATTGTCGATCAATTGCTGCCAGCCGCGAGCCCCACGGGGGTCTAGCAAAAAGGCCCTGGAAGATACTTCCTTCGACTCTGCGTCTCGTCCGTTGCGCGCCAGGGCAGCGGCATGACGAATGAGCAAGAAGACTGAAGCGGGGTAGATGCGGACGGCAGTGGCCAGGGTGCGCTCAGCTTCGTCTAAGTCGCCGGCAGATTCCTGCGCGCCAGCGAGGTACGCATAACAGATTGAGCTGTTGCATCCTCTTTCTACGGCATGACGCAGGTACGGCACTCCGTCATTCGCCCGTTTGTTGCCGTAAAGCCACATGCCATAGCCAAAACGGGCGGCTGTGTTAGCTGGATATACTTTCAACGATGCGCGGTAATAATCTTCCGCCTCTGTTGCGTTTGAGCTGGTCTCGGCCAACGCGTGCAAGGTCGTCCCGACCGCTTGAGCGCCAAACAGGGTTACACTCAGAGGCATCAGCGCACAGAAGCAGAGACCAATAAACCTCAAAGTCGTACTGGGGAAATGAATGGCTTTCTTTGATTCATCCGCGGCAGGTGGGACCTTGTTGACACGACGGCTGATGAGCGCCGCGGCGAAGAAGAAAATTAGACCGCCGCTGAGATATCTAAATGACGAAGCGCTGGCGCCGGAACTGATCGCAAAGGCCAACATCGCGCCCCCAGCGCCCAGAACAGGAAGGCTCTGTCCTCTGTCTCTCAGTGCCCGGACGAAGTTTGTAACTAAAGCGAGGCTAAATAGAACGAAAAGTATCAACCCAATGATCCCAAGTTCTGCAGCCATCTGCACATATTCATTATGCGCATAAATGGGCAGCAAATGTTCATTCATGGCTACCAATGGGCTATTCGGGTACCGAGAGGAGAATTGTGCCCGCCCCTCTCCAAATTTGACCTGGTAATTGTTGCCGCCAACCCCAAGTAACGGGTGAGCGCGCATGATTTCCAGACCTGCGCCCCAGAGGAGAAAGCGCGCCCGCGTATTCGCATCGCTAAGTAGATTCTGTTGCAAGCGGCTGACAGTGGAGACATCGTGACTGGTTAACCGCGATGGCGTTGTTTGTAACAAGAATACCAAGGCGAATGCGGCAGTCAGCGATCCCAGGCGCAAAAAAAGCCGCTTGGATGGCCTGAAGAATGCGCCGGTGAACAACAGCAGAAGTCCCGCTGCGGCCCCCACAAGAGGCGCCCGCTCCAGCGACTGTAGTGTCGCCAGCCATCCCGCTACCGCAGTTGCCCCGCACATCAAGGCTAGGCGAAGGCGTTTTACGTGAAGCGAATAGGCGGCGAACAAGATGCACGCGGCGCCCATGATTTCGCCAGAGCCACCCGAGCCGCGTAAGAGAGGCTTCACGGCAACGCGTAGGTTTCCGTCTGTGAGTGGTGCTCCAAACCAGGACTCGATAGCGCAGGCAACGGCCAGCATCCAAATGATGATGCCCAAGGTGATGAACGAGGACCGAATCACTCTTGCCGGAGCCGAAATGATAAGGGCAAAGAATACCAGGTAGCTGCTCCACTGGATTGCGAGGTGCAGAGTCTGGTAATGATCTGTTGCCCACGCAATCGAGAGCCACATCCAAATCACAAACAGCGCTGCAAACCCGGTCGGAATAATCGTGTTATGGTAAACGCGAGCCTGCCCTTCAGTTCCGCTTCTTTTGATAAGTAAAAATCCGAGGGTGAGCGTCAACAAAAGAGTAAGAGCCAATTCCTGGCGCCATGGTAGACCGTTTACTGAGGGTCTTGGGATGCCGGGAAGGTGGGGCGCGAGCAGCACTAGCGGCCACATCGCTCCGATTATCCAGGGCGGCTCCCGTATCAGGCGTGGAAAGCGAGAAATCATAGTGATATAGAGTGTGATTAGCGAAGGCTCTATTTGGTTTTCACTGCCCCTCTACCGCTCGTCGGTTCTGTATTGAGTGAGAACTAATTACGTTATCTACCCAACGCAAACTCATGCTCTAAACAGTCAAGCACAGCGGGCTCCTCGACAAGAAGTGCCAACGCTGTGCTTGAGGATGGAGTTGAAGGAAAGGACTAGTTTCCGATCGGAGTGCCTGCGCTCACGCTGGCCATGGCTGTCGTGCTCGCTGCACCGTAGGCAATTACGCCCGTTTCGTCTGAAACAAAGTTGCGGGTGCCAGTCGCGGTCACGCCGCTGGCGACAACCGTCGATGCAGTCGACAGGTAGCTGGCTGGCACTGAGCCGCTTCTGTCAGTTTCGGCAACGTTGTAGGTGTAACCGCTCTTCTGGAAGGGCGTGGTGCCTAACACACTGTCGATCAGTCCCTGACCCAGCAGCTCGGTGAGGCTGGCGAAATTGCCGGCACCGGCGGTGGCCTGGTAGGTGGCTTCGGCTCCCGTCAACGTGCGCACGGTGGCCTGAGCTGAGCCTTCATTGGCCGCGCGCTTTGAAGCGAGAAGATTGGGGATGGCGATGGCGGCGATGATGCCGATAATCGCGACGACGATCAAAAGCTCAATTAGTGAGAAGCCCTGTTGGCGTTTCGTATTCATTTCTTTATTCGTGCTCCTTAGAG
>JALZJF010000036.1 GCA_030859905.1 Acidobacteriota bacterium
TAAACCTCAGGATCGACTATGTCGCGCCGCAACTTCCCGGTTCTTACACGCTTAAAGTTGACCTCGTCGACCAGCACGTCTGCTGGTTTGAGCAACATGGCTCAGAGCCATTCGTGCTTCGATTCGACGTCGGCGGTAGGTAGAGCTGTGTGAAACCAAAAAGTGCTTTGGTAATTCGCAGGTTGGGAAGGGGGCAAAGCGGAGCGCGCCCCCGCTCAAGATTCACAGTCACTCAACCTTGAATCGACATTTTTAATCCCAGCATATTTGCCGCTTGAGCGGGGGCGCGCTCCGCTTTGCCCCCTTCCCAACCTGCAAATTTTCTGGGCTTGAATTGTCAGGTTGAGTGGTGAGAAGAACCAATGACTACGGAAGAGATTCTAGCAGAACTGAAAAGGCTCGCGCCCTGGTTCCATGCGATTGACCTGGGTGGAGGTATCACGACCAAGACCGAGAGCGTGATGGGCGAGCCTGTGGACCACCCACGCGGACCCTGGCAAGTTATCCAACAGTGCCTGCCTCAAAATCTGCGCGGCAAATCGCTGCTGGACGTGGGGTGTAACGCAGGATTCTATTCCTTCGAGGCAAAACGGCGTGGGGCCGCGCGCGTTCTGGGCGTGGACGGTCAGCGTCAGCACATCAGGCAGGCGCTATTCGTCCGTAAGGTGCTGGGACTTAACCTGGAGTTTCGGCGCATGAATGTCTACGAGTTGGACCAGCGCTCGGTCGGACAGTTCGATATCACGCTTGCGCTCGGGTTGATCTACCACCTCAAACACTTAGTGCTGGCACTCGAGAACTTGTACAAGGTAACTCGAGAAATGCTCATAATCGAAACGGCCATCATGCCGCCAGAACAGACACCCGCATCTTTCACACACCCGCTCGGCGAGACGCAAATGCGTCTGCACGCGCTGGCGCTCGTCGAGAACCCACAAGCTGCCAAAGAGCAGGTCTTCAACTGGTTTCTACCAGGCGGCGACGCACTCGAAGCTCTGCTTAGAAATACGGGCTTTGACAGTATCGAATTTGTCGAGGTGAAGAACGAGCGGGCCGTGTTGGTGTGTCGTAAGAGTGTGGCCCAGTCGGAAAGAGACGTGCTCCATCACTACGTTGCCGCCCTCGCGCTGGAAGATGGTACTGCGATGAGCCGGACTGAAGAGGAGCTACGCTTCACCCTGCGAATTCAAAACGCGGGGCTGACGCGCTGGCCTGCGCGCGGCTACGATCAAACCGGCAAGGGCGCAGTGCAGCTTGGCGCGCACTTGCTGCGTTCAGATGAAGAAGAACTCTCCTGGGATTACGGCCGCGCCGACCTGCCTGACGATCTCGAACCCGGCGAAGTCGTAAGCATCAGCATTACCCTGAGAGCGCCTCGGGAGCCTGGTCGCTATATCGTCGAGTTCGATATGGTGGCTGAGCATATTGCATGGTTCGAGGACTTCGGCTCCGGAACGCTGAGACACGAACTTACTGTCAAGGAGTGATCTCCAGGCTGCGAATTTGCTGGGCTTGCATTGGTTAATTCAAGGTTGATTGATTACCCATCTTGAGCGGGGGCGCGCTCCGCTTTGCCCCCTTCCCAACCTGAAAATTCGCTGGACTTTGAATTGTCAATTCGAGATTGAGTGACTGCGAACAGCTAACAGGCAACATCCTTCTTCACCGTCAATCGCGTTCCGCCACGATCGTGGACCTCTTCTCGAGGCGATCTCCGTGATGATAGTAGTACTGCGCGTGGGTGATGCGCGCTATGTTAAAACCCAGCATCTTGAAGACCTCGTAATAGATACCGACGGAATAGATCCACCATGTGAAATCGTTTTCCGGGTGATTTGCCGATGCATGCAACCGGGCAATCCGCTCTTCGGTTTCGAGCAATGGCGTAACCACAACCACGGTCTCTTTGGTAAGACGTGTGATTGAGGCCAACGCGCTGATTGGATCGCTCAAGTGTTCCAGCACTGACCCGACAAGCGCCACGTCAAACTGGCCGAGTGCCGGTGGTAGGTCATAGATATTTCCGTAGAAAACCTCAGCCCTCGATTCCAGCAATCTGTGGCAGAGCCAGTAGGCGTTCTTCCACTGTTCGATTTCAGCGCCAAATTGCTCGGCCCAACGCTCAGGATCGCGGTAATAAAGCTTATCTTTAAAAGGTAGACACCGGAACTGCCCTGGCTCGCTCATGTCGAACGAGAGCACTCGGTCAGCGAGTCTTTTCTCGGCTTCGAAACTGAGGAAGCCGGTCGCAGTCCCCACATCGAGCACCTGCTTCCCATAGAGATTCAGGCCACTGACATAATCGTCGAATCTGCCACGCAAATCCCATTGCCCGCGCACCTCGCCAAAGCCAGGCAGTTCCATCGTGTGATAGAAAAAGCAGTCGCTCAGGCTATCGATATGCCGCGGCTTTGCCAACATAATTGACTGTTTCCCGAGTTGGTCTTAAGCAGGTCCATCGTCTGATAGAAGTAGCACTCTTCCAGCTTATCTATGAAGCGCGGCGGCGCGAGCAGCGAGTTTGCATGCGTCGTTTCACTCCTCGATCTGGTCCGCGAATCGCTGTTCTTGATTTGAGATCTGAGATCTCAGATATCTCAGATTCTCAAATTATTTTCTAGTCTGTCTGCCGCGTAATCCCCGGAACAGGAGCGCTGCCAGCGTGAGAAGAGAAACGAAGAACCCAATAATCACAGACTTCGGACGGTAGACGAATTCGACCTGGTGCGCACCAGGGCCGAGTTCAACGCCGCGCAGGTTGTAATTGACCCGCAAGGTGTCGGTTGCGCGCCCATCGACGTAAGCGCGCCACCCGGGGTAAAAATTCTCGCTTAATACGAGAATTGATGTCCCGCCGGAGTAGGTCTTCAGGTTAACCCGATTTGGCTCGTAATTCGTAATTTCTGCGCGCGCGTCTTGCGCTGGGGCTACCACTGCGGCTGACGGTGTAGCCTCGACGAGAGCGGTGCGCACTGGATCCCAGGCTGACCCATCCAGCTTACCCGTCCGCACTACTTCCAGCGTCGCGCCTTCGTCCAGAACCATGGACTCTGATGCCAGCCATGCTCGCGGTAGGTACCGTGAATTCTCGTAGATATCCACGTACGAGGTTTGTGTCAGAAGTTTCCATCGATCGCTTTTCGGTTCGCCGGCCGGTGGTGTTCCCTCAAGTACAGTCGTGCTATCTATACGCATCCATTCGCGCCGCAGCGGGTAGCTCTTGTCCTGATCCGCATCCGCCAGCGACAAGCGTAAAACGGTCAGGAGGAGATCCGGCCAGCGAGTTCCGGCCTCAAGCTCAATCTCGCCACCTGTGAGAGTTATCTTTTCAGGAAGCGTAAACGAGGTCACATAGGAGTGCGCTTCATAGTTACCTCTCGCATCGTTGACCGTATAACTAGTGGCCACGGACGGAAGTTTGTGCTTAATGCGAGCGCGAATGCCCGGGCGATCGTAGGACCACTCCGCGGTGTCTACGCCCGCGCGTAATGGGAACTCGAAAACCCGACCGTCCTTTGCTATTACGCGCAAACGGCCAATCATCGTCTGGTCGAGAACGTTGTCGGACCATGCCAGGTTTGAGACCAGCGCCACCCGATTCGCTAACAGTGGCTTGACAGCGAAACGCAGTCGCTTACCAGCGCCTATACTGGGCAGACCAAGATCGTTCTCAGCAAACAGGAATCCATCGTACCGCTCAGTCGCGGGAGGAAAATTATTGCCGGAAGAGGAGACATAATCGGCCTGGTCTTTGTCGGATTGCCGGCGCATTGAAATCAAATAACGCACGTTTAGCAGATCTATCTCGCGGCTGTCGCCGCGAAGCGTCGTCTCAGGATCAGTCAATTCGCCCCAGACTTTCATTTGTCCAGCGAGGCGGTTGTAACGCTCTAATCCAAAACCGTCATACCCGGCGGCGTTGTGAATGCCGTGCATCATATAAACGTCCGGTTGTGTCCACAGTACCCAATCAGTCGAACGCGAAATCGAAGGTGGGATCGGTGGTGTCGCTGGATCAAATGTGTGTGGGGCGGTCAGAATCCTGTACGCGGCTGAATCCTGCGGAGCCGCCCGGCGCAGAACTTGAACGGTCTCGGGCACACTCCAAAATTCTTCCTCGGCCGAAGGACTCGACGTATACCATCCGCTTGAGTGACCCCAGATAACGAGGTCAACCGCAAGGATAGCGAGCAGCAGCGCTGTACTGCCGCGGCGTCGCCGCGCGAATACCCATAACGCCCAGGCACTCAGGCCCGCGAACAGAACCGGAAGGAAAAGCTCAGGCGCACGCAGTAATGACACCGGCGCAGCCTTCGCCAAAAGAAACTTTTCGGGCCGCAACCAGGTCACTATTAAACAAGTTAGTAGTACGCCGAGGCTAACGGCGATCGCGACTCGCCGCAGAACTCGTTTGTCGCCATGAGCTCCCGCCAACACAGTAATCCCGCGACCCGCCAGCACCGCAATCGCGAGATCCACCTCCATCAGGTGGCGTGCCGGGACTCGAAAAAGATTCAGAACGGGCACGTAATAAACCAACCAATACAAGTGCAGGGGCGCGTAGGCTCCAAACGCAAGCAGGGCACACACAAGCGCCGTACACGTCCAGAACTTTGTTCTTGTGTCCGGTTTGACAAGAACGGCGACGATCGCGAGCATCAGCGCCAGTAAGCCCGCGTAGCCAATAAACTCGGTGTAAAACGGTTCCCCAAGGTAAGGTGCGCGGAACAGTCTCCCGTCGCCGCCACCCATGATGTACGGAGCAAAGAAGGCCGATAAAAACCGGCGAGGCATCGAGAATGAAGTAAGGAAAGCGTAAGTGGCTTCGGAGCGTTCGCTGTTGCGCAGCAACTCGAAGGTCGGTAGGATTTGTACCGCCGCCAACAATACACCAGCGGCCGTATAGGCGAGCGACCAGAGGTAATGCCCGCAAGGGTGCACAGCACCCCTAGCAGGCTGCCCCGGGGTCTCCAGGCGGACTGCCCGCTTGGGGTGGTGGGCGCCTGGGGAAACCGCAACGTTGGTAAGTGCCATAACAATGGCATAGGCCGTAACCAGCATCAACGAATACGCAAAAGTTTGTTGATGGCCGACGAATGCCTGGAGAGCTACCAGCAGTGCCAGCAAGGCGCCGCGCGCGCGACTGCCGCTGCGGGCGTATCCTTCAATCGCCCAAAGCACCCAGGGCAGCATCGCGGCAGTCTGCACTATGTTGATGTGGCTAAGTTGTCCCACGAGAAAACCGCAGCATTGCCAGACGATACTGGTCACCACAGCGCCCGCGATCGATGCGCCAGTACGACGCGAGTACAAATAAGCGCCCAGCGCCGCTAGCATATAAGTTGAGATCACCATCAAATTCGTGGCGACGGCGGGCGAAAAAGGTAGGTAGTACCAGTTGAGAGGGAACAAAACTCCAGCCTGTGACGAAGCGAGCAACGGTATTCCGCTAAAGTAATACGGGTTCCACAACGGAAGATTGCCGGCAAGGAGGATATTTGCCGCAGCGACGCGCAGAGGTACGTTTTGAATGAGGCCGTCATGAGGGCAGAGCACTCTGTCGTTTATGACGGCGGGCAAAAAATAGACAACCGGACCCAGGGTGACTGTCAGCGCCGCAAGATAGTCAGTCTTTATCCTTACGCGGGGGTTGAATGGACCAGTCATTAAGTCAAAAAACGACGAAGGAAACTAACGTTAAGGTCTTCGAGCCGCGGCACCTGCTAGCCGCCGTGCTGCTATGGGCGCGGGCGCGCCGCGCAGGGCTGCTTGCCGGAGCATTGCTCGGCGCCATGAGCCTCCAAATGCTGGCAGTGATTTCTCACAAGAGCATTACCACCGACGAGATCGTTCACATTCCCGCCGGATATTATCACCTCGTCGTCGGCGACTTCCAATACCTCAACCCACATCCGCCAACGGCCATGATGCTCGGCGCGCTGCCGCTACTCTTCATCCAGCCGAACGAGCTGCCCGAAGACATTCGACGGAAGGCGCGGCTCGACGGCAGCTTTGATTTGCTCGCCGCCGATCATTTTTGGGCCGCGAACAACTCCTTCTTTCAGTCCATCTCTTTCTGGACGAGAGTGCCAGCCATTGCCCTTACGGTGCTGCTCGGAGTGGTGATCTTCTATATCGCGCGCAAGCTCTTCGGTGATGTGGCAGCGGTGATCTCGATCGGGTTGTATACGCTAGAGCCGACAGTGCTTGCGCATGGACGTATTCTTCATACGGATGTGCCGTCCGCGCTTGGTCTACTTCTCTTTTGTTTTGCACTTTATGTCTATACATCCGCGCCGTCACTACACCACGCGCTCTGGCTCGGAGTGGCGACGGGGCTTGCTCCGCTGACGAAGTTTTCTATGGTCGCGTTGGCCCCACTTGTGGTTCTGGGGGCGTTGGCGCTCGTCGTCTTCCCATCGCGCTTGAGGCTCAACCGCCGCGCGGCGCTTGGGCACGTTGCGGCGGTAGTGCTGGTCTCGCTGTTTATCATCAACCTGGCGTACTTCTTTCATAACCGGCCACTCACAGCGGCTGACGAGAGCTGGATCGCCATGTCGTTCCCCACCCGTGCCGGTCTCGTTCTGGGGAGCGTTCGCGTCCTCCGTCATATCGTTCCGACAGACTTTTTGATGGGAATCTACTGGCAGATTTCCCACGGCGCCGAGGGACACCCCGCTTCAATCTTCGGCCAGCACTCCAGACTCGGGTGGTGGTATTACTTCCCCGTTGCCTTCGCGCTGAAGACGACCACCCCCTTCCTGATTACCTCGGTTGCTGCGATTTTTTGGGCGCTGAGGCGCGTGGTAAAGCAGCGCGACCGGGCGGCGTTGTTCCTGCTCGCACCTTTCCTTCTCTTCACCGCGTTCGTGATGACCAGCACGATCAACATCGGGGTACGCTATTACCTCCCGGCTTACCCGTTCCTTTTCATGATGTCGGGCGCGCTGCTCGCCAGGCTCACACAAGTCCGCGATCGAAGGACGATCGGTGTAGCGGTTGTTGGCATTGTCCTCGGCTGGTCCGCCATTGAAGCGGTGCGGGTCCATCCCAACTACATTCCCTACATGAATCAGTTAGCATACGCGCGGCCCCATTGGTGGTATCTGTCCGACTCAAACGTTGAGTGGGGTGACGACGTGGCCGAACTCGCGTCGTACCTTCATGAGCGGGGCGAGCCTAAGGTACGGGCGGCGCTGCTCGGCGGCTACGCGACGCTGGGCCGCTACGGAGTCGAGTACGTGGACGTGTTCGCGCCCGCGAGCATTCAACTACCAGAGACAAACTACCTCGTCCTTGGCGCCAGTTACCTCAACGGCTCGACGGTGGTCCCTGGCCCCCCGGGTAGCGGGCGCGAGACGGACGAGGTCAGAATCAACTTCTTTGATGAGTATCGACAACGCACGCCCGAGGCCGTATTCGGCAATTCCATTTACCTGTACCGTGTGCGATGATACGTCGCGACACCGCGACGGGCTCCCTCCTAATATGCTGAACGGCGGCGCGAACGAGAAACTCGAAGGTCAGATAAAGAACTACTACCGGCACGTCGAAAATTACGATTGGACGCGCGCGGCAGACAATTTCGTTGGACCTGAAACTTTCTTTCACCGAGTGCGCTGTCGCGAAATACTCAGGCTGTTGGAATCAATTCCCTCGCTTCCGCGAAAATCACTCGACATAGGATGTGGCACGGCCCTTATCACGAGGCGTTTGCCAGCAGGCACGGTCGGCCTCGACCTCAACCCGCGAAATCTTGACAAGGCTAAGCGATATGCCCCGCGGGGGGCTTTCATCAACTGCGACGTGGAAGGACACATTCCACTTACCGACCAGTCGTTCGACCTCGCCGTGTGCACCGAGATGCTTGAGCACTTGATACATCCGCGGCGCGCGGTCGCGGAGATTCAAAGGGTGCTCAAGCCCGGGGGAGTACTGATCGGATCCGTGCCGGGGCGCTCACCCATCTGGAAGTTGCGTGGACTGAGCCGCTCGAAAGACTCGTTCGCGGAAGAGCCATACCACATGCACTACCGGCGCGAGGAAGTCGACTCGCTACTCTCGGAGCGCCTGCGCGTCCGCCGGCTTTACTCGAAGCATTTCCAGATGAACTGGTTTTTCGTAGCAGTTAAGGAGAGCCAGTCCTAAGATGCGCTGCCTCGTGGTCCTGCCCACTTATAATGAACAAGAAAACATCTCGGCCATCATCGAGAGTATCCATCGAGAAGCACCCTGCTCTCACGTCCTCGTCGTTGACGACGACTCGCCGGACGGGACGGGCGCGCTCTGCGACGAGCTAAGCAACGATCATCCCGAGAGAGTCTTTGTCCTCCACCGATCGCACAAGGACGGGCTCGGGCGCGCGTACGTCGCAGGCTTTAAGTTTGCGCTAGCGGGTGGTTACGACGTGATCGTGCAGATGGACGCGGACTTCTCTCACGATCCGAAGTACTTGCCGCTCTTCTTCGAGAGGATCCGCGAGAACGACCTCGTGCTTGGCTCGCGCTACGTGAAGGGCATCAGCGTCGTCAACTGGGACTTGAAGCGGCTAATCCTAAGCCAGGCCGCGACTGTCTATGTCCGATTTATCACGCGCATGCCTCTGACCGACATGACCAGCGGATTCAAGTGCTGGCGGCGGGAGGCCCTGGAGGCAATTGACCTCGAAGGCGTCTTCTCGAATGGCTACCTGTTCCAGGTCGAGATGACTTACAGAGCGTTCCGCAAGAAGCTCAGGATTGGCGAAGTCCCCATCGTCTTCGTCGAGCGCCGACTCGGGCGCTCGAAGATGCACTGGGGCATTATTGCGGAAGCTCTCTGGGGCGTCATCCGCTTGCGCCTGCGTCGTTGGAGATGACGGGAGCTAACCCGGCGCCGCTGTACGCGCTCCGGAAACATAACGCAATGACGAACAGGACCAGGAGCTTTCCTCTTAGGCGCTGGCGCGGGCCGCTCGCCTACGCCGCGGTACTCGCATTCGGCTCAGCGCTCTACTTTAGCGGGCTGCGACACAATCCACCTGGCTTTTTCCTGGACGAGTCGTCCATCGCCTTCAACGCGCACACAATCTCACAGACCGGCCGCGATGAGTACGGCCTGGCGTGGCCTCTTTACTTCCGCGCCTTCGGGGAGTTTAAGAATCCGGTTTACATCTACTTGCTCGCGATTTCGTTTTGGGTGACCGGCCCGAGCATTCTTGTGGCCCGCTTTTTCAGCGCGACCGCGGGTTTCGCTACCGTCGCGGTTCTTGGCGTGCTCGCAGCCCGTATCACAGGCCGCCGCGCCGTCGGGTTGTTCGTGGCCGTCTCAGCAATGCTGACACCGTGGCTGTTCGAGCTAAGCCGAGTCGTTTTGGAAGTCAGTCTGTATCCGCTTGTTCTCGCACTTTTTCTCCTCTGCCTGCACTCAGCCGCGCAGAAGGCGAGATGGTCCTGGCGCGACACCATCCCTCTCGCGACAACGCTCGCCCTCTTAACTTACACGTACTCGATAGGCAGGCTGCTGGCCCCGCTCCTGGCGCTCGGGCTGCTGTTCTTCATCCGGCGGGTGGGATGGAGCAGTGTACTGTCGGCCTGGGCGTTGTACGCGTTGACGCTCGTCCCGGTTATAGTTTTCAACCTTCGACATCCCGGCGCGCTTACCGGGAGGTTCTTACTCATCACCTATCTCACGCCACGAAATAGTTTCGGCGAAACAGCGCTCGTTTTTTTTAGACATTACGCGGCCAACGTTAACCCGTGGCGGTTGCTTGTCACCGGCGACCCGAACTATTACCAGGTGGCTCACGTGCAGGGTGCGGAACTCATGCTTGGGGCGACGGTCTTGCTCGCGGCGGCGGGAGCGTGGCTTGTGTTCTGCAGAAGACTCGGGGCGTGGTGGGGCTTCATCCTTTTCGGCCTTGCTGCCTCAATCGTACCAGCCTCGCTCACCAACGAGACCTTTCATATGCTTCACCTCGCTCCGGCGCCGGTTTTCCTGATCATCCTTTCCGCGCCGGCGCTCGATTGGCTCCTGGCGGGTACGACCCGCCGCCGCGCCGCGCTACTCGTGGTCGCGGCGGCGACGCTCGTGCAAGGCGCGGTCTTTCAGCGGCAGTACCACGCCAGCGCAAGCTCTTCGCGGCGACTGCATCTCTTCGACTCTGAATACCCGCAAAGAATTCTCGAACCAGCGCTGGCCCGAAAGCAGACGCCAATTTACCTGGCTGATGCCTTAGCGATTCCTGGTTACATACACGCATATTGGTATGCGACGCTTCGCGGGCTCGACCTCTCAATGTTTACAAAGCTGCCAGCCGAAGTAGCACCTCCCGCGGGCGCCCTGGTAATTAGCACAAGGGAAGGCTGGTCTGGATGCGAGATACTTTCCAGGATCGAGCCATATACGCTATGCGTGCTCCCTGAGCCGCTGCGCTCATCCGATCCGCTGGCCAATGATCCTTATCGCGCACGAATTGAAATGTTTGATCCGCAGGCGACGTCGCAAGCCAGAGAGAATGAGCTTTCTGTGCTCAAGATTTTCGCCGATATGCAACTCGGAAACGACTCAACGCTTCCTCGTAAACTCCCAGGGTTGCCTGGGCGGTTCGTTCCCACGAAAACTTTGCCGCCTGTCTCAGCCCGGCAGCTACAAGTTTCTCCCGTACGTTTTCATGCTCCATTAATTCGGAAATGGAACGTGCCAGGTCTCGTTCGCTGGAAGCGTTAAAGAGAAAAGCCGCTCCGCCCGTCGTCTCTTCGAGGGCGGGGACGCGGCTGGTAATCACAGGCGCTCCGCATGCCATTGCTTCGAGTGGTGGCAGGCCGAAGCCTTCGTAAATTGAAGGATAAACAAAAGCCCGGCAGGACGCGTAAAGAGCGCGTAGTTCTTTGTCGTTAAGGTATTGAGTAAAGACGATGCGCTTTCGTAGTGGCGACTTCTCTACGGCTGCTAAGAGCGGCCCGCTCAACCAGCCAGGGTTTCCGGCGATGACGAGTTGCAGTGTACTAAGCGGTCGCGCGCGTGCGTGTTCCTCGAAAGCGCTAACCAGGGTTGTCAGATTCTTGCGCGGCTCAATCGTTCCGACAGTTAGCAGGAAGTCGTCACTTATCCCAAACCGACGGCGCACATCGGCTGTCGCCTTAAACTCCATAGGCTTGAAACACGAGCGGGCCGCTTCCGCAACGGTGAAAACCTTCTCGCCGGAGAGCCCCAGGTGTTCGCAGACTTCGCGCCGCATGCTCTCGGTCGGTACGATCACGGCGTTTGCGGCACGCGTCATTAGCGGCAGGCGGCGGCGGGAGCGATTCACACGTCGCTTTTCGTGGGTCTCGGGATGCATCCAGAGCGAGAGGTCGTGGACTGTGAGCACCGTCGCGCACTGCCTCCAAAGAGGCACGTCGTAGTTCGTGCCGTGAAAAAGTTCGATGCCGCTGCTGCGAACGTAACGTGGCAACCCACTGGACCACCAATACCGGCCCAGAAGGCCAACCCGCACCTGCTTGATTTTTAGGTTGGCGGGAAGCGATTTCGAGTCGTCCTGTTCTGTGGTGGCTATGGGCGGGAGGGTTGAAGGGTAAACGACCTCAAAACTGCTCTCCCGAGCAACCCGGGCCAGGGCGCAGGCAAGTTCAAAAGTGTAGTGTCCGACGCCGGTTTTAATAGCCGTCAGAGGGATACCGTCGAGTCCGATGCGCATTGATACGTGGCTTTTGCTCTGATTATCGATCCCTATTGACCAATGCGCCCTTAGGAGTTAGACTTTAAACCTTGTTGGCGCGTCTAAGGCTCATGATAGACGAACCTTGTCCCTTTCCCTCTTAAATCTTTTGTCAGGAGCACAAGATGAGAATTGCGATTGCCGTGTTAATGATCAGCCTGAGTGGCTTGAGTGTATTGGCCCAGGGCCCCCCGACGCTAAGGATAGTGACAGAGGTTCCCAATCTTCCCTCCGAGCTGTTTTACGGAAATATCAGAGTAAAACCGCTGAGGCTGCGACCGGGGACCAACACCCCTATTACCATCAATGACGCCGACTTTTTCGTTCACCAGCACTACGTTGACTTTCTGAGCCGTATGGCGGACTCAAGTGGGCTTAACTTCTGGATCAACCAAATTACTAGCTGCGGTGGCAACGCGATCTGTGTCGAGGGCCAGCGGGTGAATTCGTCTGGCGCGTTCTTTCTATCCATCGAATTCAATGGCACCGGATATTTCGTCTACCGTCTCCACAAAGGGAGTTTCGGCGACTTGCCGCGCTACTCAACCTTTATGCCCGATACGCGTCAGGTAGCCAATAATGTGATCGTGGGCCAGGGCGACTGGCAGGGCACCTTGTCCGCCAACCAGACC
Organism: Acidobacteriota bacterium; assembly: GCA_030859905.1. Lineage (GTDB taxonomy): Bacteria > Acidobacteriota > Blastocatellia > Pyrinomonadales > Pyrinomonadaceae > PSRF01. The sequence goes on from JALZJF010000036.1 coordinate 12,331, forward strand.
GCGTTCGCGAACGCCTGGGTGGACCGGCCGGCTTTCCTTGCGCGATATCCAACGAGCATGCCTGCCGATCAGTATGTGAACGCTCTCATTCAAACCGCGGGCCTTACTGCCACTCAGGTTAACGCGCAACAAATCATTGACGCCCTCAACGTTGCTGGGTCCAGCACAACGGCGGGTCGGGCAACTGCGCTGCGCAGCATCATCGAAAGCTCGGCCTTCGACGCCAAGGAGAAGAGTCCCGCTTTTGTGTTGATGCAGTATTTCGGTTACCTGCGGCGGAATCCCGACGATGCACCTGACAACAACCTCGCTGGTTATAACTTCTGGCTGACGAAGCTAAACAGTCAGAATGGCGACTTTCACGCGGCGGAAATGGTCAAGGCGTTCATAGTCTCGGGTGAGTATAACGGGCGCTTCTAGGATCATAAGAAGCTTATTACAAAGAAGGCTGGACTCAACCTGAGTTCAGCCTTTATTCTTTACCGGTCCTTGCCAGAACGGCGGGGAGTGAGTAGATGTGTGAAAGGGGCGATCTTCTATAAGGCGGTGGACATAGGAACCCCGGTTACGATTAAGCCGTGATGCCAGAGATCAAGTCGTTCAAAATCCGGAACATCGAAATTAACCCACCCCTGATCCTTTCGCCGATGGCGGGTGTAACAGACGTGTCTTTTCGCCGTCTACTTAAACGATGCGGCGGCGTCGGGCTTACTGTTTCGGAGTTCATCTCGGTCGAAGGGTTAACTCGCAGCAATCCGAAATCGAAGCGCCAGATGCGCTTCTATGCAGAGGAGCGGCCATTCGCCGCGCAGATCTTTGGCGGTCAGTCTGAGCGAATGCGCATGGCGGCGGAGATGGCAGAAGAGGTTGGTGTAGATATTCTCGACGTCAACTGTGGTTGTCCGGCCCCGAAAGTAGTGAAACACGGCGGCGGTTCCGGACTTTTGAAGGATCATGGACGGCTGGAAACGATCCTTAAAGAGATCAAGAGGGCGATCACGATTCCATTGACGATCAAAATTCGCGCAGGTTTTTACGACAGCACAATCAATGCCGTGGAAACTGCCAAACTTGCCGAAGCATGCGGCGTCGAGCACATCGCTCTTCACGGCCGCACGAAGGAACAGGGCTATCGAGGTCTGGCGAATTGGGACCTGGTAAAGCAAATCAAGGAGGCGGTGAAGGTGCCGGTATCGGGCAGCGGCGACGTCACTACCATCGAAGGCGCCTTTGCGCGTTTTCATGAGACTGGCTGTGATGGAGTTTTGATTGGCCGCGGGGCAATGGCGAATCCATGGATCTTTCGTCAGATTGAAGATGTCAGCCAGGGTCGCGAACCCTTCCAACCTTCACTTGCCGACAAGCGTGGGATCCTGCTCGAGTATTTCGATATGTTGCGCGAAGACATGCCCGAGACGCCAGCCATGAATCGCATGAAGCAGCTCGCCGGCCAATTTACGCGTGGTCTTCAAGGCGGCGCACTCTTCCGTACTTCGCTTTATCACTCGCATTCCGTCGAGGACATCCTTTCACGCATCGAGGAATACTTTTCGGCAATTGAATCCGGCCAACCGTATTACGGAGAGGCTGGAGCGCAGGTGGAAGAGGCGCCTGTGCTTGATTCGTGCGAAGCCGCGGCCTAGTCGGGGATTCTTGTCCCTGAAAGGGACGAAGTTAGTAGCCGGGGGCAACGCCCCCGGAAGAGTGTTGAAGTTCCGACCCTGAAAGGGTCGCACCTGCCAAAATGGATTTTACCTGCGTGATGTGGTTCGTTGTGACTGCGACCCTTTCAGGGTCGGGACGGCGTTTTCGTTTACCGGGGGCGTTGCCCCCGGCTATTAACGTCGTCCCTTTCAGGGACAAGGCAATCAGCTCTTAGCTTTCCGCGTCCCGGTACTACTAACTGCCATTGCCGGGTAACCCTTGCCTTTCAAAGCCGCAATCTCAATAACAATTTCCTTCTTGCCTTTGAAGTTGCGGGTGATTCTACCGCTCTGTGCGACCGCTTTGGGCGAAGAAACTGGTGAGGCGTTGGGTGAAGCGGTAGCTTTGTCAGTCGTCACTGCTTCCTGATCCAGTCGTCCCTTCGCATCGCGAGACATTTCCTTCAGTGCTTCGAGGACTTGAGAGCGTTCTTCTTCTGTTAGATCTTCGAGCTTGATGCCGTTAGCCTCTAACACCGCGCGGAGATTTTCTTCCGTGTTGGTGTTGTGATCATAAACGTCGCGGTAGATGCGCAGTTTCGCGTCTTCTGCCACTATGGTTTCGTAACGCAACTCAACTGGCACCGGGTCGCTTAGCGTGACCTGCCTGGTCTCACCTCTGTTCTTCTTGTAATTAGCGATATCCGCGTCTGTTAGTTTTTGTCCGGCTAGCTGCGCCAGGACCTTGGCGAAGTCCTGGGCCAGAGCATCCGTTAATCCAACGCACCCGTGAGAGGCAAAAGTGCCGAGTTTTGCGGGACTTTTACCGCCATGGATCAGTGATGGAGATCCGATCGGAATCTTTAAAAGACCAAGCGGGTTTAGCTTGCTGCCTGCCGCTACCTTTTCCCCGACCTTGACCTTCGAAGAAGGCGACTCCACCCAGGGCTCATCGGGAGGTGTCCAGGTAGGATTAAATATGATCGCCTTAGCCTGGCGCAGGCCGGTGGGCAAAGGAAACTCCGGATAACCGATACCTACCTTATACGACTTGATCAGGCGCCCAGCTTCGAAAACGTCCATTCTGTAGGCAGGCGCGTTAACCACGACGCGCGTATCGGTAGGCACGGCATTAGGCGAGCTGGCGACGCTCTCAGTAGTCTTCTTTGTATCCGGGTCATCGCCCCCTGCACGCCAGCGTTCACTGACGAACGTAGCGAGCTGAGTTCCCTTGTCCGCTCCGACAATTTCTTTCACGCGGTTCGCGGCGAGCTCACGCGCCGTTGCCGTTGTGCCGATGTGATCGCCGGTCTCGGTTTCCCGAAGTTTGCTGGTCTCTTCTCGGGCCACGGCTCGCAGTTGAGCTATTTGATCGTCGGTCAGGCTCAGCTTTGTTTTCAGTTCGGTGGTGAACGCCTCGTCCGAGGCGAAGAACGCATCGAGCACAGGCAAGGTGACCGGAGCCGCCGAGACATCGGTTGCAGCCGCGACTGTCGGTGACGATGATGGCGAGGGCGTTTTTCGACCTGTTTCAGAATTCGAATTGCTAGTTGGTTGAGTGACGCAGGCCGCTCCGGATATGGCCAATACGAGGCCCAGGGCCAGCATTGTTGGTTTACAGTTTCGCTTCATGATGATTGTTCCTTCCTTATTTAGGACTTGCATTAGGGCTTGCCTAACTGTTTTAGGCTCGGCGTCGAGTCTCGGCTTGCGCGGGATATCCAGCAACAGGTGTTCCCACAGAAGTTGGGCGTGTATTGCCTCTGTTATTGCGGTCGTGACTACTGACTCCTGAAATGGGCCTGCACGATAAGCGAACGCTCGGGCGGTGCCCCAGAGCTCGACCCAGCGTTTGATTCTCAATTTCTTAACAGCGGGTAGGGATTGATGTTGGTACCTTCCCAATAGCGCTTGGGATCGGATATTACCGCGATTGAGAAGTGCAGGTGGTAATTGCCAGGTCCGGCGTTTCCCGTATCTCCGACG
>JALZJF010000046.1 GCA_030859905.1 Acidobacteriota bacterium
CCCACGGAGGGACGCCCCTACAAAGCTACAACCGAATTATCCGTGCCGTACTACCGCGCCGGAGGTCGCCGTTGAGCGCGTTGCGAGTCTCAACTATCAGAGACGTCAGCCGGCAAACACGGCCGTAGTCAATCTCACTGTGATCGGTGACGATTACGAGGCAGTCGGCCGCGCCCAGGGCTTCGTCAGTCAGGGGTTCTGAGGCGAGCGGCGCGCTGCCTCCTTCCGTGTGGGCATCATCAAGGCGTATTTCTTTCACAAAAAGGATCGTGGTAATGCACTTCTGCGCCCTTGGCGCGAAGTCGGTCTATGATTGAAAGTGCATGTCAAGGACAACCGCCCGCTGACTATTGGCTGCTATGGTTACTTGAGGATCACCATATAGAATCGTGGCGTGGCCAAATTGGAGTTAAGTCGTAGACAGTTTCTGACCGGGCTTGCTGCCGCGCCGCTGGTTGCCGTTTCCGCAACTTCAGCATACGCGCGGTTTATTGAGCCGTACCTTTACGAAGTGTCCGAAACCGACGTTTTCCTGCGCGATCTGCCCGAGCGTTTTGAAGGCTTTCGCATTACCCAGCTCACTGATGTTCATCACAGCCGGATAGTCGGTATTGATGAGGTGCGCCGGACCGTGGCTTTGGCAAATTTGACCAAACCGGATCTGATTGCCCTCACCGGGGACTATACAACCTCCTACCGGCGATATATCGAGCCCTGCGCCGAAGCACTGGGAGCCTTGAATGCGCCTGAAGGTGTTTGGGCTGTGCTGGGCAATCACGACCACTATACTGATCGAGAGTTGACTACGAGGGCTCTTGAACATAATCGTGTCGCCGTCCTCAATAACGCAAACACCACTCTAAGACGTGGATCGGATGTGCTGCAGCTCTCCGGGATCGATGATTGGTCCTGGGCAGGAACTGATTGGACTCGAGCTTTGTACGGGCTCGATCAAAAACGCCCGACAGTGCTGCTGTCTCACCAGCCGCGAGTTCTTGATCTTGCGGAGTCGGAAAAAATAGGACTGATTCTTAGCGGACACACCCACGGGGGGCAAATTGATCTGCCACTAATTGGCCCGCCAGCTCGATTCGCCACCGTCGAACTCAAGTATGCTCAGGGTCTTTTCCGGCGCGGAGACACGCAGCTCTACGTATCCAGGGGCACCGGAGTCATTGGTTTGCCGCTGCGCCTGGGGGTAAGGCCTGAGATTGCCGTGCTGCGCCTTAGGCGTGCCCCTGAAAAAACCCAAGTTTGATCAGTGGACCCTTTGAATCGCCATGAGTGTCAAGTCATCGGCGAGTGAATTGGTAATCCGAAAAGCATCGACTTTGTCTACGCAAGTGGTAAGCAGGGCCTTTGGCGCGAGACTCCCGTTCTCGAGGAGAAATGTTGACAATCTCTCAACGCCATACTCACTCCCTGCGCCATCCCGGGTTTCAGAGAGCCCGTCAGTATAAAGAAGGAGCGTGTCACCTTTCTCCATCTGAAATCTGCTTGCCGAAAAATGCTCGTTGCCGAAAATGCCGACAGGTAAGCCGGTGGCCTCGATACTCTGCACTGCGCCCTGGCGAAGCATTAGCGGCGGCAGGTGGCCCGCGTTGCAAATCTCAATGCTACCCGACAAATTGGCTTTACCACAGACGAGTGTCGCGTAGTGGGTTGGCAGGGTACTTTCGCAAAAGACGCGACTGGCACGCTCAACCATTTCTTCGAGCGGAAGATTAATTGAAATAAGCGTTCGAAACATCGCCTGAAGATGGGCCATCAGCATAGACGCGGCCACACCTTTGCCCGAAACGTCTCCCAGCACAAACAGCAGACTCTGATCTTTGCTGCTGATGAGATCGCAATAGTCGCCACTGACGATACCGGCAGGTTGGTAGTGGTAGGCGATCTCCCAGCCATTAATCTTTTGACTTGGCGGTGGCAGCAGTCCGGTTTGAATTTGCGCGGCCAACTCCAGATCGTCCTCGAGCGCCCGTTGTTCATAAGGGCTCAAGTGATCAAGGCAAAGCCGAGTTAGTGGATTTGCGATGAGTCTCTCGGTTTCGACGGGATCGTTACAAACTTCGCACAGGCCATGAGTGCCTAATTCCATGCGACGCAAGGCCTCATCAACTTCGGCCAGGAGATTAGAGATTTCCAGGGCGTCAGTGAAACTGCGGGCCGCGGTTTCCAGCTTCTGGCGCCGGTCAATCAATTGTTCACGGAGGAGGGGCTCGATTGCGGTGACCATTCCTTGTTCCTTTCAGTTTATGCCACCAGGCTGACCGGGCGCGGGGCTTTTTGCAGTTGGACGGGAAGCTGTGGCGCACAACAGATTTGGGCCAGTCTCGCACGGTCGCGATTCATGCCGGCATCATTTGCCAACGACGCGCGCACTTCGCGAAATATGTTAGCCGCGCGCGGATCGGGCGGTTCCACTATTCGGTAGTGCATCCACTTTCCTTCTCGTCTGGCAGTCACCACCCCAGCTCTGCGAAGATACGCGAGATGACGCGAGATCTTGGGCTGGTTCAGCTTCAAGACCTCCACAAAAAAACAGACGCAGACCTCGTCGTCGCCCATCAAGTTGATTAGACGTAAACGCGTGCGATCTGCGAGTGCTTTGAACAGTTCTTCGATGCTGTAGTACTTATCTGCCATTGGTTTGATCGTTTGGTAATAACTGTGGTTCCGTGATTACGATTTCGGCAGTCCCCGAGTTCCTTTCCTTCGACCCATTAAGCTATAGATGGAGCGTACGGATTCCCCCGCCGCTGGCCGGCTGCCTTTACTGTCCTCCTCCCGCTTCAAAAAAAGAACCTTCACATACGGCTTGACAGATGTATTGGTCCCAGTATAGAGTTCATTTCACATTCGCATTGGCAAATATGAAATATAAAGGAGGATGACATGGAACGCAAGGCAAATGACCAGGTTAGGGTTTTAAAAGCACATCTCGCTCTGAACGTCCGCGATGTGGAGCTAAGCATCGGCTTTTACCAGAAGATGCTGGGTATCGAACCGAGCAAGGTGCGGCGGGGATACGCGAAGTTCGATGTGCAAACCCCGCCGCTGAATCTGACCCTCAACGAAGCCGTCTTCAAAGAACGCGGGGCGCTGTCACATCTGGGTATTCAGGTAGCTTCAACGGAAGACGTTTTAGCGATGCGACAAAAATGGGAAGCAGCCGGTCTTGTCACGCGCGACGAGATGCAGACCAACTGCTGCTACGCAACTCAGGATAAGACGTGGGTGCGTGATCCCGACGGAAACGAGTGGGAAGCATTCGTTGTTTTGCAAGACAACCTGCCGGAAACCGCAGCTTGCGAATGCGGAACCAGACTCGCTGAGACGCAACCCGAAAGTGTGAGCGGCGTTACAGTGACAAATGCAAACGTCCAGGCAATCAACTCCTGCTGTGCGCCCGAGCCCGTGAGCCCGTGAGCATTGCACGGTGAACGGAGGGTTGAAAGTTGGGCGCGCGACCCGGTCGCTACCGCTCACCGGTTCTGACGGGTGTCCCGGTCGCTACCGCTCAACGTTCTGACAGAACCCTCGCTAAGCGCTACGGTGACCTCAAGGAAAAGGCCCGGCCTCTCAGGAAGCCGGACCTTTCAGCTTTTAGAAGGCGATTCTTCTAACGCCTACCGAGGAAGGTTCTCCCGGCGTTCCTGGCGCCGTTTCTGTCTGGCATCGTGACGGGTTTTCCGTTCAGTCTTAAACTGCTCAAGCTTCGTGCGCTGCTCGGGCGTCAGGATACTCTCGATTTGGGTATGAACACCCTGCATCGAGATGTGAATCTCCTGTCGTAGCGCTTTGGCCCGGGCCTTATCTTCCGCGGTAAAATTGCCTTGCGCTCTCTTCTCGCGCAGGTTGAACAGTTCTTCTCGCTGAGCTTTGACGCTCTCGAGATGGCGCTGAACAATGACCCGCTGTTGTTGTCGTTGCTCGTCTGTAAGGTTTAGCTCGCGCATACCACGAAACTCTCTGAACCCTTGACGGCTCCCCATCCTCTCGTGGCTCCGACCTCCCTTATGTCGCATGCCTTCCCTGCGGATGCCGCGATCCTGGGCTGGGGTTTGCGGCTCCTGGCCATAGGCGATGGCGCCTAAAGCCAGAGTCAGGATAAACATGAGGGGTAAAATTCTTCGTAAAAACATTTTCTTGGCACTCCTTGTTTGTCGTTCCGGTGACGGAGATTGATGCTGAGGATTGCTATCGCGCTTTTCCTCTCTGTTAGACGCCGCTGCGGCAAGTTCGGTTGGGAAAGATTGACGACTGGTTGTTTCCAGTGGTAGAGTACTTTGCACGGCAAAGCACGAACGCCGACGAGCACTATCGGGGCCAAGGCTGGTGCTTTCAGGTTGAAGATGTGAGAAGTAGTCAAAGGGCAAACCACCAAGTTACAATACCGGCCAAATGAGTCTTCTGGAAAAGATTAACGCAACCGCCGACCTGCGCCGCCTACCTCTCGAGCAGTTGGAAACAGTCGCAGACGAAATTCGCCAATATATATTGGAAACAATGGCGCGTATTGGCGGCCACACCGGCGCTTCGCTGGGCGCGATCGAACTGGCAGTCGCCCTGCATTACGCGTTTGATACACCTCGAGATCGTCTCGTGTGGGATGTGGGCCATCAGGCGTATGCGCACAAGATCCTGACTGGGCGACGCGACCTCCTGCCGACCATCAAACAGTACGGAGGCATTAGTGGTTTCTTGCGTCGCGATGAGTCGGAATACGACACTTTCGGGGCGGGGCATGCGTCAACCTCTTTATCGGCGGCGCTGGGTATGGCCATTGCGCGTGATAGAAAGGGTGAGGATCATCACGTCGTGGCCTTGATCGGAGATGCGTCACTAGCTGGTGGCATGGCCATGGAGGCGATCAACCAGTCTGGTCATTTGAAGACCCGATTGATAGTTGTGCTGAACGACAACGAGATGTCGATAGCTCCCGCTGTGGGCGCCTTAACAGGTTATTTGAATCGTATTCGTGGAGCCCAGGGATATCATCGATTTAAGGACGAAGTGGAAGAGACTTTGCTGGCGATCCCTACGCTGGGCGGGCGTCTGCACCATGCCGCCAAGACTGTTAAGGATGCGATTGCCGCCGCGGTTCTTCCCGGTGCGCTGGTAAGCGAGTTGGGTTTTAAATATATCGGCTACGTTGATGGCCACAACCCGCGCGCACTGGTGGCCGCCTTGCGGGAAGCGAAGCAAGTTAAAGATGGTCCGGTAATAGTTCACGCCTTGACGACCAAGGGCAAAGGTTACCCGCAGGCTGAGAAAGACTATTACCGCTGGCACGCCACCGGGCCTTTCGATCTAAAAACAGGAAAGGTAGCGAAGGCCGCCGCGAAAGCTCCCACCTACACTTCGGTTTTTGGAAAGACTCTCTGCGAGTTGATGGAGAAAGACCCCAAGATCGTCGCTCTAACCGCCGCTATGCCCGATGGCACGGGCGTCTGCGACGCTCTGGAAAAGTTTCCGGATCGGTCGTTTGATGTAGGTATTGCCGAACAGCACTGCGTGACGTTTGCTGCCGGAATGTCCTGTGAAGGGTTGAAGCCTGTCTGCGCGATTTATTCCACGTTCTTACAGCGCGGGTTTGACCAGGTAGTACACGATGTCTGCATTCAGAATTTAAACGTGAAGTTCTGTCTCGATCGCGGGGGTATTGCCGGTGGGGATGGTCCAACTCATCACGGCCTGCTGGACATCGCATATCTACGGGGAGTGCCGAATATCGTTGTCATGGCGCCGAAAGATGAGGGCGAAATGCGCGACATGATGCTAACCTTAGTTGAGCATGTGGGTCCTGCGGCTATGCGTTATCCGCGAGGCAGCGGAGTCGGCGCTTCAATTGATCGCGAGCCTCAGCTTCTGGAGATCGGCAAAGGCGAAATATTACGCGACGGAGGCGAGATAGCCATCGTGGCCTATGGTTCGATGGTGCACCCTTCGCTCCAGGCCGCGGAAAATCTCTCCAGAGAAGGAATTGAAACGACGGTAGTCAACGCGCGCTTTGTGAAACCTCTGGATGCGCAACTTCTACTGGCCCTGGCACGCACGAAGCGTTTGATTGTCACAGTTGAAGAAGCATATTTGGCCGGTGGTTTTGGCTCCGCAGCACTTGAGCTGCTCGAGGAGAACGGGTTGCAGGACAAGGTCCGTGTGGTGCGCATGGGAATTCCCGATCGACTGGTGACCCATGGCGATGCGAAATTGCTTTTGGCTAAGTATGGGCTCGATGCCGACGGAATTTATACCCGAGTAAGAGAGAGCATAGAAGTTTTGGACGACCGCCGGGCAAAACCGCAAAAAGTTCGTTCCTGACTTACCCTTTCAAAAAACTATTCCAGGATTGGGGAAGCGCGGTCGTGCTATTGATAGACGGGCGCGTTTCTTTTTGCACGAAATGGTTCAATTGATTGCGCAATGCAACTGCAACAGGGAACCCCTGTACCCGAACGTCCGCCAAAACAGCTCCGGCGCTATCAGGCGTGCGTGTGGCCTTGGAGTTGCAAAAGAAGCTCGTACCCGAGGTACGCGGCTTTGAACATTCAACGTATTAGGATCATAATTGTTATGAAAGATAACTACTCCTCAATCGACAATTCAGCGGTTCCTTACCAGGCCCTCCCGTTGCCACACTTCGACGAGGACGCTACGTTGCTTTCTGCTCGGCCCGTTGTCCCACTCTACGAAGTAAAGACCGAACCGCGCTCCAAGCGGCGCGCGATCTTCGGGTTAACGATTCTGGCGGCTATCCTCGTAGGGGCGATCGGCGCCACACTGCTGCTTATGCAAGGTGAGCAGAATTCGCAAACTGCGGCGGAAGCTCAGGTGAGTCAGCCGGGAGTGATACCCTCGGCAGCCGCTGGCGGCTCTGCTTCCGAATCCGCCGAGGCGATGGTGCCGGTGCCGGTGCTCGCTGAGCGGGTTGAAGAACCGCGGATGAGAGAAATACCGAGCGCCCGAGAGTCCTCGACAAAAAAGCCGCCCACGGAAACAATTTCGCGCAGCTCCGTAAAGCCAGCTAGAGCCGGCAGCCCTGACCGTGACAGAGACGACGATTTCGAAGGCGACCGGTTGCGTCGAGTTGAGCGGAGAGATGCGCGACGCGAAGCCAGGCGTGAGCGTCGCCACAGGCGTGAGCAGGGCGGCGACGACCTTTTGCGGATCAGGGAGATATTTGAAGGCGCAAGGCCATAGGATTTGGCCAGGGTGGAATCTCATACGGGGAAACACTTGCTATGAAGCGCGAGCGAATCGATAAACTACTGGTCGAACGCGGCTTGGTTGAGTCGCGCACAAAAGCTCAGGCAATGGTTATGTCCGGGAGTGTGTTGGTGAGCGAACAACGCATTGCCAAGCCTTCCGATCTAATTCCAACTGACGCGCTCATTCGCATTAAAGGTGCTGACGATCCGACGTCGCGATATGTCGGCCGCGGTGGCCTGAAGCTGGAATCAGCGTTAAAAGAATTCGAAGTGGAAGTTGCGGGTCTCACATGTCTTGATGTGGGAGCGTCAACGGGTGGGTTCACAGACTGTTTGTTACAAAGGGGCGCTTTGCGTGTCGTGACCGTTGATGTGGGTCATAATCAACTGGATTGGCGACTGCGAAGCAACCCTCGCGTCGAGGTCAGAGAAGGTGTAAACGCGCGCTACCTCCAGCCCGAAGACTTCTCTAACTTGTTCGATCTCGCCGTTATGGACGTTTCTTTCATTTCAGCAACGAAGGTAATGCCCGCGATTGTGAACCTCTTAACTGAGACCGGTCATTTGATTACACTGGTCAAGCCGCAGTTCGAAGTGGGGCGCGGGGAAGTCGGGAGCGGAGGCATCGTTCGAGAGCCGGAGAAACACGTTCGCGTAATTGCGGAGGTCAACAGTGCGGCTACCAGACTTGGACTTCGAGTTAACGGCGTGATTGAATCTCCCTTACACGGCGCGGACGGCAATGTTGAGTTCCTCGCGTTGTACCAAAAAGAGAAACCGTTACCACGACCGCACTAGTCTCGCGTTCTGGATCCGAAGAGTCATGGAAGCTCCCAGTCCTTTACTGATCATGTACCTGGGTGTCCGTCAGGTAGGTGCGCAAGTCAAGAAACGATCCACGAAATGTCACTAACACTTTTCGTGTTCGTTCGTGGGTTTTCGTGGATCGGTTTTTTTCACCAAGCCAACTCTCAAATTAGGACGTTTACCCGTCAATTAGTGTTCGTTGACACTCAAAAGCCCGCCCGCGTATCATCCCGTCGGTTTCGCAGATAGCTTATTCAAGATCTTCAGCATCCCTCCGAAAACAGTTGGAAGCGCCGAGCTCCGCAAAATGCAAACGTTCTCCTTGCCGGCAAAACGGATGACAAAGGCTTCAGTAAAGCGGGTTGGTATAGTTGTCAAGCCCCATCAGCCTGATGCGTTAAAGACCGTGTGCGCGGTTGTCGAGTGGCTCGGCGAACGGGGTATTGCGGTGGCCGGCGGTCCCGAAATTGAACGCGAACGTATCGAGCACGAAACGGGCTGCGGGGTCGCAGCACTGGATCATGATCAGCTTGCAGCGAGTGTCGATCTAATGCTCGTACTCGGCGGCGACGGCACGATGATCGCAACCGCGCGAATGCTTGGCGACAAGGAAGTGCCGGTGCTGGGCGTTAATTATGGGGGGCTGGGTTACCTGGCGGAGTTTCGCGTTGAGGAACTATACACAGCCCTGGAATCCATTCTCGAGGGCAACTACCGTCTCGACACGAGGGTGATGCTGGCAGTGAAACTCATGCGCGGTAGTGAGGAAATCACAGGCACTCGCGTTTTAAACGACGCGGTCATCAACAAATCCGCCCTCGCTCGAATCATCGAGATTGAAGCTTATCTAAACCAGCAATTCGTCAATTCATTCCGGGCCGATGGCCTGATTGTTTCGACCCCGACTGGTTCGACTGCTTATAACCTATCCGCCGGCGGCCCTGTGATCTACCCTTCAATGAACGCAGTTGTGATCACGCCCATCTGCCCATTTACTCTTTCGAACCGTCCCCTTGTCGTTCCGGATGATGCGGTCATTGAGTTGCGCCTGAAGACTCGGGAGGAAGACGTGGCGCTGACGCTCGATGGCCAGGTGGGATTCCCTTTGCAGGTTGAGGATCGGGTGATCATTCGCAAGAGTCGAACGACTTTCAACCTGGTTCAGCCTATGAACAGAAATTATTTTGAGGTCTTAAGGGATAAGTTGCGCTGGGGACGATAGAAGAAGTTTCGAGTTTCGCGTTCCGAGTTTCGAGTTCGAGCTTAGAAGTCTCATCTCGTCGGAAACACATCGTGTTGAAACTCGGAACTCCACACTCCGACACTCGAAAAATTGAAAACTGAGAAACCTTATGCCTGAAGACGATAAACAAACAACCCGATCAAAGATCGACGCCGATGCTTTCGAGCGCGAGGTCACGACCGATCTCGATGAGGAAACACCAGACAAACCGAAGGGCCTTGCGCTGCACACTCGCATTCTGATTGGGCTGTTAGTCGGCGTCGTGGCCGGGGTTGCAGTCAACCGGTTCGTTGGCGGCGACAACATCTGGGTCGTCAGGATCGTTGACCACGTCACTAATCCGGTGGGCCAAATCTTCCTGCGCATGCTGCTGATGATTGTCGTGCCGCTAGTCTTTTCTTCGTTAGTAGTTGGCGTCGCGGGGATTGGAGACATTCGCAAACTGGGACGCGTGGGTCTGAAGTCGTTTGTCTATTGTTTCGTACTGTCGGCGATTTCTGTGATTATCGGGTTGACGCTTGCCAACACAATAAGGCCGGGCGATCGCATTGACCCAACGACGAAGGCCGCCCTCGAAGAACGCTACGGCTCGGATGCTAGTAAGCAAGTAGAGGCGGCTACAAAGGCGGGCGCGGTCCAGTCGCCACTCATGCAAGTGGTCGAGACCATCGTGCCGTCAAATCCAGTTGCCGCCGTCGCCGGTGTCCCCTCAAATCCCAGCACCGCAACTTCCGCGGGGACTCCGAACATGCTTCATCTCATGTTCTTCTCCCTGGTAATTGGTATTGCCATAACTCTTATTCCAGTCAGAGTCACAGCCCCGCTGCTGAGCGGTCTACAGGCTCTTTTCGAGGTCACTGCGAAGATCATCGAGATCATCATGAAGTTTGCGCCTTATGCAGTGGCCTGCCTGCTCTTCAACAATACAGCCCGCTTCGGACTGGATCTCTTGCAGGCTTTGGCGTGGTTTGTGTTCACCGTTCTGCTGGGTCTATCGCTGCACATGTTCGGCGTCTATTCGCTTTCGATCTACTTCCTCTCGCGAATGTCGCCGCTGGAGTTTTTCAGACGCATTAAGACGGTGATCCTAACCGCGTTCTCAACGTCTTCATCAAATGCCACCCTTCCGACCGCCCTGCGCGTGTCTGAAGAGAACCTGGGCGTGCCGCAGGAGATTAACAGTTTTGTGCTAACCGTTGGCGCTACTGCGAATCAGAACGGAACCGCCTTATATGAAGGTGTCACGGTGCTTTTCCTGGCGCAACTCGCGGGTATTGATCTTACAATGGGACAGCAGTTGATGGTAGTTTACCTGGCGATACTCGGAGGCATCGGGACCGCCGGCGTGCCGTCGGGCTCCATACCATTCATTATTGGCGTGCTCGTAACCATCGGTATAAACCCGGCCCTGATTGCGATCATTCTGGGTGTCGATCGCCTACTCGACATGTGCCGTACGACGCTTAACGTGACGGGCGACCTTACCGCCGCCACTTACGTTGCGCGGTCCGAAGGGTATGAACTCTTGAAGCCCCACGAACCGGCAATTGTTCGCGCGGGTGTTCGTCAGTTGGCAAAGTGAACGAAGTGTCACGCACTTGAAGGATGGGGACAGACAGATTTTCGACATGTTTTCTGGCTAGATTGGCGCCAGACTCTGCTCTGTCCTGAGGGGGTGACTAAATGATAGAGGTGACTAAATGATTTTCCCTATCGGTGACGATAACAGCGACCGCACCACTTTTCCTATCGTCAACTACATACTCATTGCCATCAATGTGCTGGTCTTCGTTTTTCTGCAAAGCCTGGGAACAAACGATCAGTTTACTTATGCGTTTTCCACTGTGCCGGAAGAAATCAGAACCGGCGTAGACATCGCGCGGCCTGTCCCAATTGAGGTTGGAGATCAACGGGGAGTGATTGGCCTTCAGCCGACACCCGTCTCGGTTTATCTCACTCTGCTGACTTCCATGTTCATGCACGGCAGCATCATGCACCTATTCGGCAACATGCTTTTTCTGTGGATCTTTGGCGATAATCTTGAACACGCCCTGGGACGTGCGAGGTATATCATCTTCTATCTTCTCACCGGGCTCATTGCCTCGCTTGCGCACGTGGTTTCGACTTTTGTGTTCGGCGATAATCCATTTATTCCCAGCCTCGGTGCGTCCGGAGCCATCTCGGGAGTGCTGGGTGGGTATTTAGTGCTCTATCCGAAAAGAAGTGTTCGCGTGATCATGCTAAGAATGCTAACCACCGTGCCTGCGGTGGTGGCGATTGGGCTATGGTTCGTATTCCAGTTAATCAGCGCCTTCGGCGTGATTGGAGCGGGTCCTCAGTCGGGCGGCGGCGTGGCGTTCATGGCCCATATTGGCGGCTTTGTTGCCGGCGTTGCCTTGGTGAAAGTCTTCAGCATCGGACGCAATCAGAGTTCAATCGCCTAAATCTTGAGTCCGGAAGTTCAGAGTTCATAACGTCGACCTTCAGCGTTGAATTATTTGCGGCGGATTTCATCTCAATCCCGTATAAAAGGGAATATATCGAGAGTTGGCGGTGCGAATGCGCGAAGAATACGGCGTCGAATCCGTGGCCCCGGCCCACTGCACCGGGCATTTAGGCTTCGAGATTTTCAAGAAGGTCTTCGGGGTGACAGGTACAGATTCTTCGGACTCGGTGAAACTTTTGTTTTGTAGCGGCACTATTTGAAATCGCCGTTCCTATGGCGGTATTTAGAGCAGGCTTTCAATGCCCCAGTTGCCACACCTACAAGAGGCAGGTTGTAACTACAGACCTGGATAACCAACAAATGGGAACCCAATACATGTCCGGTGCAAGGGAAGAATTTACCATCGGGGTCGAAGAGGAGTACCAGATCATCCACCCGGAAACACGCGAGTTGCGTTCGCGAGCTCAATCCATCCTGACGGAAGCGCGCGAGGCGGTTGGTGACCTTGTGACGCCAGAGCTTTACCTCTCGCAGATCGAGATCGGTACTCCCGTCTGCCGCACACTCACGGAGGTGCGCAATGAGCTTCAGCACTTACGTCGAGAAATAATCACCGCGGCGAAGCGTGGGGGGAGCTGTATTGCCTCTGGCGGAACTCATCCTTACTCGCACTGGGGGGAGCAAAAACTGACTCCCAAAGAGCGCTATCTGGAGATTGCCACGGACTACCAACAACTGGCGCGAGAGCAGCTAATCTTCGGCTGTCACGTCCATGTCGGGATCAGCGACCGCGAGATCGCGATCCAGGTGATGAATCGCTCGCGCCCATGGCTAGCGCCGATGCTGGCGCTGACCTGCAACTCGCCCTTCTGGCTGGGCATGGACACCGGGTATGCAAGTTTCCGGACCGAAATCTGGCGGCGCTGGCCTCTGTCAGGCACCCCGCAGGTGTTCAACTCGCGGTCTGAATACGACCGCCTGGTTGGAGATTTAACAGCTATGGGGAGCATTTCTGACGCGACCAGAATCTACTGGGACGTGCGACCCTCCGCCCGCTACGAGACACTGGAGTTTAGGGTCGCAGACGTGTGCCTGACAGTGGATGAAGCGGTGATGATTGCGGGCACAGCGCGTGCTTTGGCGAGGACATGCGCATTGGAAGCTGAGCGTCACGTAGAGGTCCAGCACGTCCGCCCGGAAATCTTGCGAGCCGCGAAGTGGCGGGCCGCGCGTTTCGGGCTTGATGAAGAACTGATTGATACACAAGAAGGACGGGCCATCCCTGCGCGCGAGCTGATTGAAAAACTGCTTGCACATTTGCGCCCCGCGCTGGAAGAGCACGATGAGTGGGATGAAGTTTATTCACTCGTTCGTGAGGTCATCGAGCGTGGCACCGGCGCGACCCGGCAGCGCGAAGCTTACGCCCGGAGCGGGAACCTTGAGGGCGTGGTGGATTTCATAGTGGCGGAGACGGCAAAGGGAACAGACGGGGTGCAGCACCGGGAGGCTTATTGCTAAATAGTGTCATCGCCGCACATAACCAGCGCTTGCCGCAAACAGTAATTAGCTGTCTCTGATCGACAACTTGCCGCACGATGGATCTGTCGACGGGCCGCTGCAGCGCGACGTTATGCCGCTTCGCAGTGTGCTGTAAAAGTAACCGTCGAACGTAGCTGTTGCACCTGACCCTCGACAGCGTGCTTTCAAATATCCTGCTTGCACCATCTGGGAGATTGAAAGATGAAAATAGTGAAGGCAATTCCTTTCCTGCTGTTGCTCGTTTCTGCCTCAGTTATGGCGACACAAAAGGTTCGACCAATCAGAAACTTCATTCGCATCAACGACCAGTTCTGTACAGGCGCTCAACCAAGACTCGATCATTTGGAGCAATTAAAAGCGGAGGGTGTTAAGGCGATCATCAACCTACGGCCACCGAGCGAACACCGCGCCGCCGAAGAAGAAGCGAAGGCGAAAGAATTGGGGCTGCGCTACTTCAATATTCCAGTCGTCTTTGGCGAGCCTAAAGAGGAACAGGCTACAGAGTTCCTGAAGATCGCTGATGATCCGAAGAACCGCCCCGCCTTCATTCACTGCGCCGCGGCCATTCGCGTCGGGGCCTTTTGGATGATCCGCAGAGTATTGAGGGACGGTTGGACGCTGGAGGCCGCCGAGGAAGAGGCGAAGAAGGTCGGGCTGCGGGAAAGCCCGCACTTGAACGAATTCGCTCGCAAGTACATCGAGAAACACCAGAACTAATGCCGATTCAACTTCTCCGGAAGCTGCCGTTAAAAAGCGCTCCTTCCTCGACGACTAAGGCGGGCGCGGAAACAGTCCCGGTAACGCTTGCGGTGCGGCCGAGCACGAGTTCTTTACTGGCCTTGATATCGCCTTCGACGGTTCCATTTATCTTGGCTACGGCAACATTTATTATCGCCTCGGTAACTTGCGCACCGTTACTGACGATCAGGGTGCCATCTGTAGAAATCACGTTTCCTGAGAAGTTTCCATCAATGCGCAGCATAGATTTGAACCGCACTTCGCCGGTAAACTTCAGGACATCGCCAACGAATCCGAGCCAATTGTCTTTCGGTGTACTCATCCGCTCACGTGGTTCCTCGCTCCGGGAAACTGCCTGACTACTCATTGCTTCGTCCTTCTTTCAATTCTGCTCTTGAAAATGAGGTGGCTTAGGAGTGGCGTTGCCATCTCTGGCCCCTCGGGAATCAGGAAAGGCTTAAGCTGCTGGCGCCATGCAATCGAGACATTGGTTAGATATTGCGATTATTGCTGTTCGAAGCCAGCAGCAGCGATGATAAAATGCGTAGCAGTAATAGCACTACATCTGAACGAGGTCAAATCATCATGCCGGTCACTTAATAACGGGGTCCACCTCATCTTTACCCCAGGGGAAAGCAGACAGGCGGAAAGACGTGCTGACTCTAAGCTCTGAATTGAAATCGATTACACGAGAAACTTTTCAGCGCAATGAAAAATCTTCAGGCGAGGCTGATTTTCTTCAAACAGTGTGTGGACGCATGAAGCTTGAGTCTATGGAAAATGCAGGAAACAGATCGGCGGATTTCGCTGCTGTTCCGTCACTCGGACGCTCTTTGCTGACGGGGAGTCTTGGATTTGGCAGCGTGAGTCTGTGTGTGTTCGCCACAGTCGCCTACGCGGAAGGGTGGATGTACAAGCATCTCGGGTTGTTCGGCGCTTACATTGCCTGGACCTTTCTCTTTATCCTGTTGGGTGGTGGGGTGCTGGCCCCGCTGGTCGTCCGCCGGTGGCAGATGCCGAGATTCTACCTGCTCTTCGCTGCGGCTTTCTTCGCTTACGCCGCCGGTTGGGTCGGCGCGTACTTCGTCTTACGAGGTGTCGTGGGCGAATGGATCGGCTCGCTGGCGGGCTCTCTCCTGATGGGCTTAGTCCTCGCCGCCGGGTTCGGGGTGGTGGGCTCCGCATTTAGCTTGTCGGCTATGCTGTTCGTAGCTAACTCACTCGGTTACTTTCTCGGCTCGGCGGTTAATGATTCCGTTGGAGGGAGAGCTGGAATGCTTTTGTGGGGATTGCTGTACGGTCTTTGCCTGGGGGCGGGACTCGGCACGGTCTTACACTTCGCTCAGGTCCGAGGCGCGCGAACGGGTTAACGCCGAAGCCGGAAGGCGCCTGTCAGAACGGTGAGCGTAGCGACCCGGTCTCAACTGGGAAGCATTCGCCGGGTGGTTTGACCTCGACACGCTGAGAGCAGCCGCGAGCACACCGGGTCGCTACCGCTCGCCGTTCTGACGGGGTCGCTGAGGCATCCGACTTCAACACGTTCACGATTAGCTGCGACGATATGGCCCGGACAGTAGTTGCGCTGGAGGCACTTTTATGAAGTTCAGCAAACTCATTTTGAAGAATATCCTGCGTAACAAGCGGCGCACACTCCTGACGGCTTCGAGTATTGTAGTGTCCCTCTTCCTGATCATTACCTTGGCAACTATTTTGACAGAGTTTTCGAGAGGCAGCGCTGAAGCTAGCCCCCTGCGACTCTGGACCCGGCATTCGGTTTCCCTGATGTTCGATCTGCCCGCTGCCCACCAACAGATCCACATGCTGCTGCGTACGCAACACACGAACGCCATCTGGAAAAGGGCCTGTTGCTGGAAGGCGCTCTCTCGGCCGCAGACTGACTAATCCTCTAACGTACGGCTGTGAATGTACCCGTAGGAATCAATTTTACCGTGCCTAGATACGATCCACGAATCAACACGAAAATGACACTAAGAAGATTTCGTGTCGGTTCGTGTAATTTCGTGGATCGTGGTCTTGCTCTCAGCACACAATGTTCGCCGAAAGGAAGAGCTCATGTTATTAAGTGTGATCTTATTGCTGGCCTCTGTCGTGACTGCCGCGGACGGAGTTAAGATTCACTACGAAGTTAAGGGGAAAGGCGAGCCGGCGTTGGTGTTTATCCACTGCTGGAGTTGTGACCGGACTCTCTGGGAAAACCAGGTACCCGTCTTCGCGAAGAATCACCGAGTCGTTACGATCGATCTGCCCGGTCACGGCGAGTCGGGCAAAGGAAGAACCAACTGGTCCATTGAAAGTTACGGCGACGACATTAAGAGAGTGGTTACGAAGCTCGGTTTGAAGCGGGTCGTGCTCATCGGCAGTTCCATGAGTGGACCAGTGGCTTTGGAGGCTGCGCGCCGAATGCCGGAGCGAGTGATTGCAATTGTTCCAGTGGACACACTGCAGAATGTGGAGCAGAAGATGTCCGCCGAACAGGTCGAGGCCATGGTTACGCAGATCCAATCCGATTACAAGGGTCAAATAACGCAGTACGCGAATCAGTATCTCTTTGCACCCGGCACTCCCGCCGCCGTAAAAGAGCGGGTTCTCTCCCAAGCAATATCAATGCCTCCAGAGCTTGGGGTGCCGATCATAAAGGCAGCCTGGCAGTACGATCCCATTCCAGCCTTGCAAACGATCAAGATACCGATCAGGGCAATCAACTCCGATCTATATCCCACTAACCTGGAGGGCAACCGCAAGTATGCGCCTCAGTTCGACGCTGTGATCATGAAGGGCGTTGGACACTACCCCATGCTCGAGGATCCGGTGCGCTTCAACGAACTTTTAGCGGGGGTGTTGCGCGACTTGCGAGGAACAATGCGACCGAATCGAGTGAAGAAAAGTGCAGGCCAAGTCCCGGGACGCAAAACCGACGTTCATGGCAAGAGTTCCGTTTTCCGTAAGCCTGCGGTAGCAGGCGGCAGCCTGGGGCGTGAGTCCCAGGTCACTTCAAACGAAGAGTACTAAGCCTGCGAAGCAGGCGACAGCGGAGATCATATTGGACTCGTATCAAACAGAACGCGCTGCCGCCCGTTACACGGGCTGATGTTCATCTGCGCTGCTTTCCTGGGGCTCACGCCCCAGACTCTATGCTGTCGCCCGCTTACGCAGGCTGGATGAATCATGGTAAGTTTGATGACTCACTCCGCGATTACTACTTTTAGGGAGTGAGAATGAATGAAAGGCGCGTTCCCTTAAGAGCGCGCCTTTCACACTTTGAACCGACTAGCGCTTCATCGCCAGGGTCAATCCGTCGCCGACCGTGAGCATGCTAAGCGTCACCCGTTCGTCGCGATGCAGTTTTTCGTTCAACTCGCGGATCGCGACCGTGTCTTCATCGTTCACATTGGGATTGGCGACTTTGCCCGACCAGATAGTGTTATCGATGGCAATCAACCCTCCAGCGCGGAGCAACTGCAAGACGCGTTCATAATAATTCTCGTAGTTGGTCTTGTCGGCATCGATGAACGCGAAGTCGAACGTTCCGGCCTGGTTTGCTTTGAGCAGTGCTGCTAACGTCTCCAGCGCTGGACCGAGCCGCAGGTCGATCTTTTGATCGACGCCGGCTTCCTTCCAGTAGCGTCTGGCGACGGCTGTGTACTCTTCGCTGATGTCACATGCGATGATGCGCCCGTCGTCTGGCAAACCCAACGCGACCCAAAGGGCACTGTACCCGGTGAAGACCCCCACCTCGAGCGTTTTCCTCGCACCGAGCACCTGAACCAGGAGCTGCATAAACTGGCCCTGATCGGGGCCAATCTGCATTTGCGCGTTTTCCCGTTGCTGCGTCTCTTCGCGCAAGCGTCGAGCTACTTCCGGTTCGCGTAGAGAGATACTCAGAAGGTATTGATGGGTGCGTTCGTCAATCGGGGAATAACGGGACATAGCTTCCTCGGCTGTGGCGTAGGTTTGATCCAGAGGTTAAACTTAGCAAACAATACTTGCTTGCGGAAGGATGGAGAGCGAAAAAAAGCTGGCGGCGCAAACATCTCCGTCGGATGTAGTAACCTACATCAGAGTGATCCAGTCGTCGCGCGTTCTTCGCAAAACCTGGCCGTTGGGGTTGCTGGGCGCAAAGCGGGCGACAATTAACTGCATAGGAGTCAGAGGAAAATGCTAAAAACAACTTTTGGGGCGGGCTGCTTCTGGGGCGTTGAGGCCGCGTTCCGTCAAATTGAGGGAGTAGCGTCAACGCAGGTCGGCTACCTCGGAGGAAATTTCGAGAATCCGAGCTACAGCGATGTGTGCACCGGAAGAACCGGTCATGCGGAAGTTGTGGAAGTCGAGTACGATCCGTCCATCGTCTCTTACGAGGAACTCCTCAAAGTGTTCTGGGAGAATCACGATCCTACCCAACACAACCGGCAGGGCCCAGATGTCGGCGCGCAGTATCGAAGCGCCATCTTCTTTCACTCGCCAGAGCAGGAAGCTGCGTCGAGAGCTTCAAAGCAGACACTTGAAAGAGACGGCAAGTACAAGAGACCGATTGTCACCGAGATTACTCCGACCTCGAAGTTTTACAGAGCGGAGGAATATCACCAGCAGTACTTGGAAAAGCGCGGGCAGGCTCAATGTCACACATCTAATGCTTAGTTAAGACCAATGTTGATCAAAGATGTGGCGACGTGGTTAGGAGTTGTAGGGGTGGCCCCTCCGTGGCCACCCCCGAGTGGCGACACCAGGGGCGTCTCTACCGCGAACGCAGAGGGCGTCACGGAGGGACGCCCCTACAACCATTACTCGATGCTCCGTTTTGCCTCGTCAATCAAGAGATTGTTTCTCTCGTAGCTTAAATCTGCTCCGTTATCATCAGCGAACCGTGGTGGATATTGATGCCGTTGATAAACGGGGTAAGCCTCGGTGCGCAGGTGCGCCAGCATGTGATGTCCGCGACGGGTCGCGCGTTCGTGACGTAAAGCGGAAATATCGACCGGAGCAACTACGATTCTTTCACCCGGACCCGGAGATGCTTCGGCCAACATACGTCCGTCGAAGTCCACCACCTGACTGCCACCGGGCCAGGAATAGGGCGGGTAGTGTTTTAAGCTCGCGCCCTGGTTTGCGGCCACCACATAAGCCGTGTTTTCGAGAGCGCGGCAACGATTCACGATGGTCCACCAGGCCATTGGCTCCGTCGCACCCCAGGGATCCATGTATGCCGACACCCGTATCAACACTTCCGCACGATTAGCAGTTAGCTGCCTTAACGCTTCAGGAAATAGCCAGTCGTAACAGATGGCGCAGCCCAGCCGGCCAATGGGCGTCTCTGCAACAGGAAAAAGCGGTTCATCATAATCAGGTAGATCGTGCGGACTACTGTGCACCTCGTAAGGAATCCAGGTATTTACTTTGCGATATTTGTAGAGCAGCCCTTCCGGCCCGACGAGGCAGGTCGTGTTGAAGACGTGGCCGGGCCATTTTAAATCAACCTCGAGCATCGAACCGGTCTGAATGTAGACGTCGTGTTCTTTCGCTTTCTGTTCAAGCCGCTCAGTATGTTCGTTTGGGATCGCTACCGCGAGTTTCGCAATCAATTCCGCGGCTGTGGGAAAGACAGGCGCCGCATGAGCGAACTCAGGAAAAACGACCAGCCGTACAGGCAGAAACGGCGCCGCGCCCGCAACGGCCGAGTCGATCATCGAAAGCATGCGATCTGTATTCGCGCGCATGGCGCGGCGATCGAGTGGGTTGGAGAGATCTGTTTGGCATGCAGCTACTGCGTATCTAATGTGTTGCATAGTCTTTCAGACTCTCGCGGTGCAAACCCGCAGTTTGTTTGGTGAGCAACGGTTAACAGAAAAACCGATCCACGAAATAACACGAAACGACACGAATGCCGTTAGGGTCGCTTCGTGTAGGTCTCATCTTCTGCCGAGCAACTCGGTCTCGATCAAAGGGATCGGTGACGTGACTACCCGCGTGTTGTACTTTTCCAGATATCTTAATCGTTTCTTAGTTAGTGGATAATGCTCGGGCCAAGTGTATGGGTACTTGCTCATTCTGTGAAAGGGCAGCGGACCGACCTGGTCGGGGCTGGCTGAGTTAATGTCCATCTCTTTGCTGAAACCATCGGCGTAGAGTAGAAACGTGCGGGTCCACCCGCGCGGCAACTGCGGTAACTGGTCCGCTGCAAACGACAGGATTAGCTCATCGCCGGGTCGCGAAACGACGAACATGTCATCAGATTTGAGCAACAACTCGCGCACATCGCCCTCACGCGTATATCGCCCGGTCATCACCTTCCAGGGCGAAGTGAATGAGATCTGCTCATAGTCGTAACCTAGTGGCTGACGTCCATCAGGC
Organism: Acidobacteriota bacterium; assembly: GCA_030859905.1. Classification (GTDB taxonomy): domain Bacteria; phylum Acidobacteriota; class Blastocatellia; order Pyrinomonadales; family Pyrinomonadaceae; genus PSRF01. Next base: position 20,354 of record JALZJF010000046.1, read on the forward strand.
GAGAACTCACGGGAGAAGCCCCGCCAGCGGAGATCGGCGACCGACGGATCGAGCCAGGTCAATTGCACAGGGAAGTCCCCGGCCGAGGTGTCCACGAGAATTTGATCCCAATAAATACGCATGTTCGTGACAATGCGCACTTCGCGGCTCGCGCTTAGGAACTTGCCCGTGAGATCTACTAATACGGTTTGCGGACGGCCTACGGGGATACCGATGTTCTTGATGATGGTCCGCCAACGCCCGTGCCCATCCTTCACTTGAAGAGCGGGTGGCATCAAGCTCTTGCCGCTTTGAGAGGCGGCAAGGTTATCGCTCGACCACGCATAATCGGTCCAACCGGTCAAAAGCAATAGAATTCTTTCGGAGCTGCGCGCTTGATGCATGTCCCACGTCCCACGTCCAATGTCCAATGTCTGTTTCGTGGTGGTTGAATCTGTAATGCCTGCGTAAGCTGCCGAGCGCTGAAGACGGACATTGGACGTTGGACGTGGGACGTTGGACTCTTCCCCTTTGGACTTTTCTTCGATGAGTTTCAGCGTCAAGGTATGTTCGTCGGCATAACCACGTATGTGATGAAGACGAAAATCATCAGGATACTCGCGATCGATGCGCGCGATCCGGGAAAGTACGTCGTGGCCGTGATCGTCGACTGCCGCTAGCGGCACGCGTGCCTGGCGCGTGGCGTAGAGCTTGAAAGGCGGCGGCGGAGCAGTCAGTCCTTCATTAGGATAGACCTCGATACCTTGCGGATGGGCCACGGAGATCAATTGCACATGATCTATGAACAGCGCCTCCTCCAACTCGTTTGTCACGCGCAACTCATAACGTCCGTTGCGCTCCTTCAGTTGATCACCGCGAATTCGAACATACTCTTCGGGATCAGGCGCGTTATAAGTTCCCGGGGCCTCCAGATGACCCATCTCGCCGCCGCCCATGAAGTCTGTGACGAATTCGAAACGCTCGCCATTCCAAGCGTAAAGATACGGGCACGATGAGGGCTTGCGGTCAAGTTCGGTAACTGAGAGCGTGAAAGCCGAAGCGGTTTTAGCAGCAGCGCCTGTGCTCGCAACATTCCGCTGTGCCTTCGCAAGTTCCGTTTCGGCCTGAACGATTCCCGCAGGCCACAAGATGCGCACGGCGTCTGCCGAGGTGCGTTTGCCAAGCCCGAAGACCACATCTGCGGGCGCGGGCGCAGGAGAAGTGGAGTAGGTTTCGAGTTTCTGCGCCAGACTTCCCGCGCGGACCTCGATCTTGGAGCCTATGCCGCTGCGATTGCTGACCTTGCCGGCAAGGTTGATTCTCAGCGAATGGTGGATGTTGCCGCCATCATTGCGACCAACGCACAGCTCGCCTGACGATGAAACTAAAATCAGGTCTACGTCGCCGTCACTATCAATATCCCCGGCAGCAAGAATACGGCCCGTATTTACTTGCGAGAGGCTGGGGCTGACGGCCCGTTCGGTAACGTCTGTCCAACCATTTCCGACATTTCGCCAGACGCGCAGTCCCTTGTCAGTGAGCGCCACGATATCGAGCAGACCGTCGTTGTCGTAGTCCAGAAATTGCGCGGCCCGCACCGCCTCCGATCCGTTCGGCGCAACCGAAGTCTTGAACTTCTCACGCCCATCACTTATCGCAAAAAGAGCGGCTCCATCCGCGCGGCCGAACAAGAAATCCGTATACCCGTCCTTATTCAGGTCGCCGGCTGCAGCACTTGTCCAGCGGCCGTTTGCGGCGAGTCCGACCTCGCCGGAGACCTCGCGAAAACTACCATCACGCAAGTTGCTGAAAAGCTCTGGAGTTTTGCCGTAATTGAGGACCAGGAGATCGATGTCTCGCCGGTTATTGAAATCCGTCGGCACCACAGCCGTCGCGTGTCCAGTTCCGGACAACTTGGCCGTAGCTGTCACATCGGTAAACTTTCCGTGCCCGTCGTTTTGCAACAACATGTTCCGCGCCCGGGCAAAGTCATCCGGAAAGACCGCGTACTCGCCACTTTTCGGCGGCTTGGAAAGATCCGCTAGTCCACAGATGACAAGATCCAGATCGCCATCGTGGTCGATATCGACGAAGGCGACCGATGACGGAAGGTATGGGTAGGCGGGAATCCCTGCTTTTGCACTCACGTCTGAGAACTTCCCACCCTCGTTGCGAAAGAGCGCAAGACGTCCATAGCGAACTACGAACAGGTCCGGTTTGCCGTCGTTGTCGTAGTCACCCGCGACAGCGCCCACACCCGTGCCGGTAAACTTCCCGCTCAGCGCTCCTGATAGACCAGTAACGTCAGTAAACTTTCCGGCGTCATTTCGATATAGATGCTGTCCAGCCGGCGATATCCAAAATAGGTCAAGGTCTCCATCACCGTCGAAATCGAACAGGGTTACACTCCCGCCGAGCGACCCCGCGAGGTCACGTCGGCCGGCCTCGTTCAACGTGGCAGTCTTGATTTGTCGGCCGAGGAGCGGAGCGGCAGCCGGCCCGCCGACCTTTGGTGTGCTTCCCAAAAAAGCAGAGGTGGCATCAGTGAAAGTAACGGCGGGAACGGCTTGATTAACCAGTTCAGGCTCAGCGCCAGTTGAAACAAGCGCCTCCGCGTAGCGACCTTGTTCAAGATAATTTGTTCCGAGTGTCGTGCCGGTACCACGTTGGCGTAACTCCTGAAAATGCTTGATGACTTTCTGGCCTTCATCACGCTGGCCCGACCGCAGCAACGCAGTTCCCAGGTTGTAGAGCGCAGTAGCGTTGAAAGGTTCAACGGCTAAGGCAGTACGCAGCACTGCGATTGCTTCCGGGTATTTACGCTGCTGTGCGTAGAGTTGCCCCAGGTTGACATTCGAACCTACGTCATTGGGATCGATGCGTAATACTTGCTGAAAAGAAGCGATTGCAGCTTCGGATCGGTTCTGCGTCTTCGCAGCCAGGCCGAGTAGGTAGTACGGCTGTGGGGCCGCCGGAAGAAGCGCAATGGCGCTTTGCAATTCCCTCTGCGCCGCCGGCAGGTCAGGCACATTGAAGAGCGCGATGCCAAGATTGATTCGTGCCAGCGCCAATTTCGGTTCGAGCTGCAACGCCCGCTTAAAGGAGTCCGCTGCCTCTTTGTACTTGAACTGTTCGAGCAGTGCAACGCCCAGGTTATTCGCGCGATATGCGTCTTCGCGAACAGCCGCGGCTGAGGGCTGATTTTGACGATGAGCTGAGGTCGGGTTTATTAAGAATGAAACCGCCGTTGGGAGAGTGAAAGAGAATAGCAGCAATAAAGTACTAGTTTTGAAACGCTTCATAGGCGATTCCGGTAAATGCAAACGACCAACTCTTGCTGATAATCTGATGATGAATAGGAAGACTGCATTGAATATAAGTCGCAAAGTTCGATTGTCAAGTTGACTACTGCGGCCAACAAACGCAAATCTCGTCAGTTCCGTGCCGCGATACCAGGGAGTAGCTGTTGTGTGAGCATGAGACCCCCCTAAAAAGGTGTCTGTGTTATCTTGATTCTCCAACAAGGCCAAACGCGAAAATTTGATGAGCATAGTCCTTTTAAAAAGACAGCGAGCTGCAATCATCTTGCCGCTGGTGGCGCTTTTCGCGATCACCGCATGCCGTCCAAACGATAGGCTGCCGGCGAAATCCTCCCCGGAATACAACGAGCTAGTCAGGACGTTCTACATCGGCCTCGCGGCCCTGCAGGTCGGTCATGACCTTCAGGCTGACAGCAAGCTCGCGCAGTTTACGCAACTCGCACCGATGGAACCAGCCGGTTGGGCCAACTGGGGCCTGCTGGCGCTGCGCCAGAGAAACTTCGAGACGGCAGCCGAGCGACTTGAGCGGGCCCGCAGCCTTGCCCCCGAAAACGATGGCATCCATTATCTCCTGGGACTCCTGGAGAGCAGTCGAGGTAGATCGACGGAGGCTATAAATGCGTTGCGCAAAGCGGTCGAGTTAAACCCCAGTAATCTAACAGCTCTTTATAAGCTCGCCGAGGAAGTTGAGCGGCAAGGTGATGAGAGTGGCCCGGCCGAGTTTCAACGTCTGGTGCAACAGATTCTGGCTGTGCAACCGGACAACATCGCGGCGCTGGTCGAACTGGGCCGCGTAGCCGCGAAGCGGGGCGATGCCGAACGTCTGAAGTCGGCGCTCGCGAAGATTACGGCGCGTTCACCCACCTGGCCTGCCGAAGTGCAACAGCAAGTTGCAGCCGTCGAGGCAGCAGCCAACAGCGGGGATGTGCGTGCGGCCGCGACCCGCACAACTTTTTTGCGGAACGTGTTGGTGCGCGTTCCTGAATACAGACGCAGTCTGGCAGCCCTCAAGCCTCCGCCCGGGGAAGAAGCCGTGCCATTCACGAACTTTCTCAAGTTGGAATCTCCAGTCTTCACGACAGCGGCTGCGGACACGACAATTGAATTCAAGCCCGAACCAGTACCAGGCGCCGACCCGAGTCCCAGCGATTGGATTGGCGCGATTTCCTTGAGTGGAGTAGGCGCGCCAATTGTCGTTACCGCAACCGCGCGGGAAGTGCGCTTGACGAGTGGGGCCAACTTTCCGTTCCCTGGCGGAACGTCCAATATCCCTCCCTCACCCGACGGCATTTTGCCGATCGACTTTAACTATGATTTCAAGACTGACCTGGTACTGGCCGGCGCCGGCGGCGTGCGTCTGCTCCGTCAGGACCGTCCCTCTACTTTTACTGACGTGACCGTGCAGACCAGGCTGCCGGCAGCCGTGATTAATGCCGCCTACATCGGCGCGTGGGCTGCAGACATAGAAGCTGACGGCGATCTGGACATAGTTCTCGGATCACAACAAGGAAACCCTACGGTTTTGAGAAACAATGGAGATAACACCTTCGCCGAGATCCACCCCTTTACCGGAATCTCCGGCCTCCGAGGTTTTGCCTGGGCTGACCTCGACGCGGACGGTGACCCTGACGCGGCGCTGATTGACGGTTCAGGAAGGTTACGTGTTTTTAGTAATGAGCGACAGGGGCAGTTCATTGAGCGTTCATTGCCTGCCAATCTGCCATCAACGCGAGCGATCAACGTCGCTGACATCGATAACGACGGCGTCTTGGATTTAGTGATCGCCCAAGCAGACGGAATCATCACCCGCCTTTCCGACAAAAACGAAGGACAGGAATGGGAGACTGCGGAGGTCGCGAGAGTAGGAAATGCTCCTAGCTACCTGGAAGGGCAACCGAGCCTGCGCCTGGCTGACCTTGATAACAATGGAGGGCTGGACCTGCTACTTCTTTCTTCAGTCCCGAGCCAATGTCCACCGGATTGTAGTGTTGGCGCGCTGGTATGGTTGAGTGACGAGCAGGGTCAGTTCAACTCATTGAAGGACGCGGTCGTTCCGGAGCGAGTCTTTGACTTCGCCGACCTAAACGCTGACGGGCGTCTGGATCTTTTGGGACTTTCCGGCGAAGGCCAACCACTTCAAGCCCTCAATCACGGTTCGAAAAATTATCACTGGCAAGTAGTCCGGCCACGCGCCAGCCACGCCGTGGGCGACCAGCGCATCAACCCTTTTGGAATTGGCGGCGAGATAGAAATCCGTTCCGGGTTGATCGTGCAGAAGCAACCGATCACAGGGCCATTGGTCCACTTCGGTTTGGGCGAACAGACCAGCGTGGATGTCATCCGGGTCGTTTGGCCCAATGGGACCGTGCGAGCCGAATTTGAGGTCAAAGCTGATCAGGAGATCGTGACTGAGCAACGGTTGAAAGGCTCGTGTCCATTTCTTTTTGCCTATAACGGTAGGCAGATGGAGTTCGTCAAAGATTCTGTTCCGTGGAGTTCGGCGATTGGTTTGCGCATCAACACATTAGGAACAGCTCGGGTAGAAGCGACCGAGGAATGGTACAAAATCGGCAGGGATCAACTCGTAGCGCTCGATGGCTACTACGATTTACGGATCACGGCGGAACTGTGGGAGTCCTATTATTACGATCATCTCAGTCTAATGGCTGTTGATCACCCCGAGAGAACCGAAATCTTCGTTGACGAACGTTTCGTTATTCCTCCGGCAAAGTTGGCCATCACAACGGTGTCGATTCCGCGTAAAATCTCTCGCGCAGTAGATGACAACGGTCACGATGTCACGAGCATCGTGAATACTCTGGACGAAAACTACCTTGATACCTTTGGACCGGGTCAGTATCAGGGAGTAACGCGAGATCATTATGTTGAAGTTGATCTGGGTGAGGACGTGCCCGAAAGTGGACCGCTCTGGTTGATTGCCAATGGCTGGATGCAACCCACCGATTCATCAATCAACGTCGCTATTAGTCAGGGACAACATCAGCAACCTAAACCCTTAAGCCTGGAAGTTCCGGACGGACACGGCGCCTGGCGCGTTGCGCGATCCAATCTGGGGTTTCCGGCGGGACGAAAGAAAATCTGCTTGTTCGATCTTTCGAATGTGTTCACGCCAGGCACACCGCGACGGCTGCTGCGCTTGCGAACCAATCTGGAAATTTACTGGGATTCGCTCGAATGGGCGCCAGGCCTTTCCGAAGTGGCGCCGCGGATAACTCGTTTAAATCCCGAGGCGGCGGATCTGCATTATCGTGGTTATTCGGTTATCAACCAGGCGAATGATTCATCGCCTGAAATACCAGACTATAATCGTCTATCGGGCTCCAAGCAGCGCTGGCGCGATCTTATCGGTTACTACACGCGGTTCGGCGATGTGCGAGAGCTGCTGATGCGCGCCGATGATCGCTACGTGATAATGAATGCGGGCGATGAGATGTCGCTTCGTTTTGCGGCGCCCGAACCACCCCCGTCCGGTTGGGTGCGCGATTACGTGATTGTCGGGGATGGGTGGATTAAGGACGGTGACTATAATTCTACTTTCTCGAAAACCGTTACGCCTTTGCCTTATCACGCTGAAAATGAATACATCAAGGCGCCAGGCCGGCTCGAGGACGAATGGGTGTATCGCCGTTACCCTGACGACTGGCAGACTTATCACACTCGCTATGTGACGACTGATATCTTTAAGAATGCATTGAGGTCTCACGCAAGCAATGACCCACGGTAAAATGGCCCGCGTTCTGCTCGTGCTCTGTTTCGTCGCTCTGCTGGCGACGCCGCTTGTGATCAAGCGCCTTTCGGCGCAGCGCGAGGCGCCCGCGGCAAAGCTGGACACTGCAGGTGCGCTGGCACGTTACGGCTTTTACCTCGAGGAAGTCGCTCAGGCATCCAGCGTAAACTTCACCCATCAGGCGCCCACATTGGATCGCCGATTGGATCACATCATGCCGCAAGTGGCTTCGATGGGAGCGGCCGTATCAATTGTGGATTTTGACCGCGATGGCTGGGCAGATATCTATGTCACCAACAGCGGCGAGGGAAGTAAGAACTCGCTTTTTAGAAACATGGCGGATGGTTCTTTTAGAGACGTCGCCTCCGAAATGGGTGTAGCCGATCTCAATCAGGCGGGGACCGGCGTCTCAATGGGCGCGGTTTGGGGAGACTACGACAACGACGGTTACGAAGACTTGTTTGTGTACAAGTGGGGTCGGCCCGAACTCTTTCGCAACCAGGGGGGACAAAGCTTTACTCGTGTCAGCGAGAAGGCTGGATTCCCCGCCTGGGTTAATGCAAACACCGCTATCTGGTTTGACTACGATCGTGATGGGCGCCTGGACCTTTTCGTGGGCGGCTACTATGCCGAAGACGTGGACCTTTGGCATCTGAAGACTACCAGGATGATGCCTGAGAGCTTCGAGTACGCCAAAAACGGCGGGCGTAAATACCTCTTCCGCAACTTGGGCGACGGTTTATTCGAAGAAGTTAGTCAAAAAGCCGGCATTGACACTCGACGGTGGGCCCTGGCCGCGGCTGCAGCCGACTTGCGTGCAACGGGCCATTCCGATCTTTTCATCGCGAACGATTACGGAATTTCGGAACTCTACTTCAATGACGGCAAACAGTTTCGTGAAGTTGGCAGGCAAACCGGCATAGGCTTTTCACCAAAGAGCGGAATGAACGCCGCCGTGGGAGATATTCTGAATCAAGGCAAGTACTCGATCTACGTTTCGAACATTGCTGAAGAAGGCGTGCTTCTCCAGGGGAACAATCTTTGGGTGCCGAAGGAGGGAACCGCGGGAGACTCACTTCAATACGATAACCTTGCGCGCGAGATGAACGTCGAAATTGGGGGATGGAGCTTTGGCGCTCAATTCGGCGACCTCAACAATGACGGCACTCTCGATTTGTACCTCGTCAACGGTTACGTATCAGCCGACCCTAACACGAATTACTGGTACGATTTCTCTAAAATCGCTGGCGGCAACTCCACCATCATTTCCGATGCTGCCCACTGGCCTGCGATGGCAGGTCGCAGCTTATCCGGCTACCAACAAAAACGAGTTTGGCTCAACGACGGCGCGGGCAAGTTCGTCGATGTCGCCCAGGCGGTCGGCGTCAACGATGTTTATGACGGGCGTTCTGTTGTCCTGGTTGATTTGTGGAATCGCGGAGTGTTGGATGTGGTAGTTGCCAATCAAAGAGGTCCATTGCTTATCTATAAGAACAACGTTAGTCCCGACAACAAATGGATCAGTTTTGATCTTGAGGGCACCGCTAGTAACCGCAGCGCCATCGGGGCTGAGGTTCGCTTGTTTTGGGATGGCCACCAGCAAGTGCAGCAGGTTTCAGGTGGGAGCGGCTTTTGCGCGCAGAATCAGCGCCGATTGCATTTTGGACTGGGCAAAAACCCGCGGCTTGAGAAGGCTGAAATTCGCTGGCCTTCGGGAAAAGTTGAGACCATTGAAAAGCCTTTAATCGGTCAAATCCATAGGATTAAGGAACCCCTATGAGCCAGTCGACTAGCCCACCAGCGGTGACTCCGGCGCTTGAAGTTACCAGGCACAAGAAGATCCGTTTCGATAGCCGCTATGTGCCCCCGCTTTTTATTACCTGCATTCTGCTGGTCGGACATCTTTCATACGGCATTCTAGAGAGCTACGAAAAGACGGCACTGGCTATCGTTTCAGCCATCATTGCGGAGCTGGTGCTGGGCCGAATCTTTTTCGGCAAGTGGCTCAATCTCGCCAGCGCATACATAACTGGCATCAGTGTTGGCATTCTCATTCGCTCGCCAGCCATCTGGCCTTACGCGCTGTGTAGTGTAATTTCGATCATGTCGAAGTATGTGTTGCGAGTGAGGGGTCGCCACCTTTGGAATCCGTCAAACTTCGGCATCTGTGTGCTGCTGTTTCTCGCGCCCGAAACGGTGGCCAGTCTGAGCATACAGTGGGGCAATTTTATATGGCCGATGCTGGTCATCTGGCTCTTAGGGTCGATTATCATCTGGCGTGCCAAGCGGTTTCACATTAGCGCCACCTACGTCGTCTCGTTCTTTGCTTTGGCATTTTTGCGAAGTTGGATCACCGGGCATCCCTGGCAGTCAGAGATAGCGCCGATAACCGGACCGATGTATCAACTCTTCGTCTTCTTTATGGTGACCGATCCGAAGACGACCGTAAGGTCAAAAACTGGTCAGTGCGTTGTGGTTGTTTTCGTCGCTCTCGTGGAGATGCTCCTGCGTCTCAACCAGGTAATTTACGCGCCGCTCTATGCCCTGTTTATCGTCGGACCAACCGCGATGCTAATCGAGATGTGGCTTGAGTCGCGCCGTACCGCGGCAGCAGTTAAGTAATCCAAAGATTACTCAGCGCGGCGTAAGCTGTGCTGCGGAATCTGTGGATTAGAAGGAGAAATCGATAAGAATGCCCCAATGTTGGGTCACGTGCTGCTTCTTGATTTTTTTGGCTTTCCTGTTTTCATCCTGCAAGGAGTCGCCTTCAAATACTCCGACTGCAGTCCAGTCCAGCGAAGTCGCGGTAGCCTCATCGCCCTCGCCCTCGCCCAGCCCCACCCCAACGCGCCCTTCCGGGCCCATTGAATTCATCGATGTTACGAGCCAGGCCGGAATACGTTTCAAGCACCATAGTGGCGCAATGGGAAAGAAGTATCTTCCCGAAACAATCGGCGCAGGCTGTGCATTTCTTGATTACAACAATGATGGTTGGCAAGACATTTTGCTTGTCAATTCCATGGATTGGCCGGAGAACAAAAAGCGCAGGTCATTTCTGGCGCTGTATCGCAACAACAAAGACGGGACCTTTACCGATATTACTCATGAGTCAGGACTGGGCGTGGAGATGTACGGCATCGGAGTAGCTGTTGCCGATTATGATAACGACGGGAACGTCGACATATACATTACCTGTGTTGGTCCTAACCACCTTTTTCGCAACCTCGGTAACGGGAGGTTTGCGGACGTCACGGCCAAAGCAGCCATTGGAGACCCCGGGTTTTCCACGAGTGCGGCATGGTTTGACTTTGATAACGACGGTAAGCTCGATCTGTTCGTGGGCAATTATGTCGAGTGGTCCGCGCAAACGGATCAAGTTTGTACGCTGGATGGGAAGAACAAGTCATATTGCACTCCGCAGTCTTACCAAGGACAGAGTGGGACGTTGTATCGCAATCGCGGCAACGGCACCTTTGAAAACGTGACTGAGCGTGCCGGCCTCAACGATCCGGCCGGGAAGACGCTGGGTGTTGCCTTGCTGGATTTTGATGACGATGGCTGGATGGATCTCTTCGTAGCTAACGATACTGAGCCGAACAAGCTTTATCGCAACAACCAAAATGGGACGTTCACCGACATTGCGGTGGTTGCCGGGGTTGCATTCAGCGAAGCTGGTACCGCCCGCGCGGGTATGGGGGTCGACGCCGCCGACTATGACGGCTCGGGCCGGCAGAGCATCGTGATCGGCAACTTCACGAATGAAAGCATGGCTCTTTACCACAACGATGGCTCAGGCTTATTCACGGACGAGGCAGCTATCTCAGGGATCGGCAAGATGTCTGCGCAGTCCCTGACTTTTGCCTGCTTTTTCTTTGACTACAATCTCGATGGTTTGTTGGATATTTTTGCGGCGAATGGGCATGTCTCTGACGACATCAGTGTGGTTCAACCCAACGTCAAATACGCTCAGCCTCCTCACCTATTTCACAACAGGGGCAAAAGGAAGTTTGAAGAGGTCACCGGAAAGCTTGGACGCGCATTGAATCGAGCCGTCGTCGGTCGCGGCGCTGCCTACGGCGACTTTGACAACGATGGCGATCTCGATCTGCTGATTACTGAGAACAATGGTCCGGCGCGTCTACTTCGCAACGAGAATGCGAATCAGAACGATCTGTTACGAGTTCGGACGATAGGCGCCAAAGCCAACCGTGATGGTATTGGCGCCAAAGTTAGAATGAAGACTTCGACCGGCCGGAATATAGTCGGCATGGTCAGAACAGGATCAAGCTACTGTTCGCAAAGTGAATTGCCGTTGACATTTGGGCTGGGTAGGCAGGAAGAGGGAACGACTCTTAGGTTAGAAATTACCTGGCCCGGTGGCCAAAAGGATACCATTGCTAATGTCACGCCCAATCTGTTTGTTACGGTGCAGGAAGGTAAGGGAGTAACTGCGTCGGAACCGATAGTATTTGTTCGGGCTGCTCCTCAGCCTTCGCCGCAGCCTCAACAAACGCCAACCCCGAAATAAACAGTTGTGTTCTGCGGTTCCTTATTTGGCTCATGAAGGCCGAGGTAGTCCGCAAACGGCTGGCTTTCTTTCGAATTTCTGCGGTCGCATCAGAGACAAAATGATAATCAAGATCCCTATTAGAAGAAATGGCCCGCGCGATTTCGTTGTGAAGAGTTAGAATGCGATTGAAATCTTGTTCGGGTCTTATCTTTCTACTGCTTTCACAGAGTCTCATTTGCCTGGGCCTCTATTCGCTGTCACGATCGCAATGACCGGGCTGCCTCAACCGCTCGTCCCGGAGAAATGACACCCCACCCCTGACGTTCCACCTCAATGCCTGAAACTCGTTCGGCCGTGTCTATGAGAATTCGTTTCGCCTGCTGCGGCGTCAACTTGGGATTCGCCTCGAGCAGGCAGGCAATCGTCGATGCCACGATAGGGGACGCGAATGATGTCCCATCAACGTACTTGTAGTATCGGTTAATCACGTTACCTTCGTGGAGCTTGATGGTAATAAGCTGTCTCAAGAGCGGCACGGGCAAGGCCCTGGCTTCGTCCAGGTCCTGGTCTACTCCCTTGTGAGTCTCAATGATCGAGGGCAGCTTCTCATCCGCCGCCGCGTCCAACTCAGAATAGAGTCGGGCCTCGTCCGCGGTGGGCGTATGCGGCAGAATCGGGGCCGCAACCCAGATGCTCGGAGCGATTACTTCTGGTTTTTGCAGACCGTCAATCGTCGGTCCGTATGACGAGCGGTACATGCCGCGCTTGGCCCGATCGAGCGAATTCTGATCGTCGAGTCCACCCACCGAAATCGCGGAAGGCGAGTTCGCCGGTGGCAGCACCGGATGGCCCGGCGCCATTCCAGCGTTACCGACCGCGCAGACCACAATCAGGCCTTCGCTGACTGCGCGCTCGACGGTCTGACACAAGGAACTGGTTAAGTAGGATTTCTCAAAATCTCCCCCGGCGGAAATGTTAACGAGTTGAATACCATACTCTTCACGGTGTTTGAGGATCCACTGCAAACCAAGGTCGATGTCCTTATCAGGAATGTGTCTCGCATTGCCAATCTTGACCAGGACTAAATTGGATTCGGACGCCAGCCCGCGATAAAACCCGTCGGAGAGGTAGCCGTTTCCGGCCGCGACAACGGAGGTCATCATCCCGTGCCAGCTTGAAACATCAGTCGTCTTCAACGATGTCGGATCATCATCTGAATCAAAGATACTGTGATACGCTAGGATCCGGTTCACCGGCTGAATCAAATCCGGATGTGCATAGAACCCGGAGTCGAGGAAAGCAATGGTGACCTTGCGACCAGTGAACCGCTCGTCAGCATTCATGCGCAGCGGCGTCGGCAACACAAAGCTGGTTTGTTCGAAGACCGCGGAGTGGGATTCGATCTGCCGCTTTGCCCGATTGAACAACTCCACACACTGAAGACAAACTGTTGAGGACTTCACGCCCGGCAAATTGGCTTCGACAAGCAGTCGCAGATCTGAATCCAGCAGCGAGAGATCTATGAGGGCTTCTTCGGCGGTGCGTCCACAAACGGGACAGATTCCTGTGGGTGCTTCTGTGGTGGGGTTGGGTGTTGCTTGGCTGGCAATAATTGTTTCCGACATGTTCAGATTGGAGTTTACTACTGTCAGAACCGCGAGCGGTAGCGACCGGGTCCTGGATTACTACTGTCAGAACCGCGAGCGGTAGCGACCGGGTCCTGGATTACTACTGTCAGAACCGCGAGCGGTAGCGACCGGGTCCTGGATTACTACTGTCAGAACCGCGAGCGGTTAGCGAC